>CANFQF010000035.1 GCA_947449025.1 Comamonadaceae bacterium
AGCACTACTTTGCTCGCCATCCAAACGCCCACGCTTATCGGCTGTGTATTTTTAAAGATCCAAACCCGCTAGGCACGCAGCAACCACCGCCACCCAACCACCCCCGCCGCGATCAGCGAAGCCTTGAATTATCACACGGTTTTAAAGACACCGTCAAACTTTTTTTCGCCAGCCCCTGAGCACCCCCAGTAAACCAACTCAAGCTACCCACATCAGGCAACCCCCTCAACTCCATCAGAACCATCTAGACATCCTAGAGGTCGCCTAAAGAAGCGAAGCCCATGAGTATACACCGACAGGCTGATCGCTCTTTCGGCGGGGGGCACCCGTCTCGATTTTGGGCTCATGTCCATCGGCGCATCGGGATGAGATCTGTGGTGGCGATTGGCGCGCCAAGCCTGGCGCGGAGAACTGAACCACGCCCCTGCATTCGTTTGCGACCTCGATAGCTTGGCCCTTGCTGGCGCCCGAGGCCAACATTGGGCAGGTGATACCCTAGCCAATCACTCAACACGGTATCAGCGCGCCCTATGGCATTGATCACACTGTCTAGCGCCCAACTTGCTTTCGGGCATGTCGCCCTTCTTGACCACGCCGACTTCTCCCTGTTGGAGGGAGAGCGTGTAGGGCTGATCGGTAGAAATGGCGCCGGCAAGTCATCGCTCCTCAAGATACTGGCGGGGCTTGAAAAGCCCGACGATGGGACCTTGCAGATTCAGCAAGGGCTCCGCCGCGCGTACGTTCCGCAGGAGCCTGTCCTGGAGGCAGCATCAACGGTGTTCGACTCGGTTCGCCAAGGCTTGGGCGGGATTTTGGACCTGATCGAGCGCTACACAGAAGGACACGGAGAGCTCGACGCGCTCCAAAGGGAGATCGAGGCGCAAGACGGATGGAACTGGCAGCAGCGGGTAGAGGAAACTTTGCACCGGCTTAAGCTGCCTGGAAGCGCGAAGGTTGCGACGCTGTCGGGCGGGATGCGCAAGCGAGTTGCGCTGGCCCAGGCCCTGGTCACTCGACCGGATGTTCTTCTTTTAGACGAACCAACCAACCACCTCGATCTAGAGGCCATCGAATGGCTGGAAGATCTGCTGATCGATTTCAATGGCAGCGTCTTGGTGATCACCCACGATCGCACCTTCTTGGACAGGATAGCTACCAGGATCGTCGAATTGGATCGGGGAAGGCTACGGAACTACACAGGCAATTTCAGCCGCTACCAAACCCTCAAGGAGGAGCAGTCGGAGCAGGAGAGCGTCATTCTTGCCAAGGCCGACAAGCTTCTAGCGCAAGAGGAGGTATGGGTGCGAAAGGGAGTTGAAGCCAGGCGCACACGAGCCCAAGGAAGGATCACGCGGCTCGAGCGGCTGCGGTCCCAGCGGGCAGCACGTCGTGAATCGCTAGGACGAGTCAAACTTGAAGTGGCGACAGGACTACCGACCGGAAAGATCGTTGCCGAACTGGATAGCGTACGCAAATCGTTCGGTGACACGGCCGGCGGCCCAGCCCGTACAGTCGTCTTAGATTTTTCTGCAACGCTATTGCGTGGCGACAAAGTGGGAGTGGTAGGACCCAACGGTGCAGGTAAGACCACCCTTCTGAAGTTAATCCTTGGTGAGCTTGAGCCTGACGCTGGATCGGTGAGGCGCGGATCCAAATTGGAAGTCGCCTACTTCGACCAAATGCGCGACGCGTTAGACCTCGACGCCACGCTGGAGGATTTCATCAGTCCAGGTAGCGAATGGATCGAGATTGGTGCGCAGCGCAAGCACGTGAAGAGCTACCTTGGGGACTTCCTTTTCCCCCCGGCGCGGGCGGGCTCGCCTGTCAGGTCGCTCTCTGGTGGCGAGCGGAATCGACTGCTGCTGGCAAGGCTATTTGCACGCCCGGCCAATGTGTTGGTGCTGGACGAGCCCACGAACGACTTGGACATCGATACGCTTGAGCTCTTGGAGGACCTGCTCCAGTCATACGAGGGAACCGTGTTCCTCGTGAGCCACGACCGCAGCTTCCTAGACAATGTCGTGACCAGCACTCTCGTTGCAGAGGGGGAGGGGAAGTGGCGCGAGTATGAGGGCGGCATCCAGGACTGGTTGACGCAATCCCGCCGTGCCCAAGCATTGGCGGCGGGCGGGCAGAAACCCGCCACTCCCAAGCCCGCAGAATCGACAGGTGCGCCGACGATCCCAGCCAGTAGGGCCAAGAAGCTCAGTTACAAAGAGCAAAGGGAGTTGGACGCTCTGCCGGGCTTGGTAGAGGCTCTGGAGCAGGAGCAAAAGGAGATCCAGCTACACCTCTCCGATGGAAGCCTCTATCGAACGGACAGTGCGAGAGCAGCCCAACTGGCGACGCGCAGCCTGAAAATTGAAGACGAGTTGATGTCAGCGCTCGAGAGATGGGAAGTACTCGGCACGACCTGATCGCGCTGCAGACGATTGAGCCGCCGCAAAGCTTGGCCCAGCCTCACCTCAATAAGACCGGCTCTCCGGGGCGCCCTTCCAATGACGAACAGTTGCCGAGGGCATCGGCAGGCTGCTTTAATCAGCTCATTGAAGAGCCGATCATGAGAAATTCTGGACGACGACACCGTGGATCACACTGAGTTGAGTGCCCTGCTCACATTCGCGACGGCCATGAGCTTTTCGCCTGGACCGAATACGACGCTGTCGACGGCTTTGGCAGCCAACCTCGGGCTTCGGCGTGCGCTCCGCTTTTGCTTGGCAGTGCCCGTCGGGTGGACATTGCTCATAGTGGCCTGCGGGCTTGGGATGGGCGCACTGATCTTGAAAGTTCCGACATTACGGTGGGGCGTGAAGGGCCTTGGCGTGGCCTATTTGATCTGGCTTGCATGGAAGCTGTTGCGTCAAAACTCGCCGCCTGGGCACAGGGACAGCAGTCCACTGCAGCCGGGCTTCGTCGTGGGGGTCGGACTCCAGTTCGTCAACATAAAAGCCTGGATGTTGGCCCTGACAGTGACGGCCGGGTGGGTGGTGAACGCTGGCGGACAGGCTGCGCCGAACCCGGGGGAACGCTTGTTAATCGTCGCATCCCTGATGGCGTTCTTTGCTTTCACCAGCAACTTCACCTATGCGATCGCCGGCTCGCTTCTGCGCAACTGGCTGGCGAAGAACCAGCGGCTTCGATGGTTCAACCGGCTATTGGCCGGCGTGCTACTAGCGACGAGCATCTGGATGCTTGCCGTCTGAACAGACACGTGGTCGGGGTACCGCATCGGCGGTCCTTCGGTAGTTCTTCCTGCCCCCGAGCCCGAGCGCGCGGGGGCATAGACACTTAGATCGGGGCCCACTACCAGGGGGTTGCGACGGCCCCTTAGCAGATGCCCCCTATGACATCAAAGCTACAAACCGACACTCCGCGCCGAAACGGCATGGTACGGGGCGATAGGTGAGCGGAGGGAGCAGCTACGGGGTCAAAGCGACAGTCCGACCCGGCATCTGGTTGGAGCCACGGACAGCCAGGGCAATTGCGCCAGAAGTCGCAAGGGCGACCGAATACCCTGGCGGGGACCGGCCACAATTCCCGCCATGGGAAGTCTGTACCTCGTTCGCCACGGCCAGGCCTCATTTGGCGCCGACGACTACGATCAACTCAGCGACCTCGGCCGACGCCAGAGTCTGCGGCTGGGTCAGTACTTTGCCGAGCGTGGCATTTGCTTTGACGCCATCCTGATCGGTACGTTGCGCCGCCACGAGCAGACCCTGAGGGCGGTGCTTGAGGGCATGGGTGTGCAAGGCGAGCCCCTGGTCTGGCCGGGACTCAATGAATACGACAGCGTGGCAGTGATCGAGGCAGTGCACCCAGGGCCGCTGCCGACACCGAACACGCCCGAGGCGTATCGCCACCACTTCCGACTCCTACGGGACGGTCTGACGCAATGGATGGCAGGCGTCCTGACACCGCGCGGCATGCCAAGCTACACCGCCTTTGCAGCCGGCGTCACTGGCGCACTGGACCACGTGCGTACGCATCACCATGGCCAGTCAGTGCTGGTGGTGAGCAGTGGGGGTCCGATTTCCACCATAGTGGGACAGGTGCTGCGAACGCCGCCAGAAACCACCATCGAGCTCAATCTCCGGATTCGTAATACCGCCCTGACCGAGTTGGCCTTCACGCCAAAGCGGCACATGCTCGTGAGCTATAACTCGCTACCCCACTTGGATGCTCCTGGCCTGCGCGAATGGGTCACCTACACCTGAGGCCGAGCCCCAAGCAGTCAAGCCTTATCAAATGCATTTTGTCGATGCAGGAGCCTCCTCCCGGTGCAGGATCACCGACTCCAGCGAGCCTGACTCGCCGCTAAACTGGCTGCCAGCCGACCGATGAACGCCTCAGATCGCCACCCGCAAGACGCCGGACTCACGCCGCCCTCCGCCCGGAACGGCTGGCAAGTCATTTGTCTCTGCGCCCAGTGGTGTGGCACTTGCCGCGAATGGCGGCCCCAGCTGGTGGCACAGGCCGCAAAAATGCCAGAAGTCCAATTCAGTTGGGTGGACGTAGAGGACCAGGCCGGCGCAATGGGTGACCTAGACATTGAGACCTTTCCCACGCTCCTGATCGCGCAAGGCGATCGAGCGCGTTTCCTCGGCCCAGTTCCCCCTACCGCCCAGGCCATTGCCCGTCTGCTTGAGAGCCTGAACAGCGATCCGCGCGCCGGGAATTCGTCCGACGACGCAGATGCCCTCCTCGATCGCCTGCGCAAAGCAGGGACCGAGCGGGTCTGACAGCGCGAGTCCGTCCTACAAAGCTCGAGTGCCCATCCTGACGAGCGCCGCATGGCAGCGGCCTCTCAATGGTCGCGTGGCTGGCGCAGTGCCAGTCACCCTTTCCTTAACAGCCATTGCTTTCTTCAAGGGGTACTCATCATGGCTTCCAGCAACCAGGCCAAAAGCGGCAACTCCAATCGGGGCTTCGCATCCATGGATCCGCAACGCCAACGCGAGATCGCCAGCCAAGGCGGACGGGCGGCACATGAAAAAGGCACCGCCCACGAGTTCAGTTCCGAAGAAGCCCGGGAGGCCGGCCGCAAAGGCGGCCAAGCGCGCAGCCAAAACAATCGGGCCAGCAAGGCGCGCTGAGCGCGGTGCCTGCCTGTGCCCGCTCAGCCTGGCACAGGCAGGATGGGGATGACGGGACCCGACGGTTGTGTCGCGCGGGCCCGTAGCTGCCCGCACCCGCCTTCGACATCTTGACCGGCAGAATGCCTCAGCTTGGTCAACACGCCATGGCGGTGGAGGTGGCGCGCGATCCCGGCGGCGCGCTCCCAGGACGGCCGGCGAAATTGAAGGTCGGCCACCGGGTTGTAGGGAATCATGTTCAGGACGCCGTACTTCCCTTTGAGCAGGCGGACGATGCCCTCGAGTTCGTCCTCGCCGTCGTTCACGCCTTCGATCAGCGTCCACTGGTATTGGATCGGGTAACCGGTCGCGCGGGCGTAGCGCTCGCCAGCATCCACGATATCTTCGGGCGTCAGCCGGGGGGCCCGTGGCAGCAGTTGTGCGCGGAGCTCCGCGCGGGTGGTGTGTAAGGAGAGGGCCAGCGCGGGTCTGACACGCTGCTGCGGCAACGCTTCGAACACACGCGGGTCACCCACCGTGGATAGCACCAGACTCTTGTGGCCGATATTGCCCACCGTGCCCAGCAGGTCAATCGCCTCGAGCACTTCGTCAAGGTTATGGGCGGGCTCGCCCATGCCCATGAATACGACCTTGCGGACAATGCGCCGCTGCCGGGCCAGTACCACCTGGGCAACCATCTCGCCGCTGCTCACATGGCGCACCAAGCCCTCGCGGCCAGTCATGCAAAACACGCAACCGACCGCACAACCCACTTGGCTGGAGATGCACAGCCCCTCTCGGGGCAGGAGCACGCTTTCCACCGCCTGGCCATCAGCCAATTCGACCAGCAATCTCTCGGAACCGTCTTGGGCGGGATGCACTGATTGCAATCGGGCCAGAGCGGCCAGGTCGGCCTCGATCCGCGGCAACTCGGCAATCAGGGCATGGGGCATGAAGTCTTGCAAGCGCCGCGGACCACTGTCCTGCGGCTGCGCCTGAGACCAGAGGCGCAGCACCCGATGCTCGTGCCTGGGGCCGGCGCCCAGGCCGCGCAGGCGTTCACGCAAGGTCTCGATACGCATGGGCAGATTATCCGGGCTCACGGCACCCAGCCGGCGCTCGGGCCCTCAACCCGGGAATTCAGGGTCCGTGCGCAACGCGGACAGCGGCAACCTTGCCACTTCCTGCACAAGTGCCGCCAGTTGCAGTCCAGCCGCGTCAATCAGGGCATGGCCCTTGTCGGCACTGGCGGCGGCCGCATTGCCTGCGGCGCCGGCCGGGTGATAGTCCTGCATTTGCCACCCGAGCTTGGCACTGCGCCCATTGCCCAGGATAGGGAATTGGTCGGCGCGCTCCTGCGAGGCCGAGCGGAAATCCCGCGCCTGCGTCATGTCCACCAGCTGCGGGCGCAGGGCCAGCATCATCGAGGTTTCGATGCCCCCGGCATGGATTCCGAAGCGATGTTCGGCAGGAGAGAAGAGGCCCTCTACCGCCTCACCGAGCGGCAGGGTGTACCAGTTGCTGGAGAAAACAATGAGGTCGCAGCGAGCCCGAAGTTCGCGGGCGACGATGTCCATGATGCTGACCTGGCCACCATGCGAATTAAATAGCACCAATTTGCGAATACCCGCGCGTGCCACCGATTCGCCAATTTCGGTCCAAACCCGGATGGTGGTCTCTGCCGACAGGGTGAGGGTTCCAGGGAAGCGCACGTGTTCGTCGCTCTTGCCGACGGACTGGGTCGGCAGGAACAGCACAGGCAAAGACGAAGGAAGATGCGGCAGGCTCGCTGCCACGATGCCATTGACCAAATCAGTGTCAACACTCACCGGCAGGTGAGGACCGTGCTGCTCGATCGCCGCTACTGGCAGCACGGCGACGGTCTGCGCGGCCTGGCCCGACGCCTGGCGGCGCGCGAACTCATGGGTGGACAGATCGGCCCAGAAGCGAGAGGGGGTACTCATGGAGTCAATATTAAGGGGTCAGGCGAGGCGCGCCCCTTGCCGCGACAATCGGGCCATGTCTGCCACCTTGCACCCCGGGTCGCGCTCAAACGGTTCGACGATCGACCCCATTCCAGCCAGTGCCTCTTCGGCCTGGTTGGCCGTCTGGCGCTTCTCGACACAATTCGGCCAGCGCTTCGCATGGCGATTACTCCCTGTGATCGCGCTCGTGATCGGACTGGCAAGCGGACTGGCAAGCGGACTGGCAAACGCACAGGCGCGGGCGGCCGACCGCAGCGTGGTGACGACCGAAAGAGTACGTGCCGAGTTGTTGGCCCATGCGCCCGACGGAATCGTTGCCGGTCGTACATTTTGGCTGGGACTGCGCATTACCCACCAGCCGCAGTGGCACACCTACTGGCGCAACCCGGGTGACTCTGGCCTGCCAACAACCCTCGATTGGACCCTCCCCCAGGGCCTCGGCGCTGGCGAGGTCGCCTGGCCAGTACCTCAAAGGCTACCCGTGGGCCACCTTGTGAACTACGGCTATGAGGGCACGGTGCTACTCCCCGTCCCGCTTACCGTCACGCAGAACTTTCGCCCCTCTGCGCTGTCGCCTCAATTGAAAGTTGTGCTCAAGGCGCAGTGGCTGGCATGCAAGACCGAATGCATTCCCGAGGCAGGCGAGTTCGAACTGCAATTGCCGGTACAGGGCAGCACCGCCCTGCATGGGGCGCAATTCCAAGCCGCCATCGACACCACGCCCCGGAATCTGCCTGCCAACGCCAGCGGCGGCGGCGGCGACATGTCGAGCGGGGCGCGGGTTGAAGGCCAGATATTGCGCCTGGAACTCAGAGGGCTGCCCTTGGATGCACGGGGCAAGACGCTGGCCTTGTTCCCCGAAACGTCTGGCGTCATTGATAACGCTGCGGCCGTGACCCAGTCCTGGCAGGGCGCCATTTGGAACGCGCAGGTGGCGTTGTCTCCGCACCGAGAGGCCTCCCCCGGCCAGATGGCGGTCGTGGTGGCTGAGGGCGGACGCGGCTGGCGGGCAGATTTGCCGGTGGCGGGCACCTGGCCCGCGGCCTTCACGTCGTCTGCCGGCGTGTCGCCGGCCCTCGCTGAAGCACTGCAACGCAACGCAGAGGCAAGCAAGGTCGGCCCCAGTCCAGCGGGATGGCTCCTTGCCCTGCTCGGCGCGTTTTTCGGCGGCCTGCTACTGAACCTGATGCCCTGTGTCTTTCCGGTGCTGGCCGTGAAGGTGGTCGGCTTCGCCCGCCAAGGAGCCGACTACCGCACCCGAACCTTGGGCGGCCTGGCCTACACCGTCGGTGTGGTGGCCGCCTTCATCTTCCTGGGAGGGATCATGCTGGCCCTGCGCGCGGGTGGCGAACAACTGGGCTGGGGCTTCCAGCTCCAATCGCCAGCGGTGGTGGCGGCCCTGGCAGCGCTGTTCACACTGATCGGCCTGAACCTATCCGGCCTGTTCGAGTTCGGGTCGATGCTGCCTGCATCCTGGGGCGGACTGCAGCTGCGCCATCCGCTGGCCGATGCCCTGCTTTCGGGCGTGCTCGCGGTCGCCATCGCCTCGCCTTGTACCGCGCCTTTCATGGGAGCCTCCCTCGGAGCGGTGGTGACACTTCCGCCAGCGCAGGGGCTGACGGTATTCGCCGCCCTGGGCCTGGGAATGGCAATGCCCTATTTGTTGTTTAGCGCCTGGCCGGCGGCCGGCCATTGGCTGCCCCGGTCGGGCCCTTGGATGGACCTGTTCCGCCGGCTCATGGCCTTCCCCATGTTCGCCACCGTCGTCTGGCTAGTCTGGGTACTGGGGCAGCAAAGCGGCATCGACGGCGCAGCTGCGCTACTGGCCCTACTGGTGTCCCTGGCCTTGCTGGCATGGGCCTTGGGCCTGGCGGGCCGACCGCGTCACGTGATGGGCCTGTTCGCGGCCTCGGTGTTGGCTGCTGCGTGCTTTTGGCTCGGTCCCCGCGTGTTGAATGAACTGCCCATGGCGGCAGGCGCGCCTCAGGGAGCCAATGCCTCTGGGCCAGACTGGCAGCCTTGGTCCACTGAGCGGGTGAAACAGGCGCTCGAACAAGGGCGCCCGGTATTTGTCGATTTCACTGCCGCCTGGTGCGTGACCTGCCAGTACAACAAGGCCACGACCCTCAGCGACCCCTCTGTTCTCTCCGCGTTCGCGGCGCGTCGTGTGCTGCTGCTACGCGCAGACTGGACTCGGCGTGATCCCGTTATCACGGCAGCACTGGGGGCCTTAGGCCGCAACGGCGTGCCCGTGTACCAGTTTCAGGCGCCCGGGCGTGCCCCGGTATTGCTCTCGGAAGTACTCTCACCGACCGAGATCCAACAGGCACTGTCCGCCCCCTGAGGCGCGGGGAGTTCGCACCACTCCTGCAGAGCGGCAAGGCAAGGAGAACAGCGCTAGCCACCAGAGTTGGACAAGAGTCGCCCAGGACGTCTGGGGCAGTCCCGGCAGGGTGCTTCCAAAGCCCTGCCACAATGGGGGGCATGAGCTTCGCACCCCTGCAAAATAACAGCTTCCTGCGTGCCTGCCTGCGCCAGGCCACCGACCACACGCCAATCTGGCTGATGCGCCAGGCCGGACGCTATCTTCCCGAGTACCGAGACACGCGGGCACGGGCCGGTAGTTTCATGGGCCTGGCCACCAACACCGACTACGCCACTGAGGTGACGCTGCAGCCGCTGGACCGCTACCCGCTGGACGCCGCCATCCTGTTCTCCGACATCCTCACCGTGCCCGACGCCATGGGCTTGGGCCTGTCCTTCGCGATGGGAGAAGGACCCAAGTTCGAGAAGGTGGTGCGGGACGACGCGGCGGTACAGGCGCTGGCCGTTCCGGACATGAACAAGCTGCGGTACGTCTTTGACGCGGTCACTTCGATCCGCAAGGCCCTCAATGGCCGTGTACCTCTGATCGGCTTCTCGGGCAGCCCCTGGACCCTGGCGTGCTACATGGTCGAAGGCGGCGGCTCCGACGACTACCGACTGGTCAAGAGCCTGATGTACAGCCGCCCGGACCTGATGCACCGTATTCTGCAAATCAATGCGGACGCCGTGGCCCTGTACCTCAATGAGCAGATCCGCGCTGGCGCCCAGGCGGTGATGGTTTTTGACAGCTGGGGCGGCGTGCTCGCTGACGGCTGCTTCCAGGAGTTCAGCTTGGCCTACACCAAGCGGGTGCTCGCGCAGCTGCTGCGCACGCACGAAGGCGTCACCATTCCGCGCATCGTGTTTACCAAGGGCGGCGGCCTGTGGCTGCCCGAAATGGCCGACTTGGACTGCGAGGTCCTGGGCCTGGACTGGACGGTGCACCTCGGCCGCGCGCGCGCGCTGGTTGGCGACCGCATGGCGCTGCAGGGCAACTTGGACCCCAACGTGCTGTTCGCGCCACCGGCGCAGGTGCAGGCAGAGGCCATCAAGCTATTGGATAGCTTCGGCGCCCCGCATCAGGGCGATGGCCAGGGGCCCTCGCACATCTTCAACCTGGGGCATGGCATCAGCCAGCACACGCCGCCGGAGCATGTTCAGGCCCTGGTCGAGGCCGTCCACTCACACTCGCGGAAGATGCGCGGCTTGCCGCCGGCCTGAGCTCGCGCACGCCAAGGTAGTAGCGCAGACCGGGGAGCTACCTCCTCGGTCTACGAATTTTCTGCGCCCATGCGACTTGACTTATGCACAAAAACCGTGCTGCGGTGCGCAAACTCCTGCAATGGAGCCCTGACCCTGTCAGACTAACACCATGGGAGCTAAGTACTTGATTTATATAGGCTTCGGGCGGTGCCGATTTTGTCAGCATCTCAGCCAAACGCTTGATTTTTCAAGGCTTGCAGCCTCGCTACGACCAACTATCAACAAAGTTATCCACAGAAACGTTGGATGCTTGGCAAACCGCTTTAGATTCAAGGACTTGTGCGCGAATCCTTCCGAATATCTGAGCATACCGGCCTAACTTTGCGCAGAGCGATGCCACACAGACTGTCCGTCGTCGTCGCCACGCCTGCCCACACGGGGCTGCGGGGGCCGCTGAGCTACCAGAGTGAGTCCACGCTCGTGCCAGGGACCCTGGTCCGTGTGCCCTTGGGGAAGCGAGAGGTCCTGGGCGTCGTTTGGGATGGGCAGGATTCGCCGACACCCGAAGGGATCGAAGAGCGATCGGTCACCGCCGCCCTTGATGCACTCACCCCCATGACGCAGGCCTGGCGCAAGTTGGTGGAGTTCTCCGCAGGCTACTACCAGCGGGGCCTCGGTGAGGTCGCGCTGGCGGCGCTGCCGCCACAGCTGCGCGACCTCGATGCCGTGCAGTTGGCCAGGCGACTCAAGCGCAGCAGACCGGATGCAGGACCGATGAACGCAGCCGAGGCGGATGCGCCCGCACTCACAAGCCAGCAGCAGGCTGTTCTGGTGCAAATCGCAGGCGCCATCGCCAAGCCCGCCAACCCCGGCAAGCCCTTTCTCCTCTTCGGGGCGACCGGAAGCGGCAAGACCGAGGTCTACCTGCAAGCCACCGCCGCAGCGCTGGCCGATGACCCGCAGGCCCAGGTCCTGATCATGGTGCCGGAGATCAATCTCACGCCCCAGCTCCTCGGCCGCTTTGTTCAACGATTCGGCGCTGGCCAAGTCGTGGCCATGCACAGCGGCCTGACGCCGCCGCAGCGACTGGCGAGCTGGCTGGCAGCGCATGCCGGCCTGGCTCGGATCGTTCTGGGAACCCGCATGGCGGTGTTCGCGTCTCTGCCGCAATTGCGCCTGATCGTGGTCGACGAGGAGCACGACCCGAGCTACAAGCAGCAGGAGGGGGCACGCTACTCGGCTCGAGATCTGGCCGTGCTGCGAGGGCGGCTGCAAAGCGCGCCCGTCGTCCTGGGCTCGGCCACACCGTCACTGGAGAGCTGGCAGGCCAGCGAAACCGGCCGCTATGAACGGCTGGCGATGCCTGAACGGATCGGGGCGGGCGCCTTGCCTGAGGTTCGGCTGGTGGACATGAACCTGCAACCGAAGAGGACTCTGCTGGCGCCAGCCTTGGTGGAGGCCATTGCCAAGCGGGTCACCCTCGGCGAGCAATCCCTGATTTTTCTCAACCGACGGGGCTACGCGCCGGTTCTGGCCTGCACCGCCTGCGAATGGAAAAGCGACTGCCCGCACTGCAGCACCTTCCGCGTCTTCCACAAAATTGACCGCACCCTGCGTTGCCACCATTGCGGCCTCAGTGAACGCGTGCCACGCGCCTGCCCCTCCTGCGGCAATGTCGATATCGCGCCGGTCGGCCGGGGCACAGAGCAGCTTGAAGAGCAGATCGCCGAGCTCTTGGGAAGCGTGAGCGCACCTGGCGCGGACGGCCAGCCCCGGGCGGTACGAGTGGCCCGAATCGATGCCGACTCCACGCGCGCCAAAGGTGCGCTCGAGGCGCAGTTGGCCCGGGTCCATTCGGGTGATGTGGACGTGCTGGTCGGCACGCAAATGGTGACCAAGGGCCACGATTTCCGGCGCATTACCCTGGTGGCAGCGGTCAACCCGGACTCTGCCCTGTACTCGAGCGATTTCCGCGCACCTGAACGTCTGTTCTCGCTGCTGATGCAAGCCGCGGGGCGGGCCGGCCGTGATGCCGCGCGAGCCGGAAGCAGCCAGATGTGGGTCCAGACCTGGAACCCGCAACATGCGCTATTTGACGCCTTGCGACGCCATGACTTTCCGGCCTTTGCCGCAGGCCAGCTCAAGGAGCGCGAAGCGGCCGGCATGCCCCCGTTCGGCTTTCAGGCCCTGGTCCGCGCCGAGGCGCGGACCCAGACAGCCGCGCAGGCCTGGCTGCAAGCCGCCCGCGATGGTGCCCAGGGGCTGGATCCCAGCGGCCAAGTGCTGCTTTACTCGCCTGTACCCATGGGCTTGCAGCGGGTGGCCGACGTGGAGCGGGCACAGCTGCTGGTGGAAAGCCCCTCCCGCCCCGCGCTGCAGCGCTTTCTCGCGTCCTGGCAGGAGGTGCTGCTGGCACTGCGCGAGCCGGGCTTGATCCGTTGGGCGGTCGACGTGGACCCGCTGGCGGTCTGAGAGCACCTCCGAAGGCTGGGGCAGAACCCGCCGGGCCACCGGCCAGTCGCCAGGAGTCTCAGAGCCCCTCCTCCTCGGTGGATCCCAGCGCGCCCGAATCCTTGAGACGCAGTGCTGCCTGATACAGGGAGTTGCGCGAACCGCCACTGGCCTCGGCGGCAATGCGCACCGCTGTCTTGAGCGGCAATTCGGCGAGCAAGAGCCGCAACAAGTCCAGCCCGAGCTCGGCCGGGCGCGCCATTTCCCAGGGATGCAGTACCAATGCGAATTCGCCACGGCTGCGCTGAGAGTCCTCAGCCAGCCAGCCGGCAAAGTCCTTGCAGGCCAGCGTATGCACCTGCTCGAACTGCTTGGTCAGTTCCCGGCCCACGGTAAGGGGCCTCTCACCCAGGGGCGCGAGCGCCTGGGCCAATTCGGCAATCCGATGCGGCGCCTCCAGCAGGACGACCGCGCGCGCCTCCTGAGCCAGGGTCTGCACCGCCGCTGCGCGCTCGCCCGCCTTGGTGGGCAGGAAGCCAACAAATACGAACGAAGGGTCAGCTCCCGCCGCGCCTGCCACACTGAGCACTGCCGTCACACTGCTGGCCCCGGGCAGGGGCAGGACTCGGTAACCGGCGGCTCGGGTCGTGGCGGCCAGACGCGCCCCCGGATCACTGACTGCGGGAGTGCCCGCATCACTGAGGTAGGCCACGCGAGCGCCGGTCGCTAGGCGCCGCAAGACTTGGTCGGACGCCTCTGCCTCGTTGTGCTGGTGCAGGGCAATGAAACCGCCGGCCGGTCGCTCCAACCCCAACCCTCGCAGCAGGCCCTGGGCCTGCCGGGTGTCCTCACAGGCGACGATGTCGACCAGCCCGAGCAGGTGCAAGGCCCGCAGGCTGACGTCGGCGAGATTGCCGATCGGCGTAGCCACCATGTAGAGGGCGCCCTGCGGATAATGCTGCGCGCCGGCCGCCTCACGGGCGGCCGTCTGGGCCAAGGCAAAGGGGACGGTCATGGAGCTCCCGGCAAGAAAAACCACCAAGGCGGTGGGCGATGCGGCAGAGGACCGCGCCCTGGCGCACCTGCGCGCCGCCGGGCTGCGGCTCGTGGCCCGCAATTATCGGACGCCCGGACGGGGAGGCGGCGAGGTCGACCTGATCCTGCGCGAGCCGGGCGGCACTCTGGTCTTCGTCGAAGTCCGCGCGCGCGCCAGCCCGCACTTCGGCGGGGCGGCCGCTACTGTCGGGCCCGCCAAGCAGGCACGTCTGGTACGCGCCGCCCGAAGCTATCTGATGCGCCTCAAAGTACCTCCGCCCTGCCGCTTCGACGTCGTGGCGATCGACGCCGGGCAACTTCACTGGCTTCAAGGGGCATTCGACGCGGGCTGAGGCGCGCCGCAGGTATCATCCTTTTCCATGCTCGAACAACGCATACAGCAACACTTCGTCGATAGCGCAGACCTCAAGTACCAGGCCGCGCAGACACTGAACAAGCCCATCGCCGCAGCCATTCAGGCGGTGCTGGCCTGCGTGACGAGCGGCGGGAAGGTGCTGGCCTGCGGTAACGGCGGTTCAGCCGCGGACGCCCAGCACTTCGCGGCAGAGTTCGTGGGCCGCTTCGAGCGCGAGCGGCCTGAGCTGGGTGCCATCGCCCTCACCACCGACAGCTCCATCCTGACAGCGGTGGCCAATGACTACGACTTCACACAGATTTTTTCCAAGCAGGTCCGGGCCCTTGGTCAAGCTGGCGATGTCTTGCTGGCCATCACCACCAGCGGCAATTCGGCCAACGTGCTGGCAGCGGTGGAGGCTGCGCACAGTCGCGAGATGACCGTGGTGGCACTCACCGGCCGCGGTGGCGGCCGGATGGGACAGGCGCTGCGCGAGACCGATGTTCACATCTGCGTGCCGCACGAGCGGACAGCACGCATCCAGGAGGTGCACCTCCTGGCCATTCATTGCATCTGCGATGGTGTGGACGCCACGCTACTCGGAGACCAGGAAACCAACCCATGACCATGAACCAAATGCAACGCCTGTCCTTGGCCGCGGCTGCGGCCGCAAGCCTTGTCGTCACCCTCAGCGCCTGCGCACCGCTGGTCATTGGTGGCGCCGCCGTCACCGCCCTGGTCGCCACAGACCGCCGGACCTCGGGCGCCCAGCTGGAAGACGAGACCATCGAACTCAAGGCCAGCGGCCGCGTACGAGAAGCGCTCGGAGACCGCGTCCATGTGGTGGTGACCAGCTTCAACCGCCAGATCCTGCTGACCGGCGAGGTGCCCGATCAGGTCACCCGGGAAACGGTCGAGCAGATCGTACGCAAAGTGGACAACGTCAGCGGCGTGATCAATGAGTTGGGCATCCAGATCATCTCCTCGCTGAGCCAGCGCTCCAACGACCTTTTCATCGCCACCAAAGTCCGGGCCACTCTGATTGAAGCGAGCGACCTCAGCGCCGGCGCCTTCAAGGTGCAAACCGAACGTGGCACCGTGTACATGATGGGGCGGGTCACCGCTCGGGAGGCCGAGCGCGCAACCAACCTGGTGCGTTCGATTTCCGGCGTGCAGCGCGTGGTGCGCGCCTTTGAGATCATCACCGAGGACGATTTGCAGCGGATGATGCCGCGCCAGGCGGCGCCGGCGGTGGCACCGGTTTCGAGCGCGCAAGGCCGTTAACGAGAGAGGCGGACGGGCGCTAGGGGTCCGAGTGCCCCTGCGCCGTCAGTCGCTGCGTTTGGCGCTTGCGGGCACGCGCCTCAACGCAGGCGCTTGATCAGGCTGGAGGTATCCCAGCGCTCCCCGCCCATCTGCTGGACATCGGCATAAAACTGGTCGACCAAAGCTGTCACCGGGACCCGGGCGCCGTTGCGGCGAGCCTCGTCCATCACCAAGCTCAGGTCCTTGCGCATCCAATCGACAGCGAAGCCGAACTCGAACTTGTCATCGACCATGGTCTTGCCACGGTTGTCCATCTGCCAGCTCTGAGCGGCCCCCTTGCCAATCACATCCAGCACCTGATGCATGTCGAGGCCCGCCTTCTGTCCGAAGGCGATCGCTTCGGACAGGCCCTGCACCAGGCCCGCAATGCAAATCTGGTTGACCATCTTGGCCAGCTGACCGGCACCGCTCGGGCCCAGCAAGGTGACAGCGCGCGAGAAGGCCATGGCCACCGGCCGCATCGTCTCAAAGGCAATCGGGTCACCACCGCACATCACCGTGAGCAGGCCGTTCTGGGCGCCGGCCTGGCCGCCGGACACCGGGGCGTCGACAAAGGCAATGCCCAGGGGCTGGGCGGCTGCCTGGAGCTCGCGCGCGACATCGGCCGAAGCGGTGGTGTGATCCACGAAGATAGCTCCGGGCTTCATGCCAGCCAAAGCGCCATCCTGGCCAAGAACGACTGCGCGCAGGTCGTCGTCGTTGCCTACGCAGCAAAAGACGATGTCGCAGCCGGCCACGGCTTCGCGTGGAGTCGGAGCGCTGGTGCCCTTGAACTCAGCCACCCATGCTTGGGCCTTGGCTGGGCTGCGGTTGTACACGGTGACCGAGTGGCCGGCCAGGGCCAGGTGGCCGGCCATCGGTTGACCCATGACGCCTAGGCCGAGGAAGGCAACCCGGCGCGGAGCGACGGCATCGTAGGTGCGGGCATTGGTGCTGGGCATGGGGCGGTCTCCTGAGACTTCGTTGGAACCGCGAATTCTAGGAGCCCCATCTGACGGGCGCGGAACCGGCAGGGAAAAGTCGTGCGCTGAGAAAGGAGAGGGGCCCGCCCAGGAGCGCCGCGCACATTTTCGGCAGCAATGCCGGCTGAAGCACCGGAGGGGGTGGCCACCCGGGGTAGCTGTCCGCCCTATCCGGGGAAATTTTCGGGCGAACGGGCCCGAGCACGGGCCTCGGCGGGCGCGATGACGCCACGTCGCACAAGGTCGGTCAGGCATTGATCGAGGGTCTGCATGCCCAGAGCCTGGCCGGTCTGGATCGAGGAGTACATCTGCGCCACCTTGCCCTCTCGGATCAGGTTGCGGATGGCGGGTGTGCCCAGCATGATCTCGTGGGCCGCCACGCGGCCGGAGCCGTCGCGCAGGCGACACAGGGTCTGCGCGATCACCGCCACCAGGGACTCCGACAGCATCGCGCGAACCATCTCTTTCTCGTCACCCGGAAAGACGTCGATGATGCGGTCGATGGTTTTCGCCGCACTGGAGGTGTGAAGCGTGCCGAACACCAGGTGCCCGGTTTCTGCTGCGGTGAGGGCCAGCCGAATGGTTTCGAGATCGCGCATCTCGCCCACCAGGATCGCATCGGGGTCCTCGCGAAGGGCCGAACGCAGCGCGGTGGCGAAAGATAGGGTGCTGGCGCCAACTTCCCGTTGGTTCACCAGGCACTTGCGGGAATCGTGCACGAACTCGATCGGGTCCTCGATGGTGACGATGTGCCCGAGCGAGTTGTCATTGAGGTGGTTCACCATGGCCGCCAGGGTGGTGGACTTGCCCGAGCCGGTAGGCCCTGTCACCAGGACCAGCCCGCGCGGGCGCAGGGCCAGGTCGCCGAAGATGCGGGGCGCAGCCAAGGCTTCAAGGGAGACAATCTTGCTCGGGATGGTCCGCATGACCGCGGCGGCGCCGCGCTGCTGGTGAAAGGCGTTGACCCGGAAACGGGACAGACCATCGACCTCGAACGAGAAGTCGCACTCGAGGAATTCCTCGTACTGCTTGCGCTGTGCGTCGTTCATCACGTCGTAGACCATCGCCTCGACCTGCTTGTCGTCCAGGGGGTCGACATTGATCCGGCGGATGTCGCCATGCACGCGGATCATGGGAGGCAGTCCTGCCGACAGGTGAAGGTCGGACGCCTGATTTTTGACGGCGAATGCCAGCAGCTGGGTAATATCCACGAAAGTCCCGCTTTCTTCGATCGGACATGACCATTATGAGCATGATTTCAGACAATCTCCAGCGGGTTCGAACACGAATTACTTCAGCCTGCGCTGCGGCCCACCGTAGCGCCGGGGAGGTCGCGCTGCTGGCGGTGTCCAAGACCTTTGACGCCGATGCGGTACGCGAGGCCGCCGCCTGCGGTCAGCGCGCCTTTGGCGAAAACTACATCCAGGAAGCGGTTGAAAAAATCGGCCTGCTGGCCGACCTGGGGCTGGAATGGCACTGCATAGGCCCGGTCCAGAGCAACAAGACCCGGTTGGTCGCCCAGCATTTCGACTGGGTGCATACCGTCGACCGTCTCAAGATCGCCCAGCGTCTGTCCGAACAGCGCCCGCCGTCGATGACGCCGCTCAATTGCTGCCTGCAGGTCAATATCGACGGCGGCGCCAACAAGGCGGGGGTGGCGCCAGAGGCCGTGGCGAGCCTGGCGCGTGAGGTGATAGCCCTGCCAGGCCTGCGGCTGCGAGGCTTGATGACCATCCCCGAGCCGGCCGAACGCGTGGAGGACCAGTTGGCGGTGCATCGGCGCGCGCGGTCCTTGTTCGACGCCTTGCGCGCACAGGGACTGCCGCTCGACACCTTGTCCATGGGCATGACCGGCGACCTGGAGGCTGCCATCGCTGCCGGCAGCACGATGGTGCGGGTCGGGACAGCCCTTTTTGGCGGGCGGCCAGCCAAGACCTGATTCGGGCGATGCCGCACGATGCCGGCCACGCGGCGCGTGAGGCATCTTGGCAGCAGGGCCACACGCATGGGACCGTGAGGCGAAGGGCCTTCAGTAGCCAGGCTCGCGCCCCAGCCGCGCCATCATCACGAAGCCGTACAGAGCCGCGAGGCCCACCAAAAGATAGACCGCCCGTGTGGCCAGGGTACCGTTGCCGAACAAGGCAGCGACCAGATCAACACCGATCGCGCCGATCAGGCCCCAGTTCAGGGCGCCAACGATGAGCAAAATGAGCGCGACCCAATCGATCACGCCGAGGCGGGACGGGGGCGGGTGGTGGACAGCGGCACTGGAATGGATGTCTGATTGGGTCACGGTGGAACTCCTGTGAAGTGGATGTGAGACTGGATCCCGGCAATCCACATACCCGGCTCGCCCACCGGCACGAACCCATTCGCTCGCCAGGGGGTCTTCGCTGACCACGCACGGTCTGCCTGCATCTGCCGAGGAGTCCTACATCACCGAGGGGCATTGGCCTTCCGAGCGAGGCTGCTCCGGCTCGCACACTGAGGGCTGGAACATCATCTCGCGCCCGTCACGGGCACAAGGGAGGGCCTATGGCCTACAGCAGCCTCATGGGCGCCGACACGGCACCCACCATCCCCTCGGGCCGCGGAGGCGACCTGCTCGGGCCCAGCGACAACTCGGACAGCGGTAGCGACGCGATCGGCAGCGCCGAGGTCCACGGCGACAGCGATTCGGCAGGCACAGGCGAGCGCGGCGCGGCCTCGGGTATCGACACCAAGGAAGGCGGCGACATCCTTCCAGATCGGATCGTTCGCATCGGCGGCCTCGATAGCGGCCCTGGTGGCAGCCGGTATCGCAACCCTGATGGCAGCCCAGGCACATTGACCGAGGACGAAGTCTTCACCGACCTTGATGAAGATACCGTTGCCGAAGACAGCATGGAGGCGCTTGGCGAGCAGGCCGCCGGTGATGTCGAGCGCGATCAAAGGGCACGTCTCGGCAATGACCTGCAGGCCCGAGGAAGCGCACCGGATTCGGAGCCCGGCCGGGGCCCAGACGCCTCAGTCATCTCGGGCACCTCAGTCACCTGACGGACATCCGCGGCGCATGGCCGGCGACTGCCATGCCTTCGCTCAATGGCGGGGCGATTGGGCAAACAGCTCGCGCATCAGCAGCACAGCCGCCTTGGCCGTACGGCCTCGCAGGTCACGAGCAGGGTTGAGCTCCATCAGGTCCAGGGAACCTAGCCCAGCGCAATTGGCGATCCTGTTCATGCACAGTTGCATCTCGCGAAAGCTCGGCCCACCGGGCACCGGTGTGCCGACGCCCGGGGCATCCCGGGGGTCGAGAACGTCGACATCGAAACTCAGGTGCAGGTGGGAATCACTGCCGAGGCCGTGAAGGGCTCGGTCCACGGTCGCGCGCATGCCATGCTCGTCGACATATCGCATGTCGTAGACCTCCAGCCCCAGTTGCTCGATCAACGCCTTCTCCTGCGGATCGATACTGCGCAGGCCAATGAGGGCCAATTGCGCAGGATGCAAGGCGGCCGGCGAATCGCCCCAGCCGACCAGGGCCGCCGGCCCGACTCCGAGCAGGCAGGCCACCGGCATCCCGTGCAAATTTCCGCTGGGGCTCGTGGACTCGGTATTGGCATCGGCATGGGCGTCGAACCAGAGGACTCGCAAACGCTTGCCCACCCGCCGGCAGTGGGCCGCGACGGCGCTAATGGACCCGATCGCGAGGGAATGGTCGCCCCCCATCACCAGGGGCAATTCCCCGCGGGCCAAAGCGGCGGCGACCGATTGGAATACGGACCGATTCCAGGCGACTACCTCGCAGAGGTGATGCGGGGCGGTACTCGCAGGCGGATGAGACCGGTCATGCCTGCACTCTGAAGCTCGGGGCGCCACCAGATTGCCAGCATCGATCACCGGGTATCCCTGGCCCCGCAGGACGCGGGCCAGGCCCGCAACACGCAGGGCATCCGGTCCCATCCGCGTGCCGCGCAAGCCGGCCCCAGCGTCTGCGGGCGCGCCGATCAGGCAGATGGCAGGCATCGCCGGGAAGGAATCGGCGCGACCGGTCATGGGAGAGGCCATGAACCCATTGTCCACGCGTGGCGTGAGAAAGAAAGCGCGACAGGCGGCACACCCTGCCTGCAAGCTCGGCGGGCCAGCCGAAGATCGTGCAGGAGGGCACCGCCCTCACCATCTTCGTACCCTTCGCCGCCTTCGCGATGAAGGGACCGCTCCGCTTCGCCCTGGGGCGGGCGGCGCTGCTCCCGCTCGGGGCGGCCTACTTCATTTTCCGCGGCGCCTGATCAGGATCGAGGCGCGTTCCGCGGTGGGCAAAAGGAAAAGCCTCAGCGGCGATAGCCACCGGGTCCGCCTGGCGTTCCTGGGCGGGGCCGGTCGGGCAGGTGCCGGAACATGATGCGCCCCTTGTTGAGGTCGTAGGGCGAGAGTTCCAAGGTCACGTCGTCGCCAGCGATGATGCGAATGTGGTTCTTCCGCATCTTGCCGCCGCTGTAGGCGATGAGTTCATGCCCGTTCTCAAGGACCACGCGATAGCGCGAATCCGGGAGCACTTCGGCCACGCGGCCGCGCATTTCAATGAGTTCTTCCTTTGCCATGGGGTCCTTGAGGGGCGGGGAGGCACCCGATCCACTCCAGCCGGAACTGACTGGACAGGCGCCGAATAGCCCTAAATTGTAAGGACTTCAGCGCCCAGGTCGCCGGAGCCGTCCGGCAACCCCGCCTAGGCCATCCAGGCGACCGCGCCCGAGAAGGTCAGGAAGGCCGCTGCGGTGGTGAGCAAAATGATCCGGGCCACCCGCCCGGTATCGGCCCCGAAGCGCTCGGCCAGCAGAGATACATTGCTGGCACTGGGCAAGGCGGCGGTGAGCACCACCACGGTCAGCGCCGGGGGCGAAAGCGCCAGCCCGAGGGCGCGGGCGGTCTGGGCGGCCGCCAGCACCAGCAGGGGGTGCAGCAGCAGCTTGGCCAGTGACAGTCCGGTCACGCCTCGCCAGGGCGCAGGCGCAGACACACCGGAGGTGCGATCCGGGGCGCCCAACATCCCCGCACGTGCCAGGACTGCGCCAATGGTGAAAAGGGCTACCGGAGAGGCCGCGTCGGCCAGCAAGCCGATGCCGACCGCCAGGGGCCGGACCGGCTCGAGCTGCAGCCAGGAGGCGATGCCACCCAGCAAGATGGACCAGGGCATCGGATTGAGGGCCATACCGCGAAGGGCGCGACGGGCGGCAGCCCACGCATCGCCAGCAGCGGCACCTTGCGCGGCGCCGGTACGCGATGCTGGCGCATCCAGACGGGACAGGGCGATGCACACCGAGGTGATGATCACCATGTCGATCAGCATTGTGGCAATGACCGGTCCGGCCGCATCTGCCCCGAGGAGGGCGACCAGCAGGGGTACGCCCATGAAGCCGGAATTGGGGAAAGCGGTCACCAGAGCGCAGAAGGCGGCGTCGTTCCAGCCCAGCCCACTGCCGCGGCCGAATCGGATGGCGCCGGCCACCATCAGCAGCCCGCAGGGCAACCAGACTGCAGCCACCGCCGGGTCGAACAGGCGCGCCACTGGCGTCGCCGCTCCAAACCGGAACAACATGCACGGCAAGGCGAAATAAAGCACGAAAGCGTTCAGGCCACCAATGGCCTCCAGGGGCAGCCAACGGGCGCGCGCGGCCAAGTAGCCGCACAGCACCAGCGCGAAAAAGGGGAAGGTGACCTGGAGAACGTCGAGCACCTGCGTATTGTCGCGTCTGGTGCAGGCCCGGCCCGCGAGCCGGGCCAGACAAGGGAACGCCTGCACGAACTGCCACCCCTAGCGGGGCTGCGCATGCGAATGGCGCAGGGGCTGCGCCTCCAGCGCCGGTATCATTCGCCGCTCCCTTCCGACCGCAGGCTGTGCCTGGCGGCTCTGACCCCTGAGGCTCTCTCCACCCGTCCCCCCTCCCCAGCATGTCCGGCCTCAACCTCGCGCAACAGGAAGCGGTGAACTACCTGCATGGCCCCTGCCTGGTACTGGCGGGAGCTGGCTCAGGCAAGACACGGGTGATCACCCACAAGATCGCACGCCTGATTCAATCGGGTGTGCCCGGTCAGCGCATTGCCGCCATCACCTTCACCAACAAGGCAGCTAGCGAAATGCGCGAGCGGGCCAAGAGCCTGATCGGGCGCGACGCCAAAAACGTGGTGATATGCACCTTCCACGCGCTGGGCGTGCGCTTGCTGCGCCAAGACGGCGCAGCGCTCGGCCTCAAGCCCCAGTTTTCCATCCTGGACAGCGACGACGTCGTTTCCATCCTCAAGGACGCCGGCGGCAGCGTCGACGCAGCCACCGCGCGCCAGTGGCAGTGGACCATCAGCCTGTGGAAGAACATGGGGCTGACCGCCGCCCAGGCCGAGGCCCAGGCCGCCGACGACAACGCCCGCATCATTGCCCGCGTGATGGCCCGCTACGAAGAGCGCCTCACGGCCTACCAGAGCGTGGACTTCGACGACCTGATCGGTCTGCCCCTCAAGCTGCTGCAACAGCATGAAGAGGTGCGCACCAAATGGCAGCAGGCTCTGGGCCATGTGCTGGTCGACGAATACCAGGACACCAACGCCACGCAGTACGAGCTGCTCAAACTGCTGGTGGGAGAGCGCGGGCGCTTCACTGCGGTGGGCGACGACGACCAGTCGATCTACGGCTGGCGCGGCGCCACGCTGGACAACCTGCGCCGTCTGCCACAGGACTACCCCACGCTCAAGGTGGTGAAGCTCGAGCAAAACTACCGCTCGACCAGCGCCATCCTGCGCGCCGCCAACAACGTCATCCAGCCCAACCCGAAGCTGTTTCCCAAGACCCTGTTCTCCGAGTTGGGCGAGGGCGAGCCGGTGCGGGTGGTCGACTGCGACAACGAGGAGCACGAGGCCGAGCGCACGGTGGCTCGATTCCAGTCGATCCGCGCGAACAGCGCGAGCAAGGACTGGAAGGATTTCGCGGTGCTCTATCGTGCCAACCACCAGGCCCGCGTGTTCGAGCAGGCCCTGCGCAAGGCGCAAATTCCCTACAAGGTCTCGGGAGGTCAGAGCTTTTTCGACCGCGCCGAAATCCGCGACCTGTGTGCCTGGCTGCGGCTGTGGGTGAACAATGACGACGACCCCGCCTTCCTGCGGGCCGTCACCACCCCCAAGCGGGGCATCGGTCACCAGACCCTGGGCACCCTGGGTGAGTACGCCAGCCGCTTCAAGCTTTCGCTCTTTGAGGCCTTGTTCTCCAACTCCCTCGGCTCGGTACTGAGTGGCCGTGCGCTTGGCAGCCTGCACGAGTTCGGCCGCTATGTGAACGACCTCGAGTACCGCGCCCGGCACACCTTGGGCGCCGAAGACGCGCGGACCTTCTTAGCCGACTGGCTCAAGGACATCGGCTACGAGAAACACCTGTACGACAGCGAGGACAGCGAAAAGCTCGCCGCGTCGCGTTGGACCCATGTGCTGGAATTTTGCGACTGGATGGCCGGCCGCTGCGGCGGCGAGATCGACGACGCCGCCGGCGTGGCCCTCATGGGCGAGAAAAAGAACCTGCTGGAAGTGGCGCAGACCATCTCGCTGCTGTCTACGCTCAGCGAGCGCGAGAAAGACCAAAACGTGGTCACCCTCTCGACACTGCACGCCTCCAAGGGCCTGGAATGGCCCCATGTGGTGCTGGCTGGATGCAACGAGGGCCTGCTGCCCTTCAAGCTCGACGATGACAACGGCACCAAGGGCGAGGCCAACGAAGGCATCCTGCAACGACTCCAAGAGGAACGCCGGCTCATGTACGTGGGCATCACCCGCGCCCAGCGATCGCTGGCGGTGAGCTGGGTCAAGCGCCGCAAGAAGGGCCGCGAGACGGTCGCCGGTCTGCCCAGCCGCTTTATCGCCGAGATGGCCCTGGACAAGACCACGGTCAAGGAAGACCCGCGCGAAAAACTGCGGGCGCTGCGGGCGGAGTTCGCCGCGCGCAAGGCCCAGGCGGACGCCTCGACCCCCTGAGCCGGCGTCAGGTAGCGGCTTGCCTGACCTGCGCGGGGCCGGTTAGCTTCGGGCGCGATCTTTTCGCGCAGAACGCGATGAACCCACCCTCCTGAACCGCACCATGAATTCCACACAGCGATCCATCTTTACATTCGAACGCTTCACCCACACGCCCACCAGCCAGTCCACCGGGGGCTCCTTCAGTTTCGACGGTTTGCCGGAATCGAGCACAGCGTACCCGCGCGCGGCCGTCGCTGCGCCGCCAGCGGCCCAGGACTGGAATCCAGTGGGTCCAGCCGCACAGCCCGTCCCGCTGCGTGAGCGGGCCTGCCGCTCACTC
>CANFQF010000036.1 GCA_947449025.1 Comamonadaceae bacterium
CAGAGGATGGGGGTGATGCCGATGCCACCCGCGACCAGCACGCTGTGGTGGGCGTCTTCTTGCAGCGGAAAGTTGTTGCGCGGCGCGCTGATGGTGAGGGTGCTGCCCACGCGCAGCTGCTCGTGCACCCAGCGCGAGCCGCCACGGCTCTTGGCGTCCTTCAGAACGCCCACGCAATAGCGGTGGGTTTCGCCAGCAGGGTTGAACAGCGAGTAGGAGCGCACTTGGCCGTTGCCAAGGTGCAGGTCGATGTGCGAGCCGGCCTCGAAAGCGGGGAAGGCGGTGGCGCCCACCGGGCGCAGCTCGATGCTGTGGATGTCCTTGGCTTCGTAGCGGATCTGGGAGACCAGAGCGGTCAGGGTCGCGGTCACGGGATCAGGCCTTTTCGGAGGTAATGCAGGAAAACCCTCAAGCGTAACAGGGGCGCGCGCGACCGCTGAAGCCGCGGGATCCGGTCCGCTGCATGCCACCGCGGCTTCAGGTCACCTGCCCTGCCTTTTCGAGTTGCGCAGCGGCCAGGTTGCGGTAGTGCCGACGCAGGCGGACGATGCCCATATCGTGCTGGTACAGGTGCTCGCGACGGTTGGCGTCGGGCTCCATCGCCTCCATGGGCACGCGGTCCTGCTCGAGGACGTTCCAGTGCCGCTGCTCAAGGCGGTTCTTGTACAGAAAGCGCCAGGTGTCGCGCTCCCAGCCCTCGACTTTGCGGCAACGCCAGTGAAAGACACCGCTGGCGCGTGCAGCGATGGGCGTGTAGCTGCCGATGATGGTGAAGGGACCGCCGGGACCGCCGGTCTTGGGATAGGGAATCGCCAGGCGCATCCAGTGGGTGCCGTTGTCGATCCACTCGGTCCAGTCGAAGTTGATGCCCTTTTGGCCCTTCTTCTCGAAGATGAAGCCCTGCGCGATGTCGGTCAGCTGGAACTCGGCGCTGATCTCGCCCTCGGCCATGGAGTGCGACTGGCGGTGCAGGTAGGCGCCGTGCATCGGGTCCATCACGTTGTCAATCACGTAGCGGTAGTCGCAGCCCCACTCGGTGTAGCAAAGGAAAGACGACCACTCGGGCGCCGACAGCTGCTCGGGCAACACCAGAGGCGGGGGCGTGTCCAGGTTCGGGTCGGTGGCATTGAACAGGAAGATGGCATCGGCCGCTTCCACCGCATGAAAGCGCCGCGCGGCCTTCATGCCCTCGAGCTTGCAGCCGGGGCTGCCCGGCACCTTGGTCACGACGCCGTCGTTGCGCACCTCGACGCCGTGGTACGCGCAGGCCAGGCGGTCGCCCAAGATCACGCCCAGCGACAGGGGGGCGCCGCGGTGCGGGCAGTGGTCTTCCAGCGCGTGCACCTGCCCTTGGCCATCGCGCCACAAGACGATCTTGTAGCCCAGGCGGCGCAGCGAGACGGGCTGCTCCTTCACGAAGTGCGAGGGGCAGACAGGGAACCACAGGTCCTTGAGGCCGACCGCGAGCGCGGCGTCGATCGGGTCCTGCTGAAAGTTCACGGGGGCGTAGGCCATGTTCATGTCGGTCTCCGGTTCGAGCGTCTGTCAGCGGCGGTTCTGCGCTTTGTCTGCGCCTAGGCCGCGGCCAGGCGGGCGATCTCGCGGGCGTAGCTTTCAACCGTCCAGGCTTGGCCATTGGGACCCGACGGGCCGGCCTGGTTCAGATAGGCCACCAGGCCGGGCGCGTCATGGATGCCCTGGCCGAAGGCGCGCTCGATCGAGTCACCCAGCAGGCCTTCATAGGCGCTGGGCGGGGCACTGCGGTTCTGGTGGGTTTCGTTATAGAGCGTGGGTTCTGCCATGACGTTCTCCAGTTTTTCGCCTCAGCCCTTGGGCTTGTCGGTCATGAAGCGGCCCGAGGGCGCCTCGGCATGGACCTGGCGGCGGGTCTTGCCGTCGATGCCACCCTTGACCGCCCACTCGGCGAACACGGTCGGTCCGGGGGTGAAGTCGCGCGGCTGCCAGTCGCCGGTGAGTTCGTCTTCGTCGGTGTAGTACTCCACCAGCGCACCGGCGGGACTCACGAAATACCAGAACATGGCCGAGGAAATCGGATGCCGGCCCGGACCGAGTTCGGTGTCCCAGCCACAGCGAGACATATGCAGGCCGCCGCCGACCACCTCATGCAAGTCCCTCACCGCAAACGCGACATGGTTGAGGCCTTTGCGCGGCTCGGGTGGCTGCAGCAGAAACAGGTCATGGTGACCACCCTCGGGCGCACAGCGCAGGAAGCTGCCGCGGCCGGGGTAGCGGTCGGAGAGGACGAAGCCGAGCTTGTCCTCATAAAAGCCCGTGACCGCGGCGAGGTCGTGGACGAATAAAACTACATGCCCAACCTCCACGGGCGTGGCACGGTCGTAGGCGGGGCTGGCCTGGTTGATGCGCTGGCGTTCGGACCAGGTATTGGTCTTGGCCGATTCGATGTCAATGGGCCTTTTGCGACTGACCTGGATGCGAAGGGCGAGGCCATTGGGGTCGGTGCAACCGATGCGGCCGGCCTCGTCGACGAAGCCAGGCTGTCCATCCAGACGGGCACGGAAATGCGCCAGCGTCTCTGGGCTGTCGACGCCCCAGACCACCTCGCGCAGCGTGGGATCGGGCTCGATGCCTGCGGGCAGTCCCGGTGTATCCGAGTGCGCGACGACAACCCGGCAGCCGTTGAGGCTCTCGAACAGCAGCGCTTGCGGCGCCTCCGAGACGAGGGTCAGGCCCCAGTCCTGGAAGAACTGGCGGCAGGCGGCGAGATCGGTCGCGCCGAAGGTGATTTCGTCGATGCCCTGAATGTTCATGCCCGCTCGCTAGTTTGTTTCATTAATAAAACAAGGTTTCTTATCTGAAACGATTAAATTTTAGGTGAAGGGTCGATGCTCGTCCACGGGAAACCCAGCGAAAAACTCGGCTTGCGTCAGCGGCAGGGGAAGGCCGAGCCCAGCGAGGCCTGAACGAGACTGCCCGCGGAATAGTGCCGATCGGCGGGGTTGGCACGCAGGTACTCCAGCACCACATCGACAAGCTGTCCTGCATTCACGTTCTTGGGCAGGCAGAACATATAGCCGCTCTTGGCGCCGGCCTGCCCATTCCAGGTGTCGGCGACGCCTACGACAAATCCGAAGGCCATCGAGGCGCTCACAAGGGAGCGGGAGGTCTCGCGCTTGTAGTCGGTCAATCGCTCGTAGAGGTCATTACCGTCCAAAAACGCGGCGTTGGCACTGATAGAAATGACCAGGGAAGCGAGAACGAGGAGTTTGGCAGGCGCCGATGTCTTGGGCATAGATGAATCGCTGCGAGTCGTTGTTCCGAAGTTTTAACAGCTTTTCGAAAGGCGCTTCTCACCGGAGTCACACCCACTTGCGTCGCGTGCGCCGGCGCTGGGCAACTTGGCAGTGATGGCCTATTTGCCGATGCAGAACTTGGAGAAGATGACGCCCAGCAGGTCGTCGGCGGTGAACTCGCCGGTGATCTCGCCGAGTGCGTTCTGACCCAAGCGCAGCTCCTCGGCCATCAGGTCGAGCGCCGAGGCCTGGGCAGCGAGCAAGGCGTGGGCAGACTGCAGGTGAGCGCCTACGCGCCCAAGCGCTTGCACATGCCGCTCGCGCGCCAGCCACACGCCCTCGGGGGCGGACTGCCAACCGGCGACCTCGAGCAGCCGGCGGCGCAATGCCTCAAGACCTGCGCCGGTGCGGGCTGACAGCGCTAGACCTCCCTCCGGAAGCGCGGCGGCGGCCAGATCCTGCTTGTTGAACACCTCGATCACCGGCACCTGCGCAGATAGTCGCTGTGCCAGCGTGGCGCGGATGCCGGCGTCGGCCGCCCGGTAGTCTGGCTGGTCTAGACGTGCAAGATCGTGCAGAAACAGCACGGCGTCGGCGCCGGCGATCCGCTCCCAGGCGCGCTCAATGCCAAGGCGCTCGACCGGGTCCTCGCTCTCACGCAAGCCGGCGGTGTCGACCACATGCAAAGGCACGCCCTCCACCTGAATCGATTGGCTCACCACGTCGCGGGTGGTGCCGGCGATTGGGGTGACGATGGCCAGTTCCGCACCCGCGAGTGCGTTGAGCAGCGAGCTCTTGCCGGCGTTGGGTTGGCCGGCGATGACCACGGTGATGCCCTCGCGCAGGAGCGCGCCCTGGCGTGTTCGCGCAAGCACCTGGGCCAGACGCGCCTGCAGACGATCGAGCTGCCCCTGGGCGTCGGACTGTCGTAGGAAGTCGATCTCCTCCTCCGGGAAGTCGAGCGTCGCCTCGACCAGCATGCGCAGGTGTATCAGGTCGTCGCGCAGGGCTTGCACTTCGCGCGAGAACTCGCCCGCAAGCGATCGGCTGGCGCTGCGCGCAGCGGCCTCGGTGCTGGCGTCGATCAGATCGGCGATGGCTTCTGCCTGCGCCAGATCGATCTTGTCGTTGAGGAAAGCGCGCTGGGTGAACTCGCCCGGGTCTGCTACCCGCAGGCCGGGGAGGCGGGGCTTTCCATGAGTGACATCGATCTCGGCCGCGGCCTCGAGGCAGCGCGCCAGCAGCAGCTGCAACACCACCGGTCCGCCATGGGCCTGCAGCTCGAGGACGTCCTCGCCGGTGAAGGAGTTCGGCCCGGGGAAGAACAAGGCGAGGCCATGGTCGATGGCGCCGCCGTCCTGGGCGAGGAAGGGGCCGTAAGTGGCCTGGCGAGGGGTCAGCCCGCGGCCGCACAGCGCCTGCGCCAGCGAGGCCAGGCCCCGACCGGAAACTCGCACGATGCCCACTGCCCCACGGCCAGGCGCGGTGGCAATGGCGGCAATCGGCGCGTTGCGGTCAGCGAGCATGGTGGTGAAAGGGGCCTCGGGCCTGTGTCAGCGAAAAGGGCCGCTAAGCGGCCCTTTTTGTTTTACTTGAACTTCGGCAAGTTGAACTCCGGGGGGACCCCCATCCGGGTATTGATCATCCACTGCTGGGCGATCGACAAGAGGTTGTTGGTGATCCAGTACAGCACCAGGCCTGCCGGAAAAACGAAGAACATGACCGAAAAAACCAGGGGCATGATCCACATCATCTTGGCCTGCATCGGGTCCGGCGGCACCGGGTTGAGCGCGGTCTGGAGCATGGTCGAGAGGGTCATGACTACCGGCAGGATGTACAGAGGATCCTTGGCAGACAGGTCGTGAATCCAGCCAACCCAGGGGGCGTGGCGCATCTCGATCGACGACAAGAGCACCCAGTAGAGCGCGATGAACACCGGAATCTGTACCGCGATCGGCAGACAGCCGCCCAAGGGGTTGACCTTTTCCTCGCGGTAGAGGCGCATCATTTCCTGCTGCATCTGCTGCGGGTTGTCCTTGAGCCGCTCGCGCATGGCCATCACGCGGGGATTGACCGCTTTCATCTTGGCCATGCTTTCGTAGCCCTTGGCCTGCAGCCAGTAGAAGGCGATCTTGATCAAAAGCACCAGGGCCATGATGGACCAGCCCCAGTTACCGATGAAGCCATGCAGCTTGTCCAGCAGCCAGTACAGCGGCTTGGCCAAAATAGTGAGCCAGCCATAGTCCTTGACCAAGTCAAGACCCGTGGCGACCCGCTCGAGCATCTTCTCTTCCTGCGGACCGGCAAAGAGGGTCGACTGCACGGTGGCCGTCGCGCCCGGGGCCACCGCCTGCGCCGCGGTGATCATGCCGGCGGCAAACAGGTTGGTGTCGACCTTGCGCATGAACAGATCGCGCGGCTGGCCCTGGGGCAGGATCCAGGCGCTGGCAAAGTAGTGCTGCACCATGGCCACATAGCCAGCGCTGGACTTGGCCTGGAAATCTGCCTTGCCTTTTTCGATATCGGTGAATTCAACCTTCTGGAATTTCTTTTCCTCGGTGTAGGCCGCGGGGCCGGTGAAGGTTGAATAAAAGGACGACTCGTCGGCCGGCTTGTTCCCATCACGCACAAGCTGCAGGTACACCTGCGGCGATACCGGCTGGGTGCCGTTGTTGACGATCTCGTGCTTGACCGCAATGTCATAGGCGCCGCGCTGCAACTGGTAGGTCTTGACCAGCTTGACGCCGTTTTTCTCCGGCGACTCGAAGCGCACGGTCAATGACTGGCTGCCATCGGCAAGCGTGCGCTCGCCGGGCACCAGCGTCATCACCGTCTTGTGGTTGGGGAAGTCGCCCCCGATCAAGCCGGTCTGGGCCAGATACACGCGCTGGGCGGATTGGTCGAGAAGCACGAAGCGGGGGTCTTGCGGCCGGCCCGCCGTATGGTCCGCCGCATGCCGCAGAAACTCTGTGCGCACCAAGGACCCGCCCTCGGTATCGAAAACCAGGCGCATCAGGTCAGTGGTAACAGTGACCTGCTCGCGCGCCGCGGCCGCCTCGGTGCCAGAAGGCACGGCCGCTACTCCGGCAGGTGCAGCAGGCGCGGCCGAGGAAGACGGCAGCGACTGCGCGCCCGGGCTTGCGGAGGCGGCCCCGGCAGGGGCCTTGGCCGCGGAAGCCGCCGGATTGGGAAAGAAGGTGGCGGGACGGCCGTTAAAGACCTGCCACTGGTCCCACAGCAGCACCATCGAGAAACCGAAAATCACCCAGAGGATGGTGCGACGAATGTCGTTCATGAAGTCTTCTTGTGATGCAAAGAGTGAGTCGGCACAGCCGGGGCTGCCAGGCCCAGGCGGGTGAACAAGCGCGGTGGCTGGGCGGGCACTGGATCATGCCCGCCTGCGCACCAAGGTTGGCAACGGGCGATGCGGGCAGCCGCCAAGTAGCTGCCAACCAAGCCCCCGTGCTGGCCCAACGCCTCCAGTGCGTAGGCCGAGCAAGTCGGCGTGAATCGGCAGGCAGAGCCTAGCCAAGGAGAGAGCAAAAGGCGATAGCCCTTCACGAGGGCGATCAGGAAGGCACGGATCATGGCCGAGCTCCCGCAAACAATGCCTGCAGCTCGGCGCGCAGCGCGCGCTTGAGCGCCGGAGAGCTGGCACTGGAAAACATCTCGCGGTCATAACCGGATCGCAGCCGCACCACATGGGCGGCATCGGGCAGAGCGGCAAATTCCCAGGCCACGGCGTAAATCTGACGTCGGATGGTGTTGCGAGTGACTGCCCGTCGGGCCCAGCGCTTGGGAATCAAGGCGCCGATCCAGGGTGCCCGGACGGCAAACAGGGCCTGCGGTCCTTGGGACCCAGGCCCTGTCGAATCCAATGCGCAGCGGTGCAACGCGAAATGCGCGGTGCGTGCCACCGTGGCGCCTGCCAGGACGGCATCAAACTGTTGTCGGTGCTGAAGCCGCTGCACGTGCCAAGAATGGGAACGGTCGGCGTAAGCCGCGGTGGAGACAACAGGACGATGCCGCCGGATCAGGTGCCGTGCGGGCGAGACGCCCTTAGACGGCCAGGCGCTTGCGGCCCTTGGCCCGACGCGCGTTGATGACGGCGCGGCCGCCACGGGTCTTCATGCGGACCAGGAAGCCATGGGTGCGGGCACGGCGCACTTTGGAAGGTTGATAGGTGCGTTTCATGATCTCTTGACCAAGATGGGAGTTAAAGGACGCGAAAAAAAACTGTGGCAGCCAGCCAGCAGCGCCGCCCGAAATGGCATGGCCAAACATGGCCGACAGGATGGATAGAACCAGCCCGCGCACTTCAGGATCGCGTCCAGGGAACCCGGCATTATCGTAGAAAACTGTCATCCCAGCAAGGATGAGCGCCATCCGCTGCGATTTTGGACCGCTCTGCGGGTCGTCAACGGGCCCTTTCCCGCTTGTGGACAAGTTCTGAATAAACTAGACTCCGCCGCTCTCGCGCAAGCCAGCTATCCACACCAAGAGACGCCATCGATGACCCAGGGTCCCCTTCAAGAATCCGATACCGCTGGTACCGTCAACAGCCCCGGCCCCGGGGACAGCCTCTGGCAGACATGCGTGGAACAATTGGCCCAGGAACTGCCCGATCAGCAGTTCACCACCTGGATTAAACCGCTGACTGCGCGGGTCAGTGACGACCTCTCCAAGGTAACGCTATTCGTTGCCAACCGCTTCAAGCTCGATTGGATTCGGGCCCAATATGCGGGCCGGATTTCCGCCTTGCTGGAGCGTCTCTATGGTCAGCCGGTAGCTCTGGAGTTGGTGCTTGCTCACCGCGAAGCACCTGTTAGGTCTGCAATTTCGCAAGCGCCAGGCGATGCTGTGACAATGGTAGAGCCGCCAGACTTGGCGGAGGACTCCGCAAGCAATGCCTTCAAGACACGCCTCAACACGGCCCTGACCTTCGACACCTTGGTCGAGGGCAGTGCCAACCGTATGGCGCGCGCAGCAGCGCTGCATGTGGCCAGCTCTCCCGGGCAGCTCTACAACCCCTTGTTCATCTACGGTGGGGTGGGTCTGGGCAAGACCCACCTGGTCCATGCGGTGGGCAATCGCTTGCTGGCCGACAGGCCCAATGCCAAGGTTCTCTACATCCATGCCGAGCAGTTCGTTTCGGATGTGGTTAAAGCGTACCAGCGCAAGACCTTCGATCAGTTCAAAGAGCGCTACCACTCGCTCGACCTATTGCTGATCGACGACGTTCAGTTCTTTGCCAACAAGGACCGAACCCAGGAAGAGTTTTTCAACGCCTTCGAGGCTCTTTTGGCGAAGAAGTCTCACATCGTGATGACGTCGGACACCTATCCCAAGGGCCTGGCCGACATTCACGAAAGGCTGGTCTCGCGCTTTGATTCCGGACTGACTGTGGCGATTGAGCCGCCTGAACTGGAAATGCGGGTCGCGATCCTGATCAACAAGGCACGGGTCGAGGACGCAGAGATGCCGGAGGAGGTCGCCTTCTTCGTGGCCAAGAACGTCCGCTCCAACGTTCGCGAGCTCGAGGGTGCGTTGCGGAAAATCCTGGCGTATTCACGCTTCAACCAGAAGGAAATTTCCATCCAGTTGGCACGAGAGGCCTTGCGCGATCTGCTTTCCATCCAGAACCGGCAGATCGGCGTGGAGAACATCCAAAAGACGGTGGCCGACTACTACAAGATCAAGGTGGCCGACATGTACAGCAAGAAGCGGCCTGCCTCGATCGCCCGACCAAGGCAAATCGCGATGTACCTCGCCAAGGAATTGACCCAAAAGAGCCTGCCGGAAATCGGCGAGTTGTTCGGAGGTCGAGATCACACGACGGTGCTGCATGCGGTGCGGAAGATCGCCGCCGAACGCCAACAACACACGGACCTCAACCAGCAACTGCACGTTCTGGAGCAAACCCTCAAGGGTTGAGCCTCTTTGGCCAGGACAAGAATGAGTCGATAGGGAGGCACTCTTCTGTAGCCCGAAGGGCTTATTTTTCGGCCTGGGCTCGCGGCGATTGCTGTTTTTGACGGAAGGACAAGCCTGGGGATAGTTCGCGCAAAAGCTTGGTCTTGTCCACAGGAGGACGCCCCTAGCGACTTTTATGCACATTGACGAGACAGCAGGAAAAGGGGTCAGCCCACAGGATGTGGAACACCGCAAGTGCTTGACACAACAAGGAAAAAGAGGTTTTTCCACAGCCGACGGGCCCCTCTACTAGCTACTACTACCTTTAAATAAAGACTTCTATAGAGACAACTGTCCAAGAACTTGGTGACTCAACATTGGACATCAGCCGGCTCAAGCAGCTGGCATGGCGTCTGGACCGTTCACCACAAGAACCGAAAACCGGCAAAGTCATCGGCTGGCAGGCAGAAACAGAGCCAGAAACAAGAGAAAATGTCGGGGATCGTTCGCGATCGGTTGTCCGCCCGTGCGGCGCCCAGCCGAGACCCCCCGAAGAGAAGAGGAATTCATGATCGTCCTGAAGGCAACGCAAGACAAGGTGCTGTCGGTCCTGCAATCGGTAGCAGGCATCGTCGAGCGTCGGCATACCCTGCCTGTGCTGGCCAATGTCCTGATCCGCAAGACGGGGAGCTCGGTCCAGTTGACGACCAGCGATCTGGAAATACAGATTCGTACAACCGCTGAACTCGGTGGTGATGCAGGCAACTTCACGACCACTGTGGGTGCACGCAAGCTGATCGATATCCTGCGCACCATGCCCGCGGACCAGACCGTGAGTCTGGAGTCGAACCAAAGCAAGCTCACGCTCAAGGGCGGCAAAAGTCGTTTCACCCTGCAGACCTTACCGGCGGAAGACTTTCCGCTGGTCCAGGAAGCGCCCAGCTTCGGTCCGGTGTTCAGCGTGCCGCAGAAGACCCTCAAGGACCTGCTGAACCAGGTGTCCTTTGCGATGGCCGTTCATGACATTCGCTACTACCTCAACGGCATCCTGTTCGTTGCCGAGGGGAAGCAGTTGTCTCTGGTGGCGACCGATGGTCATCGCCTTGCCTACGCCAGCGCCACGCTGGATGTTGAAGTGCCGCGCCAGGAAGTGATTCTGCCGCGCAAGACGGTTCTTGAATTGCAGCGCCTGCTGTCCGACGCCGAAGGCGCGATCGAGATGCAGTTCGCCAGCAACCAGGCCAAGTTTTCTTTCGATGGCATGGAGTTCGTGACCAAGCTGGTGGAGGGAAAGTTTCCCGACTACAACCGCGTCATCCCGAAGAACCATCGCAACCATGTCACTCTGGGCCGCGAGCCTCTTTTGAGGAGCTTGCAGCGCACCGCCATTTTGACCAGCGAGAAGTTCAAGGGCGTGCGCCTGAACGTCGAGCCAGGCGTGTTGCGAGTTGCCAGCAATAACGCCGAGCAAGAAGAAGCCGTCGACGAGCTCGACATCGACTACGGCGGTGACAGCATTGAGATCGGTTTCAACGTCACCTACCTGATTGATGCCCTGTCCAACATGTCCCAGGACATGGTCAAGATCGAGTTGCAAGACGCCAATAGCTCTGCGCTTGTCACCAACCCCGAGAACAACGCCTTCAAGTACGTCGTGATGCCCATGCGTATCTGAAGCCGCTCTCGCGGGTGGCGCTCTTCATGCTGCCTGCGAGTGCGCCGCCCGAATTCCGGACCCGCCTCCCTTGGCGGGTTCGGCTCTTACAGAGACCGAGAAAATTCTGCCTATGTCCGAACAGAACCAGCCCGAAGGCTCCCAACCCGTGCCCGCAGACGGCTACGGCGAGAGCAGCATCCAGATCCTGGAAGGCCTCGAGGCGGTGCGCAAGCGACCTGGCATGTACATCGGTGACACCTCGGACGGTACCGGCTTGCATCACCTGGTCTTCGAGGTGGTGGACAACTCCATCGACGAGTCGTTGGCGGGTCACTGTGACGATATTGTGGTCACCATCCACACCGACAACTCGATCAGCGTCACAGACAACGGTCGTGGAATTCCGACCGGGGTGAAATGGGACGACAAACACGAGCCCAAACGCTCGGCGGCTGAGATTGCACTCACTGAACTGCACGCGGGTGGCAAGTTCAACCAGAACAGCTACAAGGTCTCAGGCGGTCTGCACGGCGTGGGCGTGTCTTGCGTCAACGCGCTCTCGAGCTCGCTGCGTTTGGTTGTGCGTCGCGAGGGCAAGGTCCACACCCTGGAGTTCAGCAAGGGCTTCGTGGTGCAAAGCGGCGAAGTGACCGAGGAAACGGGTCCTAAGGGTGAGCGCGCCGTCGTGCGGCCGATGAAGATCACCGGTGACACCGAGAAGCGTGGCACCGAGGTGCATTTCCTGCCGGACACCGAGATCTTCCGCGAGAACCACGACTTCCACTACGAGATCCTCGCCAAGCGCCTGCGTGAACTCTCGTTTCTGAACAACGGCGTGAAGATCCGTCTGCACGACGAGCGCTCGGGCAAGAGCGATGACTTCTCCGGTGCGGGCGGCGTCAAGGGTTTTGTCGACTTCATCAACAAGGGCAAGCAGATCCTGCACCCCAACGCTTTCATCGCCACCGGCGAGAAAATGAGCGACCAGGCCACCAACATCACCGTTGAAGTGGCGATGCAGTGGAACAGTGGTTACAACGAGCAGGTTCTTTGCTTCACCAACAACATTCCGCAGCGTGATGGCGGTACCCACCTGACCGGCCTGCGCGCGGCGATGACCCGCGTGATCAACAAGTACATCGATGAGAACGAATTGGCCAAGAAGGCCAAGGTCGAAATCTCCGGCGACGACATGCGCGAAGGCCTGACCTGCGTGCTGTCGGTCAAAGTACCCGAGCCCAAGTTTTCCAGCCAGACCAAGGACAAGCTGGTTTCCTCCGAGGTGCGCGGCCCGGTCGAAGACGTGGTGGCTAACAAGCTGCACGAATACCTGCAGGAGCGGCCCAACGACGCCAAGATCATCGTAGGCAAGATCGTCGAGGCCGCCCGCGCCCGTGAAGCTGCGCGCAAGGCCCGCGAGATGACCCGTCGCAAAGGCGTGCTCGATGGCATGGGTCTTCCGGGCAAGCTGGCCGATTGCCAGGAAAAAGACCCGGCGCTGTGCGAGATCTACATCGTCGAGGGTGACTCCGCCGGCGGCTCGGCCAAGCAGGGCCGCGACCGGAAGTTCCAAGCCATCTTGCCTTTGCGCGGCAAGATCCTGAACGTGGAGAAGGCGCGCTACGAGAAGCTTCTCACCAGCAATGAAATTCTCACGCTGATCACCGCCTTGGGTACCGGCATTGGCAAGGCGGGCGGTGCGCCCGGCCAGGGTGGCGCGGACGACTTCGACGTGGCCAAGCTGCGTTACCACCGCATCATCATCATGACCGACGCCGACGTGGACGGCGCGCACATCCGTACCCTGCTGCTCACGTTCTTCTATCGGCAGATGCCTGAACTCGTCGAGCGAGGGCACATCTACATCGCTCAGCCGCCGCTCTACAAGGTGAAGGCTGGCAAGGAAGAGCTTTACCTCAAGGATGGCAGCGAGCTGGACGTCTTTTTGCTGCGCATTGCGATGAACGGTGCCAGTGTGAGCACGGGCGGCACGGCATCGACCCAGATCCAGGGCGAAACCCTGGCCGAACTGGCTCGTAAGCACCAGGTCGCTGAGCAGGTCATTGCCAGATTGGCGGGTTACCTGGACGCCGAGGCACTGCGTGCTGTGGCCGATGGCGTACGCCTCGATCTGGACACCGTTGCGACGGCCGAAGTGTCGGCTGCGGCCCTTCAGGCCAAGTTACAGGAGATCGATCGCCTGACCAATGCCGCGCCTGCCGAGGTCGCCGCCGAGTTTGATGTGCGCACCGACAAACCCATCCTGCGCATCAGCCGCCGCCACCACGGCAACATCAAGAGCAGCGTGATCACACAAGAGTTCGTCCACGGTGCTGACTACCGTGCCCTGGCCGAGGCGGCCGACACCTTCCGCGGCCTGCTGCACGAAGGTGCGGTGGTGCGTCGGGGTGAGGGTGAGCGGCAGAAAGAGGAGAAGGTCTCCGACTTCCGCCAAGCCATGCGTTGGCTTATCGGCGAAGCCGAACGCGCGACCGCCCGTCAGCGCTACAAGGGTCTGGGCGAGATGAACCCTCAGCAGCTGTGGGAAACCACCATGGACCCGACGGTGCGCCGCCTGCTGCGCGTGCAGATCGACGATGCGATCGAGGCCGACCGCGTGTTTACCATGCTCATGGGCGACGAGGTCGAACCCCGGCGCGAGTTCATCGAGGCCAACGCGCTGCGCGCGGCCAATATCGACGTCTGAGCCGCTCTGTGTCTCTCTGACCGGGGCAAGCAAGCAAGGCCTGCGCTGACCCGGGCGCGCAGGACCTGACGCGCGGGACCTGTGGTGCTTGACGAGTGGCGCGTTACGAGTAGCTCGTTACCAGCCGCCGAAGGACAGACCGCCGTTGACGCTGACCGTTTGCCCGGTCACCTGGGCAGCCGCGTCACTCGCCAGGAAGGCTACCACCTGGGCCACCTCCTGCGCCGTCGGCGCGCGCCCGCCGGGGAAGCGGTCGTTGAGTTTTGCAAACAGCTGCTGCTGGAAAGCGGCCTCACCGCCGAAGATGCGGTCCCAGGAAGGCGTGTCCGAGGTCAAGGTCATCGCCACGCTGTTAACCCTGATTTGCCAGCGCGCGAATTCCTTGGCCAGGGCCTTGGTCATGAGGATCACCCCTGCCCCGACTGCGCCCACGATGGACTCACCCGGCGTCGGGTGCCGCGCCGCGTCGGTAGTCAGCATGACGACCGATCCGCCCTGTTGTCGCAGGAAGGGGACCGCCGCATGCACCGGCAGGATGCGCGGCAGAAAGCGGGATTGGTAAGCGGTGACGATCTCCTCGGCGCTCATCTCGGCGAAGGGCTTGGGGGGCACGCGACCCTCGGCGCCAGCGCTCACCAGAATGTCCAGTCGGCCCGCGATCGCCGCCGCCTGCTGCACGACGCGCGTGGCCTCCCGTGGATCGATACAGTCGCCCGCGACCAGGTGGACCTGGCTCGCGAGTCCCTGCAAGGCCTTCAGCGCGGCTTCTCCGCGCTCCTGCCCCCGACCATTGATCACCACGGTTGCACCGCGCGCGGCGAGCATGCCCGCCACCTGAAAGCCCACGCCGCCGGTCGATCCGGTGATCAGGGCGGCCCGGCCCTCGAGGCTGGAGGAGGTTTCAGCGAACCAGTCTTGCAATGCGTTCTCCTTCGTGCGCCAGTGCGTCCCGAAAATCCGGATGCGCAATACCCACCATGGCCTCGACCCGGGCCGCCAAGCCCTTGCCCCGCAAGTCGGCCACGCCGAACTCGGTGACCACCTTGTCGACGTCGCAGCGTGGCGTGGTGACTACCGCGTCGGCCAGGCGAGAGACGATGCGGCTGACCGTACCTCCTCGGGCGGTGGAGGGCAGCAGGGTAATGGCCTGACCGCCTTTGGAGGCGCGTGCGCCCCGCAGCAGCGACAGCTGACCCCCAACCGCACCGACATAGCGCCCCTGCGCGGTCTCGGCATTGATTTGCCCGGTCAGGTCCACCTCCAGCGCGCCGGTCAGGGCGACGAACTGGGGCTGCGCGGCCAGGGTGCTGAGGGCGTGCGTGTAGGAGGGCGGCGCCAGCCGCAGGGGCGGCCTCTGGCGGACGAAATCCAGCAGGCGCGTGCCCCCCATCAACAGGCCGGCGACGGTGACGCCCCGGTCCAGGCCCTTGTGGGTGTTGGTGACTACGCCCTCCTCGATCAGGTCGACGACCCGGTCGACAAGGATAGGCGAGTGGATGCCGAGGTTGCGGTGGTTCATCAGCGCCTGCAATACGCGATCGGGCAGGTTGCCGACACCGAGGGACAGTGTCGCGCCATCACCGATCAGGCCGGCCGCATGCCGCGCGATGTCCAGTTCGGTATCGTTGGCGCTGGCGCCTTCGCCGCCCAGCGGCTTGGGCGAGCGGCGGGTTCGTACCACCAGCGAAGGGCGGATGTCGGTCGGTAGCTCGGCACCGGGGACGCAGGGCCAGTCCTCGTTGACCTCCAGGATCACGACCCGTGCACGGCGCGCTGCCGCGAGCGTGTAGTCGACGTTCAGTCCGAGGAAGAGGCGACCCTGGGCGTCTGGGCCACTGGCCGAGAGCAGGGCCACGTCGCAGCGCATCGCGCCGGTTTCAAACAGGGGCGCGAGCTCACTGTAGTGGTCGGGCACCATGTCCAGAACGCCTGCCGCCGCCAACTGTGCGTTGCTGCCAGTGGCGCACCAGCTTCGAAGCCGCAGGGCGTCTGCGCAGGAGGCATCGAAAGCGCTGCCAAAGCCAGGACCGAGAAAAACGTCGATCGGTCCCAGAGCATGTCGTTGCGCCACGAGTTGTTGCGTGAGGCCGTAAGGCTCGCCCAGTCCCTGCGAGACAACCACCGCATCGCCGGGTTTCACCCAGGCGCGCAAGTCCAACTCGACTGGCGGTGAAGAAGTCATGGCACGCGTTTTCTCATCGAAAATGCATCATACATTTTCTGCTTGTGAGTGCACTGGGACCCCGTGCGAGTTCGCGAGCTCGGACCGACCGCAGCTCCCACGGGGATGGCAACGATGGCGGAAATCAGAGAGCGACTGGCTCCTTGCCGCGCCGCACTACCTGCTCCAGCAGGGCCTCAAGTTGCTGAATGTCCGGTGGCTTGGGCAGGTGGGCGTCGAAGCCGGCCTCCTGGCTGCGCGCGCGTGCGGGCCCGTCTGCATAGCCCGACAGGGCGATCAGATAAAGGCCTTTTTGACGCGGGTCGGCCCGCAGCCGCCGCGCCAGCTGGTAGCCGTCCACCTCGCCTGGCAGGCCCAGGTCGGAAATGAGGACATGCGGCGATCCCTGCTTGGCCAGCGCCAATCCGGCCTCACCGTCGTGGCAGACCGTCACCTCGTGGCCGCTCAGCGACAGCAACTCGCCCAGGGTCTCGGCCGCATCAAGGTTGTCTTCCACGACGAGAATGCGCAGCTTGCGCCGGCCTTGGGCAGTCCCCGGCGCAAGCCCTGCCGAGGTGCTCCCCGTTGACGGAGGTGACATGCCGACGGGCACTGCGACGGGGCGATTGCTGGTGTGCTCGCTAGCCAAAGGAAGCCACAGGGTGAAGGTCGCGCCCAGGTCGGGGCCAGGGCTGTTCGCTTCGATATGGCCGCCGTGCAAGGTTGCGAGGCCCTGTGTGAGCGCCAAGCCCAGACCGAGGCCGCCGCGGCTTCGAGAGAGGTCCTGTGGCCCCTGCTCAAAGGGGTTGAATAGGCGGCCGAGCAATTCGCTTCCAATGCCGACGCCCGTGTCGGCCACTCGCATCATGGCCTGCCCGATCACCGTATCGACGCGTACTTCCACTGTGATCAATCCGCCGGCGTGGCTGAAGCGACCGGCGTTGTTCAGCAAATTGCCCAGCATCTGGGCCAGGCGAACCGCGTCGCCTTCGACCCAGATCGGCGTTTCCGGCACATCGATGAGAAGGCGCAATCCCTCACTTTCCAAGCTGGCTTGGTAATCCTCGGCGGTGTCCCTGGCGATCCGCGCCAGGTCGCAGCGATCGAAGCGCAGCGCCAGTTTGCCGCGGCCGATTCGCGACACGTCCAGCAGATCGTCGATCAGGCGTGTCATGTGGTCCACCTGGCGCGCGATGACCTCCCTGGTGCGGGCCAGGCGCGGATCCCCCGGGTCGAGGCGCCGCATGATCTCGACCGCGCTGCGCACGGGGGCGAGCGGGTTACGCAATTCGTGGGCCAGTACCGCGATGAAGTCGTCTTTGCGTCGCTCGGTCTCGCGCAGTTGCTCGGCGCTTTCCAGGAGGGCGCGCGCGACCTCTAGTCGCGTACTGATGTCGGTGACCGTCGCCAGCACCAGTTCGCTTGAGGAACCCTGGAGCGGGGTTAGCCTCACTTCCGCTGGAAACTCGGTGCCGTCACCCCGGCGCGCTCGAATCTCCCGGCCTGTGCCCATGAGGCGCGCTGAGGGGTTGGCGTGGAAGGTGGCGCGGTGGGCCGCGTGCTGATGGCGCGCCGGTTCGGGTACCAGCAGGTCGATCGGCTGGCCGACCAGTTGCTCTCGACCCCATCCGAACATCCGCTCTGCCTGCGAGTTGACCAGTTCGATCTGACCGGCTCGGTTCACGACCACCATAGCTGCTGGAGAGGCCTCGAGCGTCTCGCGCATGCGCTGCTCCCTCAGGGCGAGTTCCTGCTGTGCACGCAGCAGGTTCTCCTGCCGAGCGGAAGCGATGCGCAGGGTGCGCAGACGGCTTTCATTGAAGCCACTGAAGATGGACCCATAAGCGAAGAGCAGCAGTACGCGCTCCCATTCGTCGGCACTGTCGGGCCACCCGAAGGCCTGGCCTGGCTGGGCCAGGGCCAGCTCGCCGAGGAAGGTACACAGCAGGGTTGCCAGGAGGCCGGGGCCCCAGCCTCCAAACCAGGACGCGACCAGTGGTGCAGCCAGCAAGATGAGGGTAGGGGCGCGACCGCCCAAGCCGTCGCTCATCGCGATCCGCAGGGCGATGAAGACCACACAGCAGGCCACCGCTATGCCGTACCTTTGGGCCCAGTGGCGGCGCACGGGAAGCTGCGCGCCAGTCGGCGGAAGCGCTGGAACCATAGGGAAAGGCCCAAAGGGCCAATCTAGCCCGCACCCGAGCCGGCTCGCTCTGGCCGACCGTAACTTGTCGCCGAGCTTGTAATCGGAGGGCCGCCTATGATGCAGTCGGTTTCATCAACGACGCGTCGATGCAGGAGAAGCGCACATGAATGGCATGGTTTGGCTGGTCCTCGGACTGTTGTTGTTCCTGGGGGCACATTCCACGCGCATCTTCGCCGAGGACTGGCGCGCCCGGCAGCTGGCCCGCTGGGGCGAGCGTGGCTGGAAGGGCGCGGTATCCCTGGTGTCGCTCGCCGGATTCATCTTGCTCATTTGGGGCTACGGCCAGGCGCGGCAGGCGCCGGTGCTGCTGTGGCAGCCGCCGCGCGGCATGAACCACCTGGCCGCCTTGCTGACCTTGGTGGCCTTCATCCTGTTGCTGGCGGCCCATGTGCCCCGCAACGCGATCCGTGCGAGGCTGCGCCATCCCATGGTGCTGGGCGTCAAGGTTTGGGCCCTGGCCCACCTGTTGGCCAATGGCACGCTCTCGGCGGTGGTTCTTTTCGGGGCTTTCCTGGTCTGGGCGGTGGTCGATTTCCGAGCCGCGCGCGCGCGTGACCGTGCGAGCCAGGCGGAGGCAGCCACGGCAGGATCACCCGACGCCCCCACCCCCTCGGTGATGGCCACGGCGCTGACTCTGGTGCTTGGCGCCGCTGTTTGGGCAGGCTTCGCTTTTTGGGCACACGGCGTCTGGATCGGTGTGCGCCCGCTCGGCTGACCCAGCGTCGCTCCGGCGCAACCCGCCTGCTTCCAGGCGCAGGAACACCGCGGCGCCCACGACCAGAGGCAGCAGGTAGAACAATAGCCTGTAGGTCACCAAGGCGGCCAGCACCGTCGTCGCCGGCAACCGGTGTGCGAGCAGGACGACGAACACGGCCTCCAGCACCCCCAGCCCTGCCGGCACATGGGTCAGCACCCCAGCAACCGCGGCGACCAGTAGCACGGCCAGCACCTGCAGGTAGGGGGCTCGGCCGCCTAGCAGGAGCGCCAGCAGGGCGCCCATCGAGGCCCAGTGAGCGACAGAAATTCCTACTTGTGCCAGTGCCATCGTGAGGTGAGGGACCTGCCAGAGATGCTGCCGAAATGCCAGCACCCGCCCGCCGTGCCGCGCGCACAGCCCGAGGTAGAGCAGCGTCAGGCCGAGCAACGCCAGGCCCAACCAGCGCATCCCGCCACTGGCAAGTTCTGGCAGTCCCCAGGCCGGCGGAAGCTCGGGTGGTGCGACAGTGAACACCACGCCGGCCAGCAGTAGGTAGCCCAGCCAGTTGCTCACCAAACTGAAGGTGAAGATGCGCGCGATGCGGCCGCCCTGCAGGCCCTGCCTTGTATAAAGCCGGGCCCGGCAGGCCAGGCCGCCCAGTACCGAACCGAGGCTGAGGTTGAAGGCGTAGCTGGTTGTGCCGATGAGCAGCACCTGGAGGGTGGGGAGATGGTGGCTGGTGTAGCGGCGCGCCAGCAGCTCCAGGCAGCCATAGAGCAGGTGACTGGCCAGGGCCATCACCGTGGCGGCCAGCAGCAGGCGTGGCGACATTCCGGCCAGGGCCTGGCCCACAGCGGACCAGTCAATGCCGCCCGCCAGACGGGCGAGCATCACGATCACAGCCGTCCCTAGCAACAGGCCCAGGCCGCGCCCGAGCCAGCGCCAGCTCCGATGCTGCAGGCGGCTTGCACCGCTGTTGCTCATGCCGCGTCCCGCGGTGCCAAGTGGGCGGGCCGCAGCTGCTGCACGCGGCGCGGCAGACCCCGAGCCCAGGCGGGGAACCTGCGCAATAAGTGAAAGGCCAGGTAGGTCAGCAGCAGCGCCAGCCCGCGGACACGGGGCAGGCCCTTCGCCTCGACCTCCTTGCAGTCGCGGGTCATCAGGGCGGCGAGGTGGGTGTGCAGCCGGGCGTTGAAGCCCGCATCGTCGATCTCCAGGTTGGCCTCTAGGTTGAGTGCCAGGCTCAACGGGTCGAGGTTGCTGGAGCCGACGGTCGACCAGTGCCGGTCGGTCAGGGCCACCTTGCCGTGCAGAGGCCTTAGCCGGTACTCGAAGATCCGCACCCCGGCCCTGATCAGATGCAGGTAGAGCGTGCTGGCCGCGGCGCGGGCAATCGGCATATCGGGTTGGCCCTGCAGTATCAGTCGCACGTCCACCCCGCGCCGCGCCGCCTGCCGTAGCTCGCGCACCAGTTGGTAGCCAGGAAAAAAGTAAGCGTTGGCCACCAGCACTCGCTCCCGCGCTGAGCGGATCGCGGCGCGGTAGTGGCGCTCGATGTCGTCGGGGTGGTCTTGGTTGTCACGCAGGGCCAAGCGGGCGCGCATCCCGCCGGCTGGCGGAGGCATCGCCAGCGCAGGTCGCGGACCCGGCGGCAATTGGCGAAGCAGGAATTGCCGCAGCGTGTCGACGAGCGGACCATGGACCTCCACCGCGTAGTCTTGCTTGGCGCCAGGCCCGTGGTCGCTGAGATGGTCAGCCGAGAAGTTGATGCCCCCGACAAAGGCGGTCCGGCCATCTGCCACAACGATCTTGCGGTGCAGGCGGCGAAAGGCCCTGGGCCGCCAGCCAAAAGGGCGCGGCCCTGGGTCGAACACATGCAGGCGCACACCTGCCTCGACCAGGCTGCGCACGAAGACATGAGACAGCCCGGGCGTTCCCCAGCCGTCGACAGTGAGATCAACCGCCACCCCGCGGCGCGCTGCCGCGACCAGAAGCGCCCCCAACTGAAGGCCCACCCGATCCTCGAACAGGATGAAGGTCTCGAGCAGCAGCTCCTGCCGAGCGCCAGCAATGGTGTCGAAGAGCCGCGGAAAGAAGGCGTCGCCGTTTTCCAGCAAGGCCAGGGCATTTCCTTCGACCCAGTGGCCGCTGTCCATGGCGGAGTGCATCGCTTGCATGACGCCCACCCTGCGCTCAGAGGTGAACCTCCGCTGCCAGCGGCGCATGGTCAGACAGGTGGGACCAGGGCTTGCGTGGCAGCACGACGGGCAGGTGTGCCGAGGCATTGCGCACGTAGATCCGGTCCAGTGCCAGCAAAGGCAAGCGGGCCGGAAAGGTTTTGGCCGGCACGCCGTAGGCGTTGACGAAGACCTCGCGCAGCTGCGCGCCCCGCCAGAGAATGGGATCGGCGCGCCGCCGCCAGTCGTTGAAGTCGCCGGCGACGATCAGCGGTGCATGAGGTGGGACCTCACCGCGGACCATCTCGCACAGCAGGTCCAGCTGTTGCTGTCGGTGGCCCTCGAGCAGGCCCAGGTGAACGCAGATCACATGCACATCGCTTTGCAAGCCCGGCATGCGCAGCACGCAGTGCAGCAGCCCGCGCTTTTCCGGGCCGGCGATGGAGACGTCGTGGTTCTGGTCGTGGATGATGGGGTACTTGGACATCAGCGCATTGCCGTGGTGGCCCTGCGCAGTGACCGCGTTGCGGCCATAGGCGTATTGCGGCCAGATCTCGTCGGCCAGAAATTCGTAGTGGGGGGCCTCGGGCCAGCCACTGAACTGGCCGTCTCGGTCCCCTGTGTGGCCATGGACCTCTTGCAAGAAGACGATGTCCGCACCGACCTTGCGCACAGCATCCCGCAACTCGGGCAGGATGAAGCGGCGGTTGAAAAAAGTGAAGCCCTTGTGGATGTTGACCGTCATCACGGTCAGCACCGGGCCGGGCTGTGGCGTCGCGGACATGGTCTTGTGTGGGGCGCGCCCCCGGCACCAGTCCCCTTCAGCGTTCTAGGGTGACGCGCCATGTCGGTCGGTAGGACCGCGCCGCAGCGCCCTGCCGGTCGAATCGCCGGCAGGGTCTAGGTGGGCGCCTTGACTCAGTTGTGACGGCCAGCGCCGCCATGCTCCTCATGGCCGTGGTGCCCGCCCCAACGACGCTCGCTCCCAGGGCCCATGCGCCGGGCCTGCTCGTCAAAGCGCTTTTGCTGCTCCGGGCTGAGCCGGGTGTAGAAGGCGCGAGTGGCCGCTTCGCGCTGGTCCATCTGCGCCTGGTGCTGCTTGCGCATGGCCTGCATTTGGTCGAGCCGCTGGGGCGTGGTCATCTTCTCCATCGCTGCGCGATCGGGCATTTGGGGCGGCGTGGCGGGTGGTCGTACCCCATTGCTGAACTCGGTCCACGCAGGCTCTTGGGCTGGCGTGATCTGCAGCGACTTTTTGAGTTCGGCCATGCGCAGGTCGAAACGCTTTTGCATCGTGGCCGGATCGTAGGCGCGGCCACCGGGGCCGTGCCGCTCATGCATCCCGCCGCCGCCCATGGCGTGCGGGTGCGAGCCCGAGGCGGCTTGGGCGGGTGCCGGCGTGGTGGCCTGCGCGAAAGCGGTGCCTGCGAGCAAGGCCAGGGCAGCCGCCGCCAGCTGGCGGCGACCGTGCAGAGGGGTCATGGAGAAAGTCATGGTCAGGGTTCCTTCCTGGGGTGGACTGCGCAAGTGGCAGCGTGGTCACAGTGTGCTGGCTGCTTGTGAAGGCCGGATGCGGTCGCTGTTGTCTGGAGGTAAAGATCGGGTGACAAATTTCTTTGGCGTCACCCGGGCTTGCCGATGGGCGAGTCGTCTCTCGCGAGCGCGCCAACGCGTCGTGATGGGCGGCGTGATGGGCGGCCTGAACGGTGAGCGGTGAGCACGCCCCGCGATGCTTATTGCACCGCGTAGCCTTCCTCGGCAATCGCATGCGCGATGGCCTCTCGCGGCTGGGTGGTCTGTACCTCGACCTTGCCGGCGGGCCGGTCGATCTTGACCTCCGCGGTCGGGTCCACGCGTTGCACCGCCTGTGTAACGGCACGCTCGCAGTGGCCGCAGGTCATGCCCTGGACTTGAAAGTTCTGGTTCATCGAATGCTCCTGTATGCCCGGTGTGTCGGTCAGACCTCGTATCCTGCACCCTCCCAGGCGCGCAAGGGTGGGCGCATGATGGCAATCCCTTCTGGCCTCGGGCTTGATCTGCCTCAACCCCTGCCCTTGTCACCCTGGCAAGGTTGATCCTGCCACCATGAAGTCCGCCACCATCGTCCCTGCCACCGCCGTCACCCCCCCCGCGCCGGGTACCGTCGCCACGCTCGATCTGGGCGTGGGCGGCATGACCTGCGCGTCCTGCGTCAGCCGCGTCGAGCGCGCCTTGGCGCGCGTCCCGGGCGTAGAGCAGGCCACCGTCAACCTGGCCACCGAGTCGGCTCGGGTGCTGTATGCGCCGGGCGACGAGTCCGTCGCCCGCATCCGCCGCGCGGTGCGTGAGGCGGGCTACGAGCCGCGTGCTGCAGACGCGGTTTTTGCCGAAGACCTGTCGCCTTGGGCCGACTTCGCGCCGGTGGCCCTGGCCCTGCTCCTGTCCTTGCCGCTGGTTCTGCCGATGGCGGGCGACCTGGCGGGCCGCCACTGGATGCTGCCGGCCTGGGTGCAGTTCCTGCTGGCTTCTCCGGTGCAGTTCGTTCTCGGCGCGCGTTTTTACCGGGCCGGCTGGCACGCGCTCAAGTCGGGGGCCGGCAATATGGATTTGCTGGTGGCCGTGGGTACTTCCGCGGGCTGGGGTTTGTCGATGTGGATGTGGCTGGCCCGGGGCTCGGCGCACCTTTACTTCGAGGCCTCGGCGGTGGTGGTGGCCCTGGTGCTTTTAGGCAAATGGCTGGAGGTGCGTGCCAAGCGCCAGACCACGTCGGCCATTCGGGCCTTGCAGGCGCTGCGCCCCGAGCATGCCCACGTGCTCAAGCCGGGAGCTGCTGGCGGCATCGAGGAAGACTTGCCACTGGCCGAGGTGCTGGCTGGCGACCGCCTGGTGGTGCGCCCTGGCGAGCGTTTACCGGCGGATGGCGTGGTCGAGGAGGGCGCGACCCATGTCGACGAATCCATGCTCACTGGCGAGCCGCTGCCGGTCACCAAGGGCGTGGGCGCGCGGGTGACGGGCGGCAGCATCAATGCCGAGGGTCGCATCGTCATGCGCGCCACCGCCGTGGGCAGCGAGTCGGTGCTGGCCCGCATCATCCGATTGGTGGAAGACGCGCAGGCCGCCAAGGCGCCGATCCAGCGGCTGGTCGACCAGGTCAGTGCTGTCTTTGTGCCGGTAGTCATGGGCCTGGCGCTCATCACTCTGATGGGCTGGTTGCTCGCCGGATCCGGCGTGGAGATAGCCTTGATCCGCTCGGTGGCGGTTCTGGTGATCGCCTGCCCTTGTGCGCTGGGCCTGGCGACCCCGGCGGCCATCATGGCCGGCACCGGAGTGGCGGCTCGCCA
>CANFQF010000037.1 GCA_947449025.1 Comamonadaceae bacterium
ACAACTGCATGGAATCTCCTGTGGGGTCGGGCGGGTCGGCCGGGTCCGGTTGCCTTGGGGCACGTGACCACGCGGGCGCCGCGAATCACGCGTCGCTGCGATTCTGGCACCCCTCAGATGGGGTCGGCGGGCGGCGGCACAAGTCCCCACCCGCACCGAGGTCCGCCCGCTACCAGCGCTTGCCCGTCTGGTTCGCCAGCAGCGGCCGCACACGAACGGAGATGGCCTCGCGGGCCCGGAAGATTCGCGAGCGAACGGTGCCGATGGGGCAGTGCATGCACTGGGCGATTTCCTCGTAGCTCAGGCCATCGAACTCGCGCAGCATCACCGCTTGTCGCAAATCCTCTGGCAGGTCGGCCATGGCCTGGTGAAGGGCGGCGGCCACCTCCTTGGCTGCCAGCGCGGTTTCGGGTGTCTCGTCGCCGGAGGGCTCGGCCTCGCCGGGCGTACCCATTCCGCCCTCGTCCTCGGGATCGTTACCGCGCAAGGCCGTCTCCGTGATGAGAAGGTCGCGGCGCAAGACCAACAGGGCCTTGCGCGCCGTGTTGACCGCGATGCGGTAGAGCCAGGTGTAGAACTGGGCCTCGCCCCGAAACCGCGGCAGCGCGCGGAAGGCACGCAAAAAGGTCTCCTGGGCGATGTCTTCGACCAGGTCTGTATCGCGGACCATGCGGGCGATCAGCCGCTCGATGCGCCGTTGATAGCGAATGACCAGTTGGTCATACGCGCGCAGATCCCCCTCGACGGTGCGCCGCACCAGCAAGGCGTCGGGGTCCGGCAGCGCGGTGGGGGGGAAGGGGAGGATCAGGCGGGGCGTCATGGCGCAGCCGCCTTTGCAGGTCACTGCGCGGGTCGGGTGCCACTTGAATATAGGGCGCGGCGGAGGGCACGCCATCGTCCAGGATCGCCCTGCGGCGTCAGCCAGAGCCACTGTTGCGGCCGAGCATGCGGGTCGAGAGGCTGCAGGCGCAGGAGCAGCAGGCACTGCAGGTCGAGCGCGACTTCGGGCATGACCTGCTCGCCATCGTCACTGGCGCAGGCCATCACCGCGCCTGGCGGCGGGCCGGCCCGCCAGTACCAGGCTTGTCCGTCCCACGCCAACACACCTTCGGCACGCGCCAGGGCGCGGGGTCTGGACCCACGCCAGTTGACGGCGGCATAGGCCAGCCAGGCGACCCATCCGGCCAGGGGCCGCCAGCCTGGATCCTGAAATGTTTGCCAAGCTGACCCCGTTTGCCAAGCTGACCAGGCTTGCCAGGCCCACGGCACGGTCAAGGCCAGGCCGAAGCCCGCCAAAACCAGCGGAAGGCTGGCGCCAAGGCGCAGCCCAAAGGACGAACGCCCCGCCGTCATGTGGACCGGCGGGGCGCTTCGCATGGGGAGTTAAGGCTGGAACTCAGACGCGCCTGAACACCAGCGTGCCGTTGGTGCCGCCGAATCCGAAGTTATTTTTCACTGCCACGTTGATCTTCATGTCACGGGCGGTGTTGGCGCAGTAGTCCAGGTCGCACTCCGGATCCTGGTTGAAGATGTTGATCGTGGGCGGACTCTTCTGGTGGTAGACCGCCAGCGTGGTGAACACCGACTCGATGCCGCCAGCGCCGCCCAGGAGGTGACCGGTCATGGACTTGGTGGAATTCACCACGACCTTCTTGGCGTGGTCGCCCAAGGCCAGCTTGAGCGCGTTCGATTCGTTCACGTCGCCCAGCGGGGTCGAGGTTCCGTGTGCATTGACGTAGTCAACGTCGCTCGCGTTGGCGCCGGCATTTGCCAGCGCCAGGGAGATGGCACGGCGCGGCCCGTCGACGTCGGGCGCGGTCATGTGGTGGGCGTCGGCGCTCATGCCGAAGCCGGCGATCTCGGCGTAGATCTTGGCGCCACGGGCCTTGGCGTGCTCGTACTCCTCGAGCACCAGGACGCCGGCGCCCTCGCCGAGCACAAAGCCGTCGCGGTCCTTGTCCCAGGGCCGGGAGGCGGTCTTGGGATCGTCGTTGCGGGTGGACAGGGCGCGCAAGGCGGCAAAGCCGCCCACACCCAAGGGAGAAATGGTGGCCTCGGCGCCGCCAGCGACCATGACGTCGGCGTCACCGTACTCGATCATGCGGGCGGCCAGACCAATGGCGTGCAAGCCGGTGGTGCAGGCGGTGACCACAGCGATATTCGGGCCGCGAAAGCCATACTGGATCGAGACATGGCCGGAGATCATGTTGATGATCGACGCCGGCACGAAGAAAGGCGAGATGCGGCGCGGGCCGCGGTTGACGTACTCGGCGTGGGTGGCCTCGATCAGCGGCAGGCCGCCGATGCCCGAGCCGATGTTGCAACCGATTCGCTCGGCTTGCTCGGGCGTGAGGGCATCGCCGGTGGGCAGCCCGCTGTCCTTGACCGCCTGGGCTGCCGCAGCGACACCCAAATGGATGAACCGGTCCATGTGCCGGGCTTCTTTTTCGGGGATGTAGTCCCCGATGTTGAAGCCCTTGACCTCGCCGGCGAAGCGGCAGGCCATGGCCGACGCGTCGAACTGGGTGATCGTGTCAATGCCGGACTGGCCGGCGAGAAGGTTGGCCCAGGATTCCGCCACCGAATTGCCCACGGGGCTGACGCAGCCCAGGCCGGTGACGACGACGCGACGGCGACTCATCGATGCTCAGTCCTTCTTGTGGGCCATCGCGTAGTCGATGGCGTTTTGGACGGTGGTGATCTTCTCGGCGTCTTCGTCCGGGATCTCAATGCCGAACTCGTCTTCCAGCGCCATCACCAGTTCCACCGTGTCGAGAGAGTCGGCGCCCAGATCAGCCACGAAAGACTTTTCGCTGGTCACTTGGGACTCTTCCACGCCGAGTTGCTCGGCGATGATTTTCTTGACACGTGCTTCGATATCGCTCATGGGTTCCCTCAGAGGGTTGTAAAAGAATCAGGGATTTTAGCGGTTGGCGGGCCCTGCCCGTCCTCAGGCCATGAACATGCCGCCGTTGACGTGCAACTCCTGGCCGGTCACATAGCCTGCCTCGGGCGAGGCCAGGTAGGCCACCGCGTGTGCGATGTCCTCGGGACGGCCCAGAGCGCCCAGGGGAATTTGGCCTAGCAAAGCTTTGTGCTGCGCCTCGGGCAAACCGGCGGTCATGTCGGTGGCAATGAAGCCCGGCGCGACACAGTTGACCGTGATGCCCCGGCTGCCCAACTCGCGGGCCAGTGCGCGGGTCATGCCGGCCACGCCGGCCTTGGCCGCTGCGTAATTGGCCTGGCCCGGGTTACCGGAGGCACCCACGACCGAGGTGATGCTGATGATGCGGCCATAGCGCTGCTTCATCATGGGGCGCATGACTGCGCGGCTCATGCGGAAGACGGCCTTGAGGTTGGTGTCCAGCACAGCGTCCCAGTCCTCGTCCTTCAGGCGCATGGCGAGCATGTCGCGGGTGATGCCGGCGTTATTGACCAACACCTGCAGTCCGCCGTGCTCCTTGATGACGGCATCGACCAGGGCTTCGGCCTCGGCGACGTCGTTGACATCGAGCTTGGCGCCGCGGCAAGCGGCCTGGGCGCCCGGGACGGTGGCCAGGGCGGCACTGATGCGGGCAGCCCCCTCCTCCGTCGTGGCGGTGCCGATGACCTTCAGGCCCCGGCGGGCGAGTTCTTCGGCGATGGACGCGCCGATGCCGCGGGAGGCGCCCGTCACCAGGGCGACCTGGCCGGCGAATGCGGGAGATGGGTTCATGGCAGCAGGCCTTTCGCGTCAGCGAGCGTGGCGGGGTCGTAGAGGGCAGCCCCGGTCAGGCCGGCGTCGATGCGCTTGCACAGGCCAGCCAGCACCTTGCCAGGGCCGCACTCGACCAGGGTGTCGATGCCGCGGGCCTGGATGGCGCGCACACATTCAACCCAGCGCACCGGACCGAAGGCCTGGCGGTACAGGGCATCTCGGATGCGGTCGGGGTCGGACTCGACCGCCACATCGATGTTGTTCACCACGGGAATTTGGGGCGCCAGGATGGCGGTGGCAGCCAGCTTCTCGCGCAGGCGATCAGCGGCCGGCTTCATGAGGCTCGAATGAAACGGAGCGGATACCGGCAGCGGCAGCGCGCGCTTGGCGCCCATGGCCTTGAGCATTTCGCAGGCCTTGTCGACAGCAGCTTTACTGCCGGCGATCACGGTCTGGGCGGTGTCGTTGAAGTTCACCGCCTCGACCACTTCGGCGCTACCCGGGCCAAAGCTCGCGCTGGCCTGGCGGCAGCCCTCGACCACCTGGGCCGAGTCCAGGCCCAGGATGGCGGCCATGGCGCCGACGCCCACCGGCACCGCCTCCTGCATCGCCTGGGCGCGAAAGCGCACCAGCGGCGCCGCCTGGGCCAGGGTGAGGGAGCCGGCGGCCACCAGCGCGCTGTACTCGCCCAGGGAGTGGCCTGCCACCACAGAGGGTTCGGCGCCGCCTTCGGCGCGCCAGGCGCGCAGGGCGGCGATGCCGGCAACGAGCATGACCGGCTGGGTGTTGGTGGTCAGGGCGAGGGCCTCTTTCGGACCTTCGTGAATCAGGCGGCCGATGTCCTCGCCCAGGGCCTCGGAGGCCTCGGCCACGGTGGCCCGCACCGCCGGGTGGTCACCCCAGGCGTCCAGCATGCCCACGGCCTGGGAGCCCTGGCCGGGAAAGACGAAAGCAAATGGTTTCATGCGTGTCTCGGCTTGGTTTGTTCTTCTTGACGGAGATAGACAGTGACGGGAGCGCGCAGCCCCATCAGAAATCGAGCAGCACCGCGCCCCAGGTGAAGCCGCCACCCACGCCCTCGAGCATCAGGGTGTCGCCCTTTTTCACCTGACCGCCGCGCACCGCGGTGTCGAGCGCCAGCGGGATGGAAGCGGCCGATGTGTTGCCATGCTGGTCCACGGTCACGACCACCTTGTCCATCGGCATCTTGAGCCGCTTGGCGGTGCTTTCCATGATGCGGATGTTGGCTTGATGGGGAATGAGCCAATCGATATCGGCCTCGGTACGACCGGCGCGGGCCAGTGTGGCGCGCGCGGCTTTTTCCAGCACGCCGACCGCCAGCTTGAACACGGCCTGGCCATCCATGCGCAGCAGCGGGCTGCCCAGGACCTGGCCGCCGCTCACCGTCCCGGGGACACAGAGGATGTCCACATGGCGGCCGTCGGCGTGCAAGTCGGTGGCCAGGATGCCGGGGGTGTCGGACGCCTCCAGCACCACCGCGCCGGCACCGTCGCCGAACAGCACGCAGGTGGTGCGGTCGTTGAAATCAAGAATGCGGGAAAAGACCTCGGCACCGACGACCAGGGCCTTGCGCGCGGTGCCGGTCTTGATCATGGAGTCGGCCACGGTGAGCGCGTAGACGAATCCACTGCACACGGCCTGCACATCGAAGGCGGGGCAGCCGGCCAGGCCACCTTCGACACCCATCAAATCGCCGAGCTTGCGCTGGAGGATGGCCGCCGAAGAAGGGAAGACCATATCCGGGGTGGAGGTCGCCACGATGATCAGGTCGACCTCGGACGGCTGGCAACCAGCGGCCTCGATCGCGCGCTTGGCGGCCTGGGCGCCCAGGTCGCTGGTGCAGACGCCGGCGTCGACAAAGTGGCGAGCCCGGATGCCGGTGCGCTCGACAATCCACTCGTCGGAAGTTTCGATGCCGCGCTGGCCGAGTTCGGCCGCCAAGTCGGCGTTGGTCACGCGCCGCGGGGGCAAATAGCTGCCAGTGCCGGTGATGCGGGAATAAGTGGTCATGTGTCTCCGGATCAAGCCGCGGTGGCCGGGTCGGCCAGTTGCGGTTCCACTGGCGCTAAACCGCTCGCTTCGGCCGTGCCGGCCGTCAGCAGCGGACCCGCGTGGGCGATGCGCGCCCGCACCCGCTCGAGCAAGTTGTTGCGGGCCGCATCATACGCGCGCTCGAGCGCATGCCTGAAGGCAAAGTCGTCGGCCGAGCCGTGGCTCTTGAACACCAGGCCCCGCAAGCCCATGAGCGCGGCACCGTTGTAGCGGCGGTGGTCCACACGGCGGCGAAAGGCTGCGAGCACCGGCAAGGCCACGAGCGCAGCCAGCTTGGTCAACAGGTTACGGGAGAACTCTTCCTTGAGAAAGCCGCCAATCATTGCGGCCAAACCCTCGCTGGTCTTGAGCGCCACGTTGCCGACGAAGCCATCGCAGACCACGATGTCGGTGGTGCCCTTGAAGATGTCGTTGCCCTCGACGTTGCCGCGAAAGTTGAGGTCGCCGTTGGAGGCGGCGGCGCGCAGTAACTCACCGGCCCGCTTGATCACCTCGCTGCCCTTGATCTCTTCCTCGCCAATATTGAGCAGTCCCACGCTGGGCGAATCGACATGGCTGAGGGCCGACACCAGCGCCGACCCCATGACTGCAAACTGCAGCAGGTGTTGTTCGGTGCAGTCCACGTTGGCGCCCAGATCGAGCACCGTGGTGGCGCCGCCGCGGGCGTTGGGCATAGGGTAGGCAATGGCCGGACGGTCGATGCCGTCTTCGGTCTTGAGCAGGTAGCGGGCGAGCGCCATCAGGGCGCCGGTGTTGCCGGCAGAGACGGCGGCCTGGGCTTGGCCGGACTTGACCTGGGCGATGGCCACCCGCATGGATGAGTCCTTCTTGCGGCGCAGTGCGGTTTCCACCGGGTCGTCCATGGCCACCACCTCGGTGGCAGGCACGATGCGGGCACGCGGGTGCTGGAAGGACTGCAGGTCCTCCGGGCGCCCCACCAGCAGCAACTGCGCGTCGGGATGGGAATCAAGGAATTGCCTGCAGGCGGGGAGCGTGATGCGGGGACCGTGGTCGCCCCCCATGCAGTCGACGGCCAGGATGGTCATGGGTTCAACTGTAGTGCCTCCGGGCACATGCCCTGGCGTGCGGACCCGGAAATGGCAAAGGCCCGGGCCGCATCAGCGGCGTCGGGCCTTTGGGAAGATGGGATCACGTGGGGGTGGGCGTCAACCCGCTCGGCATTCAAGGCCTGGGCGGGAATGGCGCCGGCGCCTCTGATCAGGCGTCGTTTTTGGTCTTGAGAACCTTGCGACCACGGTAGAAACCGTTGGGGCTGATGTGGTGGCGCAGGTGGGTTTCACCGGTGGTGGGCTCCACTGCAATGCCCGGCACATTCAGGGCATTGTGCGAGCGGTGCATGCCACGCTTGGAAGGCGACTTCTTGTTCTGTTGAACGGCCATGACGGACTCCTGTTTGCTGCGCCTTGCCTGGGGGCTTGGCCCGTATCAGCAATGCGAAAAGTAGGTGGATGGTGCAAGCCGGGCCAGATGGCGTCTGTCACCAGACCGCTCTCCATGCACGTGTGCGCTTGCGCAAAACCACGGATTATAGCCCAGGCCCAGGAGCTCTCTGCCAGCCTGTTCGCCCCCCTTGTGCAGCGCCGGGCCGGCCGGACTGCGAGCTCCTATGAACCGGGCTGAGGTGACTACTTCTTGAGCCGCCCGAGGATAGCGAAGGGGTTGGGCTTGCTACTTTCCTCCTCATCCGCCAGATCATCCACCGGCGCTGGCAGCGGCTCTGGACACTCTGCATGACGCGGCACCAAGGGCTGGTCCATCAGCATCTCGTCTTCGACGAGTCCCAGCAGGTCGAAGCTGGGCGAGAGCGCCAACAGGTCCTCTTCCGAAGTGTCGTCTTCAGCCTCGGCCATGCGTTCGTCGGCCACAAAGCGAAAGCTGCGGTCGAAGCGCACCTCGACGTCCACCGGCGACAGGCATCGCTGGCAGGTGAGGGACAGGGTGACGCCGGCGCTCAGATGCAGCCACACCTGGGGGTGCACATGCAGGGGATTGCGCTGCTCGCCCCGGGCTTCCCAGGCGAGGGGCCGCTCGCCCGCCCTGCCCTCGGTTTCGGCCATCAGCCGCTCAAAGGCAGACAGCGGCGTTTGACCGGACAGGCGAGCGCCTTCCTCGGCAAAAGCCTTGACGTCGAGTCGCTGCTCACTGAACTCCTTGGACATGCCGGGCAGTGTAAGAGAATCAAAGCCCTCACAAGTACTGTCCGCCCGGCATCGGCGCCCCGCGCCAGCCGGGCCGCGTCGTCCATGCCCCCGACCGACCCGACCGCCATTCACGATTCGACCACCCCACAAGGCGCCAACCGCACCGTCGTGCTCGGCTCCACGTCCCGCTACCGGCGCGAGTTGCTGGCGCGCTTGCGCCTGCCCTTCGAGGTCGACGCGCCCGATGTCGATGAGACGCCACAGGTCGGTGAAACACCCGAGTCGCTGGCCCGGCGGCTGGCACTGGCCAAGGCACACGCAGTGGCCGTGCGCCATCCCGAGGCGCTGGTGATTGGCTCCGACCAGGTCGCCGACCTCGACGGCCAGCCCCTGGGCAAGCCCGGCACGCACGAGCGCGCGGTGGAGCAGCTGCGCTTGATGCGTGGACGCACCGTCATCTTTCAGACCGCAGTGGCGGTGGTCTGCCGGGCAACCGGGTTCGAGCAACTCGACCTGGCCCCCGTGCGGGTGCGGTTTCGCGCCCTCTCGGATGCAGAGATCGAAAACTATCTGCGCGCGGAGGAACCCTACGACTGCGCGGGCAGCGCCAAGAGCGAGGGCCTTGGCATCGCGCTGCTGGAAGCGATCGACAACGACGATCCCAGCGCTTTGGTGGGCCTGCCCTTGATCCGCACTTGCCGGATGCTTCGCGAAGGCGGGCTGGTGTTACTCGCATGACGCAAGCGCCACCCCCGAGCAGCCCCGGAGCGTTGTGGACTGCAGCGGACACCAGCCCCGATGCCGGGTCCGACAGGTCCGACAGATCAGGTAGCCGCGCCGGCCGTCTGTTGCTGGTGCCGGTTCCGCTGGACTTCGGCTGCAGCGAGCAGTCGCCGATCACTCAGGTGCTGCCGGACGCCACGCTGGAGGCGGCGGCTGGTCTCACCCACTGGATTTGCGAGAACGCCAAGAGCCTGCGCGCTGTCCTCAAGCGGGTGGAGTCGATACACCCCTTGGCACTGCCCCTGCAACAGCAGGTGATCACCGAGCTGCCCCGGGAGCTGCACAAGAAGGGGGACACAGGCGCAGGCTTCGACGCTCGCCCGCTATTGCAAGCCGCTCTGGCGGGTCACGACATAGGCCTGGCCAGCGAGGCCGGGATGCCGGCCGTGGCCGACCCGGGCGCCTCGGTCGCTCGCGCCGCCCATGCGATGGGTCTGGAGGTCATCCCGCTGGTAGGGCCCTCGTCGCTGCTGCTCGCCTTGGCGGCCAGCGGACTGGGCGGGCAGAACTTTGCCTTTGTCGGCTACCTGCCGCAGGACGCAGCTGCACGCACCCAGCGCATTCGGGCGCTGGAGTCGTTGGCCCTGCGCGAAGGACAAGCCCAGTTGTTCATCGAGACGCCGTACCGGAACATGGCGCTGTTCCAGGCGCTGCTGCAGGCCCTGCAGCCGTCGACCCAGTTGTCGGTGAGCAGCGGCCTGACCCTGGCATCGGGCCGCACCCGCAGCATGCCGGTACGTGAGTGGAAGAAGCAGGCCGCAGAGGGGGTGGGCGATGCACCCGCGGTGTTTGCGATCGGGCGCTGAGCCCGAGGCCTCGCCCCGCGCCGCGGCAGGCCGGAGGCCTTAACTAGCGGAGCTGCAGGCCCGAGGCCTTGATCATCGAAGCTGCAGGCCCGAGGCCTGCAGGGCCTTCACCGCACCGGTGCCGACGGCTGCGCCAAAGCGCTTGGCCAGGCGCTCAGCGACGTTCTCGCGGCGGGTGTAGTCAATGATGTCCTCGGCCTTGACCACCTCGCGGGCCACGTAGTCGAGGTTGCCCAGTTGGTCGGCCAGGCCCATTTCGACCGCTTGCTGGCCGCTCCAGAACAGGCCGCTGAACATCTGCGGCGTTTCCTTGAGCCGGTCACCGCGGCCCGCGCGTACCGCCTCGATGAACTGCTTGTGGATCTGGTCGAGCATCTGCTGCGCAAATGCCTTGTGCTGCGGCGTCTGCGGGCTGAAGGGGTCGAGGAAGCCCTTGTTTTCGCCGGCCGTCATGAGTCGGCGCTCCACGCCCACCTTGTCCATGATGCCGGTGAAGCCGAAGCCGTCCATTAGCACCCCGATGCTGCCCACGATGCTGGCCTTGTCGACAAAGATGCGGTCGGCGGCAGCGGCAATGTAGTAGGCCGCCGAGGTGCAGGACTCTTCGACGACCACGTAAACCGGCTTGCCGTGCAGGGCCTTGAGCCGACGAATCTCGTCATTGATGATGCCGGCCTGCACGGGGCTACCGCCGGGCGAGTCGATCAGCAGCACCACCGCGCGGGCGCCCGCATCGTCGAAGGCGGCGCGCATCGCGCTGACCACCGCATCGGAAGAGGCGTCACTATCGGCTGCAATCTCGCCCTTGATGCTTACCACCGCGGTATGCGGCGTCGAGACTTCAGACATGCCGCCAATGCCGGACTCGCCGTTGTGAAACAGCAGCCAAGTGACGACGACGAAGAACAGCAACCAGCCGGCGCGCAGCATCAAATTGGCGCGGCGGACCAAACGCTGTTCGCGCAACTGGCCGAACACCAGGCGCTCCAGGGTCTCGCGCTCCCAATGACTGCCGTTATGGCTGGCGGGGGCCGAGTGCGTGGCCGAGTGCGTGGCCGACTGCGTGCCTGGGGCCGCCTGCGAGGTCGCAGCGGCTTCGTCACGGGAGGCGGGATCCGGCGTGGGGCCGGTGGGCGGGATGTCGTTCATGAAGGGTGCTCGAGGAGAGGGCCGGAAGCGGGGCTGCGCCTCAAAATTCAATCGGCCGGAGGTTCCAGTCAGTATGCCAGTGGACCACGCCATCCGCCTCCGACAGGGCAATCTTCACCAGGCCGCCGTTGCAGGGGCCGCCAGCACAGGCGCCGGTTTCAGGCGAATAGGCGGCGCCGTGGGTAGCGCACAGCAGCCATTGGCCGGTATCGTCGAAAAAGCGATTGGGCTGGTAGTCCATCTCCATCGCCACATGGCTGCAGCGGTTGAGATAAGCATGGGGTTGCCCCTCGAAGCGGATGGCAAAGGCGCGGCAGGTCTGGCCCCCGTGCACCAGGTCAAAGGGGACGGCTTCGCCGCCCTCGACCAGGTCAGCGCTGTTGCATAGGGGAATGATGGACAGGTCCATGGCGTCGTTCGATGCGGATAAAAACGATTGGGGCGGTTCGATACAAGGGATCGAGAGCGTTGGGCAGGTCGCGATGGCTCGGGGAGCCGGTCAGGCGTTTTCGAGCAGCCAGTCGTGCAGCTCGCGTACCGAGTGCGCCACCGCCAGCGGGCCCAGAGGGGCAAAGCCATCGGGCTCGTGGGCGCCGTAACTCACCGCGACGCTGGGGCAGCCCGCATTGGCGGCCATCTGCAGGTCGTGGGTGGTGTCGCCGATCATCAGGGTGCGCTCGGGCTCGGTGCCGAATTCGCGCATCAACTCGTGCAGCATGCGCGGGTCGGGCTTGCCGGCAGTCTCGTCGGCGGTGCGGCTGCCGTCGAACAGGCCCTGCATCTGCGGGCGAACCAGCAGTTCGTCGAGGCCCCGCCGCGATTTGCCAGTGGCCACCGCCAGCCAGTGATGGCGCCCGCGCAGATCGGCCAAAAGGGGCAGCACACCGTCGAACAGGCTCAAGTCGTCGGCATGGCGGTTGTAGTAGTGGCGGTAGCGAGCGCCGAGCGCGGGGTACTTTTCCGGCGGCACGTCGGGCGCAGCGTGGGCCAGAGCCTGACCCAGGGCCATGCCGATCACCCAGGCGGCGTCGCGGTCGCTGGGCCGGGCGCCTCCGACATCGACCACTGCGTCCTGGATACAGCGCACGATGATGGCGGTGGAGTCGAACAGGGTGCCATCCCAGTCGAAGGCGATGAGGTCGAAACGGCGCGGTCGCATGACAGAGGTGGGATCAGGTGCCGGGGTTGGCGGCGGTCGTTGGGTCGGTAGCAGGCGGCAGCAGTGCCTGGAGTTCGGAGGGCAGCGGCGCGAGCAGCGAGACGCGCTCACCCGTACCCGGATGGTCGAAATGTAACTGCCACGCGTGAAGGAACATGCGGCGCAGGCCAATGCGGTGCAAAGCCTTGTTGGCGTCGAACTCGCCGTATTTGTCGTCACCGGCGATGGGATGCCCCTGGGAGGCCAGGTGCACCCGGATCTGGTGGGTCCGGCCGGTCTTGATGGTCACTTCGAGCAAGCTGGCTTCCTGCGGCGCGGCTGGCTCACCCGGCACCGGAGGCAGTGCCAGCCGACGAGCCACTTTCACCAAGGTGATGGAACGCATGCCATCGGGGTCGTCCTTGGCCACCACCTTGACCCGGCGTTCGCCGTCGGCCTGAAGGTATTTGTGCAGGGGCAGGTCGATCACCTTGCGGCTGGCAGGCCAGGCTCCCAGTGCCAGGGCTAGGTAGGTCTTGCCGGTCTCGCGCTCACGGAACTGGTCTTGCAGCCGGGTGAGGGCCGAACGGCGCTTGGCCACCAGCAAAATGCCCGAGGTCTCGCGGTCCAGCCGGTGCACCAATTCCAGAAACTTGGCGCCAGGCCGCGCCTGGCGTAACTGCTCGATCACGCCAAAGCTCAGGCCACTGCCGCCGTGCACCGCCACGCCTGCAGGTTTATCCAGGGCCAGGAGGTGTTCGTCTTCAAATAGAACAGGAAACTCCCGGGCCGGCGCCGGCGACTCCTTTTTCAGTACTGCGGCTTCGGATAGGCGGATCGGCGGGACCCGGATCAGGTCTCCCGCAGCCACCCGGGTATCGGCCGAAGCACGCCCCTTGTTCACCCGCACCTCGCCCGAGCGAATGATGCGGTAGACATGGGTTTTGGGTACGCCCTTCAAGTGGCGCAGCAGAAAATTGTCCAGGCGCTGTCCGGCGGATTCTTCGTCAACCGGCAAGATGCAAACGTTCTGGGCAGAGCCTGTCCAATTGCGCGCCGCGGCCCCTATAATGCGATTCACTAGCGCCTAGCTGTAAGTGGTTGATTCTCTTGGAGTTTAGTCGACGCCTTCGTCGAAGTACCACCAAGCGAACAAAGAAGGGGTCAATGAAAGCGACCTCGAAGTTCACCAGAAGCGCGCGCTGGTAGGCCGATGCCGCCGCCCTGCCCGGGACCTGCCGGCCTTCCGTCCGATCCGCATGCGACCCTCATGGAGTCGCCGACGGAGCGAGCAGAAGGCCCAGCCGGAGATGGCGGAGGGCCGGACTTCGAAGCACTGAAACGGAATACAAGCTTGGCAGACCTGTGCTGCCAGGCGGATTGAAGCGAGAACACCTGTGTTGTTGCCGGTACTGTGGGAATTCGTCGCGCGACTGCTATGGCAGCCGTCCGTCGCCCTGCCCGCGCCCGCAACCCGCGCCACCCGCGCGGCTTCACCGGCGACCCTACCGGTCGCCGCCAACCAGGGGCGCCTGCACCACGGCCGCCGACAAACGCTCGCACCCATCCACGCGCCTTGGACCTACCCGCCGAGATAAATTCTCTCGGCGCGCACGTCCACTCCGGCAATTCCTTCCCGCTTCGAAGCCTCGCCTGGCATCGTGGGCCCCCTCGCAAGGGGGGCCGCATGGTATCGAAATGAAAAGGTGACGCAATGAAGCGCATGTTGATCAATGCCACGCAGGCGGAAGAACGCCGGCTGGCTATCGTCGATGGACAAAAACTCCTCGACTACGAAATCGAAATCGAAGGGCGCGAGCAGCGCAAGGGCAACATCTACAAAGCGGTCGTGACCCGCGTAGAGCCGTCGCTCGAGGCCTGTTTTGTCGACTACGGCGAAGACCGTCACGGCTTCCTGCCGTTCAAGGAAATCTCCAAACAGTACTTCCAGCCGGGTGTCTCAGTCTCCCAGGCGCGCATCAATGAGGTGATCCGGGAAGGCCAGGAGCTGCTGGTCCAGGTCGAAAAAGAAGAACGTGGCAACAAGGGCGCAGCCCTGACCACCTTCGTCTCGCTCGCCGGTCGCTATGTGGTGCTGATGCCCAACAACCCGCGCGGCGGCGGCGTGAGCCGGCGTATCGAGGGCGAAGACCGGGCCGAACTCAAGGAGGCGATGGACCAGTTGGAGTATCCCAACGGCATGTCCATCATCGCCCGCACTGCGGGCATCGGCCGCACCGCGCCCGAGCTCCAGTGGGACCTGAACTACCTCCTCAAGCTCTGGACCGCCATTGACGGCGCAGCCAAGGGCGGCAAGGGCGCCTTCCTGATTTACCAGGAGTCCTCGCTGGTCATTCGCGCCATCCGCGACTACTTCAACCACGACATCGGTGACATCCTCATCGATACCGACGACATCTACGAGCAGGCCCAGCAGTTCATGGCGCACGTGATGCCCGAGCATGCGGCCCGGGTCAAGCGTTACCGCGACGACGCGGCGCTGTTCTCGCGCTTCCAGATTGAGCACCAGATCGAGTCGGCCTATGCCCGCGAAGTGAAGTTGCCTTCTGGCGGTGTGATCGTGATCGACCATACCGAAGCTCTGGTTTCGGTGGACGTGAACTCGGCACGCGCCATCAAGGGCAGCGACATCGAGGAAACCGCCACCCGCACCAACCTCGAGGCCGCTGACGAAGTGGCCCGCCAGATGCGCCTGCGCGACCTCGGCGGCCTGATCGTGATCGACTTCATCGACATGGAGGAGTCCCGCAACCGCCGCGAGGTCGAGAACCGCCTGCGCGACGCGCTGCGCCAAGACCGCGCCCGGGTGCAATTTGGCACCATCAGCAAATTCGGCCTGATGGAAATGAGCCGCCAGCGCCTGCGCCCGGCCCTGTCGGAAGGCGCCTCGATCCCCTGCCCGCGCTGCGGTGGCCACGGCCATATCCGCGACACCGAGAGCTCGGCGCTGCAAATCCTGCGCATCATCCAAGAAGAGTCCATGAAGGACGGCACGGCCGCCGTCCATGTGCAGGTGCCGGTGGAAGTGGCCTCGTTCCTGCTCAATGAAAAGCGGACCGAGATCGCCAAGATCGAGCTCAAGCAGCGGATCGCGGTGATCATGATCCCCAACAAGTCGCTGGACACGCCGCACTACAAGCTCGAGCGCCTCAAGCACGACGATGCGCGCCTCGACAACCTGCAGGCGAGCTACTCGATGGCGGTCGAGGTCGAAGACCCGACCACTGTCACCCGCCGCTCGCAAGAGCGCACCAACAAGCAGGAGCCGGTGATCAAGGGCGTCCTGCCCGATGCGCCGGCGCCCGTCGCTCCGCCCAAGCCGGAACCGGTGGCCAAGGCCGCCGCCCCGGCGCCGGCACCGAAGGCGGCGCCTGCGGCTGCGGCACCTGCTGCAGGCGAGCGCGGCTTCATGGGCTGGCTCAAGGGCCTGTTTGGCGGATCCGCCCCGGCGCCCGCACCGGCGGCCGCCGACAAGGACGCCAAGACCGAAGGACGCGAAGGACGTGGTGAGCGAGGCGAAGGCCGCGATGGCCGCGGTGAACGCAGCGATCGAGGTGAGCGCGGCCGTGGTCGCGGCGGCCGGGGTGGCCGTGGTGGCGAGCGTGGTGGCGAGCGCGGCGAGCGCACGGAGCGTGGCGAAGGCCAGGGCCGTGGGCGCGAAGGTGCCGCCGCTGAGAACGGCGAGCGCGCTGAACGCAACGATCGCGGTGAACGCGGCGAAGGCCGCGGACGCGGCCGCGGTGAAGGCCGCGGTGAGGGCCGTGGCGAGCGTGCAGAAGGTCGTGGTGAGCGCGGCGGCGAAGGCCGTGAGCCGCGTGAGGCACGTGAGGGCCGAGAGCCCCGTGAAGGGCGTGAACCGCGCGAAGGCCGAGAGCCCCGTGAAGGTCGCGAACCGCGTGAGGCCCGTGAGCCGCGCGAAAGCCGCGGTCCGCGCGAGCGCCGTGAGGCCCTGCCCGCTGACGCCGAGGCACAAAACGCCAGTGGCGAGCTGATCGAGAACCAGGAACTGCAAGCCGAGCGCGACGATCGCACGCCCCGTGGCGAACGCGGTGAGCGCGGCGAAGGCCGCCGTGACCGTGGCGGCCGCCGCGAGCGTGGCGAGCGCGGCGCGCGTGACGAAGGCCAAGGCGCCGAGCAATCCTCGGTGACCGAAGCCAAGGGCGACGGTCAGGTCGCGGAAGGTCAGCGCGAGCTGCGCGACGAACGCGGCGAGCGTCCAGAGGGCGAAGGCGGCGATGGCCGTCGCCGCTCACGCGACCGTTTCGGCCGTGACCGCCGCGAACGTGGCGATCGCGGACCGCGCGAAGAGTCCACGCAGGGCGATGCCGGCATGGCGGATGCCAGCCAGGCACCTAACGAGGGGCCTGCTGACACGAACGATGCCGAGGCACCCCGCCGCCCGCGCTACCCCACGGGCTTCGCAACCGAGGAAGGGGCGTCCCACGACGCACCCGGCCGCGAACGCGGTGAGCGTGAGCCGCAGGCAGCTGCGCCCACACAAGCGCCCACACAAGCGCCCGCCCAAGCAGCCGCGCCCGCCCCTGCACCTGCCCCCGCATCGGCACCTTCGCGCGCCGCAGCAGCACCGGCCGCGGGCACGCCTGCTACCCGCCCCGGCCTACCGAAGGTGCAGTCTTTCACTCTGTCCGTGACCGACCTCGAGCAGGTCGCCACCGGCTCAGGCCTGCAATGGGTCAACTCCGACGCCGACAAGGTGGCTGCAGTGCAGGCCGCCATCGCGGCCGAACCCAAGCCGGTGCATGTGCCGCGCGAACGGCCGCCGGTGGTGGTGGTCGACGAAGGCCCGCTGGTGCTGGTCGAAACCCGCAAGGATCTGGGCCAGGTCACCCTGCCCTTCGAGCCCGGCGCCCAGCGCTGAGCGTCACACGCTACGGCCTTGAGGGGCCAGAATAAAAAGCCCGACACCGCTCACGCGGTCCGGGCTTTTTTACTTCCAGTTCGGTTGCCAAAGTCGATCAAATGAACAATAACTTTTGTTCAAAGAGCGAAGCGATCGGGCGGGCGGTGCAACGCACCGGGGACGCCCCTGTGTACACATCTAGCAGTCGAGCACTGGCCTGCCTGGAAACCGTCGTCCACATCGGAGGCAGCGCGCCGCCCCTACCTTTGAACCGCTATCTCGTCCAAATTGACGTCCCTATGGCACTTTGGAAGAAGGCTCAGGCTTTGCACCCTTCTCAACTCGCAGGCTGGGACGCCTTGCCTGCAAGCAAGACCAGCGTCGACTGGGGAAATGCCTGGGCGCGCTCGAAGGCACAGTTACTGGCGCTGCTTCCGTCCGGCATCGTCCCCGAGGAGATGAATGTGCTCATCAACCCGCTCCACACGGACCACCATCGACTGAGCGCGAGGAAGATCCGGCGATGGCACTACGACCCACGTGCTCTCGGGCACTAGAACCCACCGGCCCTCCGGCACGCCACCCCACATCGGCGCCACAAAAAGCGTGTCGGACGAAAGCGGCTTCACTACTCCGTCGCCGCCCGCTTCCATGCCTGGGCGGCGGTTTCGGTATCACCCCGGTCCTCGGCCAATTGCGCCAAGGCGCGCCAGGCCTGCCTGTGCAGACGGGCATCACGCAGGCCCAGGGCGGCTTGGGTGAGCAACTGCTGGGCCTTGCCCCAGAGCTGGCGCTTCATGCAGGCCATGCCTGCGAGGTACTGCAAGCTGGCATCCCGCGGGTTGGCGCGTTGGGCGGATTCGAAACGGGCCAGCCAGGTGCTGTCGATGGAGTCGAGGCCAGACTCCAGGGCGTGAACCAGACGCACCTTTTGCGCATCGGACAGCGCCGCCTGGCGCTCCCAGACCGGCAACAGCCAATCGCGCGCCAGCTGGGCATCGCCCTTGAGCGTCTGCAGCCGCTGCGCGCCGTGAATGGCGAGGTCGGGCATGGCCCGCTCGGCCTGCTCCAGTGAGCTCCAGGCGCGCAGCAGTTGCCCGGGGTCATGCGCATCATTGAGCAGGTCAATGGCCAGTCCGCGCACGATGCTCTCGGCGGCGGAGGTCGAAAAAGCCCGGTGCTTGGCCAGCAGACGTGCGGTTTCCAGCGCCTGGGCCGGCTGCGAGAGCTGGCGGAAAGCCTTGAGCCTCATGCGCAGGGCCAGGGTACGGCGGGCGGCGCCCTGAGGTAATTCGGCGAGCCAGCGGCCTGCGGCCTGCGGGTCGCGCTCGTCCAGAGACCAGCGGGCGGCGCGCATCAGCACCCCCTCGCGCATGGCCAGGCCTTCACGCCCGGCCTGCGGCGCTAAAGCCTGCTGCAAGTGGGTATCCCGGGCGGAGTGGTCCCGCAGAGCCTGCGCGCTCTCGGCCACCAACAGGTGGGCCAGTGCCCGCAGCGGGGCGGCATGGGGCAGACGCAGGTCGGCGGTCTGCAAGGCCTCTTCTTGGGCCAGCGCGGATTCAGCGGACTTGCGGGCCCGCAAGAAGCGGCCGGCCAGGAAATGGGCGATGGCTTCGACCAGCAGGCCGTGAACCGCCCGTTCCTTCTGCTGGTTTCGCCAGCGCATGGCCTGCTGCGGCAGGTCAAAGAGCGCCGACAAGGCACGCAGGACAGCATAGATAAAGACAAAGCCGGCTACCAGGAGCATGAGCACCAGGTTGAGCGACAGGTCCACCCGGTAGGGCGGCCAGAACACGGTCACCGTGCCCTGGTTGTTGCCGGCGAACAGGGCGATGGCCACCGCCACGCCGAACAAGGCCAGGAACCAGAGGGCCGCGCGCATCTCGTGGGGCTCCTCGGGTCAGCGACCGGCGGCCGTGGCGTCGAGCACGGCCAGGGTCTCGTCGATGCGGGGCAATTCGACGTTACGCAACTGGGCCTGCATCTGCTGCAGGGCCGACAGGGCGGCCTGTGTCTTACGCGACTCGGGGTCGAAGTAGCGCCCCAGAGCCTGAGACACCTGACTCAGGTCGGCGCGCGCCAGATCGGTCTGGCGCGCCAGCAGGGACAGGCGCGCATTGAGGATCTTGAGCTTGAGGTTCTCGCGCAGGAAGAAGGCCTGCTCGGGCGCGACGAGCGCCGCGTCAGGCTGGTCGATACGGCTCACGCGCACCAGCGCACGAACCTCCTCGCGCACGGTGCCCAGCCAGCGCACCCACCAGGCGGGCGCAGAGGCCGTGGCTGCTGCGGCAGACGCGGCGCCCGCACTTCGGCTGGCGGCCGGCACCGCGGGCTGGCCAGAAGCAGCAGGGCTGGCGGTCACGGAGACAGCCGGCCCGACCGCATTGGCCACCGGCAACTCCTCGAGTCCGCGTGCCAGATCGTCCATGCGCAGCAGCAAGGACGGCACATCGGTCACGGCCGCCGCCTTAATGCGATCGATATCGCGGGTGATGCCGGCACGCACTCGGGCCAAACGCGGCTGGCTCACCCGGGCCAGGCGCTGGTCTGCTGAACGCAGGGCTGCCAGCAGGGGCTCGGGACTGAGCGTGAGTTGCGACTGCTGCTGCGCCAGGCGAAGGGAGGCCTCGATATCGACCACCAGGTTCTCGTCGCGCGAGCGGGTCAAGCTCTGCATCAGCTCCTCGAGCTGGGTGCGCTGCATGGCCACCTCAGCCAGCTTGTTTTCTGCGACCGCCTGGCGGGCCGCGTTGTCGCGGGCCAACTCCTGGGCCTGCCGGGCCAGGGTACGGGCCTCGATGGCGACCGCACCGGAGTCTGCACTCTGGCGAGCCAGCTGCTCCTGAATGGCCGACAGGCGCTCCCACAGCAAGCCGCTGGCCAGCAGGGCCAGGGAGATCAATACCAGCAGGCCCCAGAACACCGGCCGCGACAAGGCCACGGCGGGCGCGGGCGGACTGGGAAAGGCCACGGGTCCTCCAGGGCTCGCACCTCCATCGTCGCCAGCCGCGCCGGAGGCGGACGCCGGCGCCGATTCGGCACGCGAGGCGCCGGCACCTGAGCCTGCCTCGGCGGGCCCGGCGTTGGCAGCGGCGGACGGTGCAGTGAACCCGTTGCCGGGGGACTGCGCCGTTTCGTTGCGGGCTTGGGAATCGCTCATGCCGTCGATTGTAGAAAGGCCGCCACCGCTTCCGGGCGCGGAGCGACCTCGGCGACATCGGCGAAGCCGGCCGCACGCGCCGCCTGCGCGATCCGGGCATGGGTGCACAGGGCGCGGCCGCGCCGCCAGGCAGCATCTGGCGCCAGCCGAGCCAGGTTAGCCACAGCCTCGGAACTGCTAAAGAGCCAAGCGGCCCCTGCCGAGCTGGCCTCGGTCAACAAGGCCTGCTCTCCAAGGGTCCAATCGGGCAGGACACGGCGGTAAGCGGCGACCTGGTCGACACGCACCCCAGCCTCGCGCAGGCGCATCGCAAGCCAGTCCCGGCCGGCCGCTTCGCCCTCCGCATCGGCACCGCGCACGATGAGCACGGAGACCGGGGATCCGGACGCCTGCGCCCGCAGCCGGGCGCTCAGAGGTGCTTCGACGCCTTCCCACAGGGCTTCGGAGTCGAAGCGTCCGGCATCTGGGTCTGGCGAATCGATTTGTCCCGCCGGCACACCCTCGGCCAACAAAGCAGCGCGGGTACCCGGCCCGGTGGACCAAGCCCGGGTGCCAGCAGGCCAGGACAGCGCCGGGCCGCCTGCAGCAAAGAAACCGCGCACTGCATTGGCGCTGACGAACATTACTGCAGCGTCGCCCGCAAGCGCGGCTTGGCGCTTGGCCAGGCCCTGCGGGTCGGGCCCAGGGCCGATGGCAATCAAAGGCAGGGCTTCGGCCCGCAGGCCCAGGCCCTGCAAGGCCTGGGTCCAGGCCAGCGCCTCACGCGCCGGGCGGGTGACGAGGAGAAGAGGCGGCTGTGCCGGCATGGGGCCAGGCCGCCCGGTCACGGCGCCTCAGTGGGCGCCGCCGGCGCGCAACTGCTCGACCACCGAGCGGCCGAGGGCCTCGGCCTGTGCCAGATCGGCCACCGGGCCTTGGGCCTCAGCCCGCACCAAGATGGTCGTGGCGCTCTCGGGCTCACCCCAGGCGGCACGCAGGTGCAGTGCGCCAGCGGGCGTGAAAACCGCATGGGCGGCCAGGGGCATGGAGCAGCTTCCGCCCATGCCGCGACTGACCGCACGCTCGGCGGCCACGGCCAGCCAGGTCGGCTGGTGGGCCAGGGGCGCGAGAGCCTGATCTACCTCGGAGCGCTGGGCCCGGACCTCGATGCCCAGGGCGCCCTGACCCGCGGCAGGGAGCATCTGGTCGGTATCGAAGATTTGACGAATACGGTCGCCCAGACCCAGGCGCTTGAGGCCGGCGGCGGCCAGGATGATGGCATCGTAATGGCCGTCGTCTAGCTTGCGCAGGCGGGTGTCGAGGTTGCCACGCAGGGGTTCGATGCGCAGGTCAGGCCGCAGCGCCCGCAGCAGCACCACGCGGCGCAAGCTGGAGGTGCCCACCACGCTGCCAGGAGGCAGGTCGGACAGCTGCTGGAACCGGTTGGAGACGAAGGCGTCGCGCGGGTCTTCGCGCTCCATCACGCAGGCCAGGTGGAAGCCCTCGGGCAGGTCCATCGGCACGTCTTTGAGGGAGTGCACGGCCAGGTCGGCACGGCCCTCTTCGAGCGCCACCTCCAGCTCCTTGACGAACAGACCCTTGCCGCCCACCTTGCTCAGGCTGCGGTCGAGGATCTGGTCGCCCCGGGTGGTCATGCCCAGAAGGCCCACCTCGTGACCGCGCGACTGCAAGATGTCGCGCACATGTTCGGCCTGCCAAAGGGCCAGACGGCTTTCGCGCGTCGCGATGACTAGTTTGCTCAAATTCGAACCCAGTACGTCGTCGCTGCAAGACACCTGCAGCAGGGAAAATCGCTGTGCGATGCTAGCATGAGCGGAACCCTCAGGACCCCCGCCGCCATGCCCGCCAGCTCCCCCGCCACTCCGCCGGCCCGCCCCGCCCCTCGACGCGCGCGCGACAACGAAAAGCCGCTGGGCGAGGACATCCGCCTGCTTGGGCGCATGCTAGGCGACGTGATCCGCGAGCAAGAGGGGCCGGCCGCCTTCGACCTAGTCGAAAAAATTCGCAAGCTCTCGGTGGCCTTCCGCCGCGACGCTGACCACGAGGCCGACAAGGCGCTCAAGGCCCTGCTCAAGGGCCTGCCCAGCGATCAGGCGGTGAGCGTGATCCGCGCCTTCACCTATTTCTCCCACCTGGCCAACCTGGCCGAGGACAGACACCACATCAGGCGCCGGCTGGTGCACGAGCGCGCCGGCGACACGCAGCAAGGCAGTGTGGAGGTGGCCTTGGCCCGCCTGCGCTGGGCCGGCATCACGCCTCGCACCGTCGCCCGCACCTTGGCCACCAGCTATGTGTCGCCGGTGCTCACCGCTCACCCGACCGAGGTTCAGCGAAAGAGCATCCTGGACGCCGAGCGCGACATCGCCCACCTGCTGGCCGAGCGCGATGCGATCAAGGACCGCGCCCTGCCCAAGGACGCCCTCGCCCCGCGCGAGCTGGCCGCCAACGAGGCCCAGCTGCGCGCCCGGGTCATGCAGCTGTGGCAGACCCGCCTCCTGCGCTTTACCAAGCTCACGGTGGCCGACGAGATCGAGAACGCCCTGTCTTACTACGAAGCCACCTTCCTGCGCGAAATCCCTCGGCTCTACGCCGAGCTCGAGCAGGCCCTGGGCCAGGGCCGGGTGGCCAGCTTCCTGCGCATGGGAATGTGGATCGGTGGTGACCGGGACGGTAACCCCAATGTCAGCGCCGAAACGCTGACCCTGGCCCTGCGCCGCCAGAGCGAGGTGGCGCTGCGCCACTTCCTCACCGAGGTGCATCACCTGGGCGCCGAGTTGTCGGTGTCGGCGATGCTGGTCGGCGTGACACCCGCGCTGCAAACCCTGGCCGAGCAATCCCCCGACGCCGACCCGCACCGCCAGGACGAGCCCTACCGCCGGGCCCTGGCCTGGATGTATGCCCGACTGGCCGCCACCTTGAAGGCCTTCACCGGCGGCGATGCGGCGCGCCACGTGCTTGCGCCGCAGGCGCCCTATGCGAGCGCCGCTGAATTTCTGGCCGACCTGACCACCATCCGCGAATCGCTCATCGCCTCGCACGGTACGGCGATGGTCGAGCAGCGCCTGTCCCCTCTCATGCGAGCGGTAGAGGTGTTCGGTTTTCACTTGGCCACCATGGACCTGCGCCAAAGCTCCGACCAGCACGAGGCGGTGGTGGCCGAGCTTTTGGCCGCTGCCCGGCTCGAGCCGGACTACGCGGGCCTGGCCGAGGACGCCAAGCAGGCCTTGCTGCTGCAACTGCTCAATGACGCCAGGCCCCTGCGCGTGCCCACCGCCGGCTACACCGAGGCCACACTGGCCGAATTGGCCATCTTCGAGACCGCCCGGCGCGCACGTGCGCAGTACGGGCCAGAGGCAATACGCCACTACATCATCAGCCACACCGAAACAGTGAGCGACCTGCTGGAGGTGCTGCTCCTGCAGAAGGAAACGGGGCTGATGGACGGCACTCTGGACGCACAGGGTCCTGCGCCGGGCCGGGCCCAGTTGATCGTGGTTCCGCTGTTCGAGACCATCCTGGACCTGCAAAACGCGGCGCCGATCATGCGGGCCTTCTACGCCCTGCCGGGCATCGCGGCACTGGTGCGGCGCTCGGGCGCCGAGCAGGACATCATGCTGGGCTACAGCGACAGCAACAAGGACGGCGGCATCTTCACCAGCAACTGGGAGCTCTATCGCGCCGAGATCGCCCTGGTGGCCCTGTTCGACGAACTGGGCAACAGCCACGATATTCAGCTGCGCATGTTCCACGGCCGTGGCGGCACGGTGGGACGGGGCGGCGGCCCCAGCTACGAGGCCATCCTGGCCCAGCCCCCCGGCACGGTACGCGGACAGATCCGCCTGACCGAGCAGGGCGAGGTGATCGGCTCCAAGTACGCCAACCCCGAAATCGGCCGGCGCAACCTCGAGACCCTGGTGGCCGCCACGCTAGAAGCCACCTTGCTACAGCCGACCAAGCCAGCCCCCAAATCCTTCCTCGACGCCGCCGGGCGGCTCTCGGCCGCTAGCCAAGGGGCCTACCGCGGCCTGGTCTACGACACCCCCGGCTTCAGCGACTACTTCTTCGCCAGCACACCCATCCGCGAGATTGCTGCCCTCAACATCGGCTCCCGCCCGGCCTCGCGCAAGGCCAACCTGCGCATCGAGGACCTGCGGGCCATCCCCTGGGGCTTCTCCTGGGGCCAGTGCCGGGTGACCCTGCCCGGCTGGTTCGGCTTCGGGTCGGCGGTGCAAGCCTTCCTCACCCCT
>CANFQF010000038.1 GCA_947449025.1 Comamonadaceae bacterium
CGGGCGGGCTACCTGGCGGAATCCGAGGCTCACCACGCCCTGTACCTGCCCAGGATGCTCGATGCCAAGGCGCTGTTCTGGGACACCGCCGCCGCCACCCTGGACGAGCTGCTCCTCGATCGACCGATCGACACCCGCGCGGTCCGAGCCTTGTCCCCGGAGGGTGGCGCATCCCCGGCTGGCTTGTCGACGCCGGTGAAGGCCGCGCCCGGCTCCCTGGCTGGGCTTGCCAGCCCCACCGCCAGCGCCGCCGCCAGCCCGACGTCCACCTCCTCCACCTCCTCCACCTCCTCCGCCGCGAGCCTGTCCAGCGCGGCCTGGAGAACCGACAGCCCCTCCCGGGCCAGCGTGCTGTCGGCCAGTCCCTCGCCCGAACGCGTTTCGGGTGTCAGCCCTTCTCGGCTTGACTATTCCCCCGATAAGTCGCGTGCCAGCGCGCTGGCGCCCGATAGCAAGAGCGCAGCCCCGGCCCGCGACCAAAAATACGACTTCAACCCTAAACTTGACCGTAGCCCTTTAGCGGTGGCCGCTGAGCCGTTCGCGCGTGTGAGCGGCATCTTCCGCGAGCGTGCCCGTAAGTTGCACGCGCAGGCGCGTGACCCGGAGGCAATGCGCCTGGGCGAGCCCGGTGAGGTGCTCGGGCTCGGCAAGTCTGCGAGCAAGCTGCCCGACGGCGGCAAGGGCCTGGTTCTTGCTGCGATTCAGCGCGGGGATTTCCTCCCAGTGGCCCAGATGGACGAGCGTGCGTTTGCATTGGCCTGCGTCAAACGCGCCGTACAAGATGCCCGCGAGGCGGCCGGGCAGGCAGGGCCTACAGGCTCCAGCCCCTTGGCCAAAGTCAAACGCTGGTGGAACGAGCGGACCAGCAACAAGGCGGTCGAGAAAGCCTTCGACCGCGTCTACACCCAGATGCTCAGTCGACGGCCGAACGAGGTCGTTCGCACCCGGGTGGTCGTCCCGATCGAAACCCAATCCGGGATCAGCCAGGGACGGTCCGTGCGCAAGGCGCTGGAGCTCAACTGCGAGCAGCGTCCGGCCATTTGGGTCTCCGACGCCCTCCACGCGGACTACGCCGCCGATGGTGTTCAGGGTGCCCATTGCCATGAGCGCACCCAGCACAAACACGCGGTGACCTTGCACGTATCGAAGATGGCCGCGCCCGGCGGCCTGTGCAGCCTGACGCTCGTCCGCCATGGCGTGCTCTCCCCCAACCAGCTGACCCGCAAGGGCATCAAAAAACTGCGTGACGAAGACCTGCAACGTGTGGCCGGAGACCTGGCCCGCGACGACCACCGGCGACTCTTGAAGGACACGCGTCTGGACAGCCTGCGGGCTGACGCGGCGAAGGACGACCCCGCTGCGGCAGCCACCCTGATTCGGGGCAAACGGCCGCCCCGTGGAACGCAGGCCACCCCGCCGGCGGCCGGCGCGGGTGCCGCGGGTTCTGCGTCAGGGCCCCGCGCAGACCGGGCGCGCCGAGATGAGCCACCCCTGATTGATGTCGTCCGGCGTGCGGCCAGCCTGAACCGTGCCCGCGAGGCGGCCCAGGCCGCCATGGCTGCCCTGCCGGACGAGGAAATCATCCGACTGGTCCGCCAGAGCCAGAGCCAGAGCGGCCAGCCAGGCACGGTTCGCCTGGCCTCGGTGTCGCTCATGACCCCCGATTTCTGGCGGACCCTCGGCAGCTACAAGGGGAACGAGCGGTCCATGTGGCACGACCAGCGCCAGGCCTGGGACGACCTCGAGGCGCTCAAGGGTATCGATATGCCCATGCCTGCTCTTGATGACGCGGGCCAATTGCGTCGGGACGCGCAGGGGCGCCTGTTGATGGCGCGCGTGGACGGCGATGACTCACAGGCGCAGCAGGTGCAGCAGATGCGGGTGAAGTTCGAGGTGTCGGCGCTCAACGTGCCAGTCAACGAACAGGGTACGGGCGGCAAGGGCATGGAGTTTCTGCTGGGCGCGCACGCCGAAACGGATGCGGACAACCGCCGGGCGATGCAGCGCCTGCTGGGCGCCACCCCAGAGGCCTGGGCGGCCTGCGGGCCTGGCCAGGTACCTGCCGGGGTCGGCGGCTGGCTGGGGGAGCGGCTCGCTGCCGTTTTACCGACCGAAAAGACCATCCTGCGGACCCTGGCCGCGCAGATCGGAACCCTCTACGCCAGCGACGCGCATCAGAGCGCTGGCAACGACCCCTACAAGCTCGCCACCCGCCTGATCGTGCTGGCCAGCCGCTTGGGCGGGCCCACCGCCACCCTGATCAACTGCAAGAGCGGCAAAGACCGCACCTCCGCCGCCGAGACCCAGGCGCGGCAGATGGTGATTGAGATCGCCACCACCGGGGTGGTGCCGCCGCTGGACGCGCCGGAGTCAGAGACGCGCTCGCGCCAGCTCGGCGCCATCCATGCGTCTGGCGGCAGCACGCAGGTCCAAGCCGCCAACACCGGATTTGGCGGTACCAAGCTGAAGGGTGAACCGCTGTTCAATCGCTTTGGCGTCACCGGCAAAGACGCGAGGAGCACCTTCAATGGCCTGTCCAAGTACACCCACTCCTGAACCCGTGGGGAGGTCAGGAGGCGCTGGCACAATCGTCAGCGATGAACTCTGCTGCCCCCCTCTTGCTGATCGCCGCCCCCGGGCTGACTGTGTTGGCCGCTTACCTGCTGGGTTCGCTGGCTTTTGCCATCATCGTGAGCCGGCTGATGGGCCTGTCCGACCCGCGCAGCTTCGGCAGCGGCAACCCCGGCGCCACCAATGTGCTGCGCTCGGGCAGCAAAGTCGCGGCGCTGGTCACTTTGCTGCTCGACGCCTGCAAGGGCTTGCTGCCGGTGCTGGCGGTTCGGCACTGGGGTGCCGCCTGGGGTCTGGGCGAGGGCGTGGTGGCCGGTGTCGCGGTGGCGGCCTTCCTCGGCCATCTCTACCCGGTGTTTTTCCGCTTTCAGGGCGGCAAGGGTGTGGCCACCTTCCTGGGCGCGGTCTTCGGCATTGATTGGGTCCTGGGCGTGGCCACCGGTGCCACCTGGCTGATCGTGGCCTACTTCTTCCGCTACTCGTCGCTGGCCTCCCTGGTGTCGGCTGCCTTTGCGCCGGTCTACTTCCTGCTCGCCAGCGGCGTGGTCTGGGTCGCGCGGCCACCGCTGGTGGCGGCCTTGGTCATCATGGGTCTGCTGCTGGTCTGGCGCCACCGCGAGAACATCAACCGCCTGGTGGCCGGTACCGAGTCGCGGTTGGGTGCGAAGAAGGCCTGAGGGAAAAGGGCCCGCGCAGCCCGCCTCAGGTCTGCTCGATGATGTAGCGCGTGACCTTGGGCGGCCCATCGCCGATGTGCAGCGCCTGCCGCTGCTCACGCAGGAGGGCGTCGGTCACGTTGACGCGGTCAAAGCGGCGCAGGTGCTCGGTCCAGGATTCATCCACGATCTGCTCCACATAGTGGCCGGGCTCGCCGACATCGTGCAGCAATTGCCATTCGAGCGCGCCTTGCTGCAGGCGGCCCCGGCGGCTGTCTGCCATCAGCGCCAGAAACTCGTCGGCCCGGTCCGGGTCGATCTGGTACTCGACCCGGGTCAGCACCCGGCCCCGTCCGGGCCGCTCCGGCAGCTCGGGCGCATAGGTCACCTGTGCCGGGGTGACGTCGATCTCATGGGGCGGCATGGGTTTGTGCCGGTACACGAAGAGCGCGGCTGCCACCGAGGTGGCCGCCGCCACGGTCAGCGACTCCTGCACATTGGTCCAGGTGGCCACCTGGCCCCAGATCGCCGCACCGCTGGCGGACGCACCCATCACTGCCATCTGGTAGATCGACATGCCCCGGGCCCGCACCCAGTCGGGCAGTGACATCTGGGCGGAAACGGCCAGCGTGTTGGCCACCCAGATCCAGGCGGTGCCGGCGAGGAACATGGCTGGCATGGCCAGTGCCAGGCCCGGCGCATAAACCGTGGTGGCCATCGAGACCGCCTGTGTGACGCTGCCGGCCAGGATCAGCGCCTCGGGCTTCATGACTTGGCGCATGCGGGGCATCATCAAGGCCCCGGTGATGGCGCCTGCGCCCATAGACGAGAGCAGCAGGGTGAAGGTGCCGGCGCCGCCACCGGGCAGGGCGCGGGCCACCAGGGGCAGCAGGGCCAGCAGGCCAGTCGAGTGAAAAAAGAACAGGCCGATTCGCAGCAGCACACCGCGCAGCCGGGCCGACTGGGCGACGTACTGCAGTCCCACCCGCATCGCAGAGGGTAGGCGCTCGCGGCCCAGCACATGCTCCTTGTGGACCCGGTTCCAGCTCATGATGATGAAGCCGGCCATCACCGACAGCAGGGCGTTGAGCACGAAGACCCAGGCGCTCCCCGCCGCGCCAATGAGGGCGCCGGCCACCAGCGGGCCGATGATGCGCGAGCCGTTCATCGCGACCGCGTTCAGGGCCAGACCCTGGGGCATCAGGGGCTTGGGCAGGACCTCCGGGACGATGGCGGAGTACACCGGCCAGCGCATCGCCAGCCCGATCCCGTTGAAGAAGGTCAGCGCCAGCAACAGGCCTGGCGTCATCCAGCCGGCCAGCACGACCACGCAGGTGAGGATGGCGTTGCCGGCCACCCAGAACTGGGTCACCATGAAATAGCGGCGCCGGTCGACGATGTCGGCCAGGGCGCCCGAGGGCAGGGCCAGCAGGAAGACGGGCAGGGTGGAGGCCGCCTGCACCAGGGCCACCCACAGGGGAGTGCTGGTCAAAGACGTCATCAGCCAGGCGGCCGCGACGTCGTTCATCCACATCGTGGTGTTGGCGGTGAGCCAGGTTAGCCAGAGCAGCCGGAAGACCGGCACGCGCAAAGGCCCGAGGGCCGTGTTGTCTTCGGGCGCTGTTGCGGGGGGCGTGGCGGCAGGTGGCCCCATCAATGGCCGATCAGTCGACGATCAGTCGCGAAAGTTGTTGAAGGACAGGGGCAGGTCGGCGATGTCCTTGCGGATCAGGGCCATGGCGGCCTGCAGGTCGTCGCGCTTGGCACCCGTGACGCGCACCGCGTCGCCCTGGATGGCGGCCTGCACCTTGAGCTTGCTGTCCTTGATCAGGCGCTGGATTTTCTTGGACGCTTCGGTCTCGATGCCGCTGCGCACCTTGATCACCTGCTTGACCTTGTCGCCTCCGACCTTTTGCACCGTGCCTTTGTCCAGAAAGCGCACGTCGACATTGCGCTTGGCGAGCTTGGCTGTGAGGATGTCCTCCACCTGCTGGAGCTGGAAGTCGGCGTCGCCGAACAAGGTGATTTCCTTGTCCTTGAGTTCGAGGGCGGCCGAAGTGCCCTTGAAGTCGAAGCGGGTGCCGATTTCCTTGGCCGCGTTCTCGACGGCGTTCTTCACTTCGACCAGGTTGGGTTCGCAGACGGTGTCGAAAGAGGGCATGGTGTCTCCGGGGGGCAAATGCACGGGGGTCGGATGCGACAATTCTCCCATGATCGTCGAGCACCAGGTCCCGCTGCAGCCGCATAACAGCTTCGGCATCGTCGCCCGGGCCCGCGAGCTGCTGCGGGTGCGCTCGGAAGATGACCTGCGGGCCCTGCTGGCCGAGCCCGGACGGGCCGCTGGCCCGAAGTTCGTGCTGGGTGGCGGCAGCAACATCGTGCTGACCGGCGACGTCAAGGCCCTGGTGCTCAAGGTCGAAATCCCTGGCATGCGGGTGGTGGAGGACGGGCCCCGGGCGGTCATCGTCGAGGCTGGCGCCGGCGTCAACTGGCATGACTTTGTCACCTGGACTCTGGATCAGGGCCTGCCGGGGCTGGAAAACCTCGCCCTCATCCCCGGCAGCGTGGGCGCATCCCCGGTGCAAAACGTGGGTGCCTACGGGGTGGAACTGCAAGACCGCTTCGAGTCGCTCGACGCCATGCACCTGGCCACCGGGCGGGTGTTCACGCTGAGCGCCGCCCAGTGCGCCTTTGGCTACCGGGATTCGGTGTTCAAGCATGTTCCTGCCAAGGAAGGTGACTTCGGCCTGGCCAGCCAGGCCCTGATCCTGCGGGTGCGCTTTCGCCTGCCCAAGCCCTGGAAGCCCGAGCTTTCTTACCTGGACCTGCAACGCAAGGCGGCCGAGACCCGCATCGCCGCACCGACCGCGCGCCAGATCTACGACTGGGTCTGCGCCATCCGCCGCGCCAAGCTGCCCGACCCAGCGGTCATAGGCAATGCCGGAAGCTTTTTCAAAAATCCCACGGTCACGCAGGACCAGTGCGCAGACATCATTGCCCGCGAGCCAAACATCGTGCACTACCCCATGCCCGACGGCACAGTGAAGCTCGCCGCCGGCTGGCTGATCGACGCCTGCGGCTGGAAGGGCAAGTCGGTAGGTCAGGCCGGGGTCTATGAGAAGCAGGCGCTGGTGCTGGTCAACCGGGGCGGCGCCACCGGCGGGGAGGTGGTCACTTTGGCGCGGGCCATCCAGACCAGCGTGTACGAGCGCTTTGGCATCCGGCTCGAGCCTGAGCCGGTGGTGGTGTGAGGCTGGCGCCTCACTCCTTGTGCTTATGTGCCTCGCGGTCCGCCCTGCGAACGGCGTTGACCCCTTGGATGCCGCGCTCGCCCGAGTGTCGGCGGCGCAGATCGTCGCTGAATGCCGCATTGGCGTTCTTCTGGCGGTAGCGGTCCCAGGCGGTCTTGGCCAGACCGGTGCCCAGAGCCAAGACGAAAAATTTGCGCAGCATGGACATGGCAGCCCCTCCATCAACAAGTCGAGCTGCCAATAATTTCGCCGCGACCGAGTCATGGGGCCAGTGGTCTAGGGCGCGCCTGCGCGTCAGCCGGTGCCTATCCCTTTGGCTTTGGCTTTGGCTTTGGCTTTGGCTTTGGCTTTGGCTTTGGCTGTTGCTGTGGCGGTGCCAGCCGCTGGCCTGAAACGTGAAAAGCCCGCCGAGGCGGGCTTTGTTTGCGAGCGACTTGTTTGCCGCAGACGGCGCTTACTTCCCGCCGGTTAGACGCAGCAGGTGGTGCTCATCGCCCGCCGACAGCAGGCCAGCGCCAGCGTACACGCCCAGCTTGTCGCGGGTGTCGGTGATGTCCAGATTGCGCATGGTCAGCTGGCCGATGCGGTCACGCGGCGAGAACATGGACTCGCCTTTTTCCATCGTGAGCCGCTCGGGCTTGTAGGTCAGGTTGGCCGACTCGGTGTTGAGCAGGCTGTAGTCGTTGCCGCGGCGCAGCTCCAGGGTGACCGTGCCAGTGACGGCGCGGGCCACCCAGCGCTGGGCGGTTTCGCGCAGCATCAGGGCCTGCGGGTCGAACCACCGGCCCTGATAGAGCAGGCGGCCCAGGCGGCGGCCGTTGTCGCGGTACTGCTCGATGGTGTCCTCGTTGTGGATGCCGGTCACCAGGCGCTCGTAGGCGATGTACAACAGTGCCAGGCCCGGGGCCTCATAGATGCCGCGGCTCTTGGCCTCGATGATGCGGTTCTCGATCTGGTCGCTCATGCCCAGACCGTGGCGGCCGCCAATGCGATTGGCTTCCAAAATGAGCTCCACCGGGTCGGCGTACTCCCGGCCGTTGAGGGCCACCGGCACGCCTTCTTCAAAGCGCACCGATACCTCCTCGGCCTTCACCGCCACATCGTCCTTCCAGAAGGCCACGCCCATGATGGGGTTGACGATACGGATGCCGGAGTTGAGGTGCTCGAGGTCTTTGGCCTCGTGGGTGGCGCCCAGCATGTTGGAGTCGGTGCTGTAGGCCTTTTCGACCGACATCTTGTAGTCGAAGCCGTTGGCGATCAGGAACTCGCTCATCTCGGTGCGGCCGCCGAGCTCGTCGATGAAGGTCTGGTCCAGCCAGGGCTTGTAGATCTTCAGGCTGGGGTTGGTCAGCAGGCCATAGCGGTAGAAGCGCTCGATGTCATTGCCCTTGTAGGTGCTGCCATCGCCCCAGATGTGGACGTCGTCCTCCTTCATCGCGGCCACGAGCATGGTGCCGGTGACGGCGCGGCCCAGAGGCGTGGTGTTGAAGTAGGTGACGCCCGCGGTGGAGATGTGGAAGGCGCCGCACTGCAAGGCGGCGATGCCCTCTTGCGCCAGCTGGCGGCGGCAGTCGATGAGGCGGGCTTTTTCGGCGCCATAAGCGCTGGCCTTGCGCGGGATTTCGTCGTAGTCGGGCTCGTCGGGCTGGCCCAGGTTGGCGGTGTAGGCGTAGGGCAGGGCGCCCTTTTGCTTCATCCACAGCAGCGCGGCGGAGGTGTCGAGGCCGCCGGAGAAGGCGATGCCGACCTTCTGGCCGACGGGGACGTTTTCGAGAATGGTCGACATGGTGCGGGTGTCCCGGCGATCAGCCGAAGTGGCAGATGTAGTGGTAGGGCTCGGTCACCCGGATCTCGAACTTGGAATTGCCCGCAACGGAAAACTTCTCGCCAGGGCCGGAGGACTTCCACTCGGACTCGCCGACCATGCGCCACTCACAGCTGCCGGCCACGCATTCCATGATCTCGGGCGCGCCGGTACCGAAGGTGAGGGTGGAGGGCAGCACGACGCCGACTGACTTTTTGGTGCCGTCTGGGAAGGTGATGCCGTGGCTCACGCACTTGCCGTCGAAGTAGACGCTGGCCTGGGTGTTGACGGTCACGCCGTCGATCTGGGTGGTGCTCATGGAGGTGTCCGGTAATGGGCAGCGCGCGCCCTGGCGACGCGCACTGCGGGAAACCGGATATTTTAGAGGGGCGGGGCCAGATGGCCGAGCCGGGCCTGAGCCAGGGCCAGGCCAGAGGGGCCGGCCGGCCCCGCCCGCGCTCACTCAGCGCCAGTCGCCGTGATGCCGGTGCCAGCCGTGGGCGGGGGCAACCGGGTAGGCCATGGGCGGGGGCAGGGCGACGGGCGGGTAGCTGGCGAGCACCACGCCCGCCGGGGCTACGCTGTACGGCCGGGCCGGGACGGACATGGGCATGGTGCCCGGGCCGGTGGAGGGCATGGGCGGCACGAGGGGGCTGACCTGCACCCGCAGGTTCGGGCCCGGATCCTGGGGCGTTTGGACCCGGTACTGGCGGCCGGCGTATTCGTAAGTGACGTCGTAGCCGACGGTGCGGCTTTCGTAGACGGTTTGGTTGCTGCAGACGGTCTGCTCCTGAACGCGGGGTCCGGGTTGACCCTCGATGCGGTCACCGAGCATGGCGCCACCGATGACGCCGGCGATGGTGGCCAGGGTCCGCCCGTCGCCGCGCCCGATCTGGTTGCCAACTGCACCGCCAGCGACCGCGCCGAGGACGGCGCCACCGCCAGACTTGTGCTGCTCCACCGAAACCTGCTGTGTGGTGCAGACCTGGCGGGGCACCGCGATCTGCTGGACGATGGCGACGGTGGAGAGGACGCGTGCCACTTCTTGAGCGTGAAGGAGAGGGCTGGCCAGCGAGAGGCCGACGGTAGCCAGGGCGAGGAGAGGTGACTTGTTCATGGACGGGTTCCTGGTGGAAGTGAAGGGGTCCGCAGCTTCAACGGCCTCGACCCCGCAGGCGTTGACGGCGGGCCCGATGGGGTGCGGGTAAACCCACGGTAAAGCCTGGCGCTGGCGATCGGGCGGCCGGCCGAATCAGCCCCGCCCCAGGCGGGCCTGCCAGGCCTGCGCATCAAAGCCCACCGTGATGGCGCCTGCGCCCTGGCCCCATTCCACCACCGGCCGCTTGATCACACTGACCTCGCGGAGCATCAGCGCCCGCGCACCGGCCCCGTCCTGGGCGGCGAGCTGGGTTGCACTGTCCAGCTTGCGCCAGGTCGTGCCCTTCCGGTTGAGCAAGAGCTCCCAGCCGGCGGCCCTCAGCCAGGCGTCGAGGCGCTCGGGCGGGACGCCTTCTTTCTTGAAGTCGTGGAAGCGGTACTCGACGCCCTGCTCGGCGAGCCAGGCGCGTGCCTTTTTGACAGTGTCGCAGTTGGGAATGCCGAAGAGGGTGACCATGACCGCATCTTAGGGCCCGCAGACCCCCGGCCCTGCAGGTCAGAGCTTTGTTGGCCGACCGCGCCGCGCGGGGGCCCTCCGAGGCCCGACAATCGGGCCCCATGGATACCTTGCAAGACTGGCTGGCGCATTGCGAGCGCCTGCATCCCAAGACCATGGAGCTGGGGCTGGACCGCGTGCGCGCGGTGGCCGAGCGCATGGGTCTGGGCTTTGACTGCCCGGTGATCACCGTCGCCGGCACCAACGGCAAGGGCTCGACCTGCGCCATGCTGGAGGCCATCGCCCTCGAGGCGGGCTGGCGCTGCGGGGTGTACACCTCGCCCCACCTCGTGCACTTCGAGGAGCGCTGTCGCCTGGGCGGCGAAATCACTACCGGGGCCGCGCTGCTGCCGCATTTCGAGCGGGTGGAGCAGGCGCGCCAAGGCGTGACCCTGACCTATTTCGAGTTCACCACCCTGGCCATCCTCGGGCTGATGGCCGCCAGCGGCCTGGACCTGGCCATCTTGGAGGTCGGTTTGGGCGGGCGGCTAGACGCGGTGAACCTGATTGACGCAGACTGCGCCATCATCACCAGCATCGACCTGGACCATCAGGATTACCTGGGCCCGGACCGCGAGTCGATCGGCCGTGAAAAGGCGGGTGTGATGCGAGCGGGCCGGCCGGTGGTGGTGAGCGACCCGGTGCCGCCGCAGTCGGTGATCGACACCGCCGAGGGCCTGGGCTGTGACCTGTGGCTTCTCGGTCGTGACTTCAATTTCTCGGGTGACAAGCAGCAGTGGGGCTGGGCCGGTCGCGGCCGACGCTATGCGGGCCTGGGCTATCCCGCGCTGCGCGGCGCTAATCAGCTGCTCAACGCCTCTGGCGTGCTGGCGGCCTTGACCGCGCTGCGCGATCGCTTGCCCGTCACCGCCCAGGCCGTGCGCAATGGCCTGGCGATGGTCGAGCTTCCAGGGCGCTTCCAGATGGTGCCGGGCCAGCCTGCGCTGGTGCTCGACGTGGCCCACAACCCGCACTCGGTGGCGGCTTTGGTGGCCAACCTCGACGCGATGGGCTTCTTTCCGGTGACCCACTTGGTTTTCGGCGCGATGGGCGACAAGGACCTGGACGCCATGCTCGCCCGGCTGGCCCCCCTGGCCGATCGCTGGTATTTTTGCGACCTGCCGACGCCGCGTGCCGAGTCTGGTCAGGCCCTGGCCGATCGTTGGCAGGCCCTGGCCGCCGCCGGCGGATTGGGCGCCACCGGGCCCCGTGGCAAGGCCCCGGTGAGCGTGTATCCGGATCCCCGCGCCGCGCTCGAAGCAGCAGCCGCAGCAGCCGACCCCGCTGATAGAATCGTTGTCTTCGGCTCCTTCTACACGGTGGGCGGCATCCTGGAGGGCGGTGTGCCCCGCCTGCAGGCCCGGCACCTGCCGTCCTGAAGGTCCTGGCCGGCAGGCTGCGCCAGGGGCGCCGGTCGCCGGCCGAGGTTCTCGGTCTTCGCCTTCTCGACCCGCACATGGCCTTCTTCAAGTTTAGAAAAAGTGGTGGCGAACCCGCTGCCGCCGCCTCGCCGGCCGAGAGCGTGGAGACCCTGCGCAAGCGTGCGCTGCACCGACTGATCGGCGCGGCCGTTCTTGTGCTGGCAGGCGTGATCGGCTTCCCGCTGGTATTCGACAGCCAGCCCCGCCCGATTGCAGTCGACATCCCGATCGAAATCCCCGACCGCGCGGGCAAAGCCGCCAAGCCGGCTTCTGCTGCGTCCACGGCTTCTCCCGCCCCTGCGGCCTCTGCAGCCACCCCGGCGGGCGGCGACAGTGTGGTGGTCCGGCCCGATACCGTGGCAGTCCCCGGCGCGCCGGCGCCCGCTTTTCAGCCCGCCGCTTCCGCCGCACCCGCTGCCTCGCCTGTTCCGGCTGCCAGTGTCACTGCGGCGGCGCCTCCGGCCGCCCCGGCACCCACGCCTGCGCCTGCGGTGGCAGCCAGCGGCGCCAATCCAAAATCCGCCAAGTCCGACAAGCCCGCCAGCGCTGACTCGCCCAAGTCCGCTCCGGCAGCCAACCTGGCGGCCCCGTCTGCGCCCGTTCCTGGTCCCACTACCGCAGCGCCCGCGGCTGCGACGGCCAAGGTGGCCTCCAGCCCCGCTGCCGACGCGAGCCGCGCCCGCGCCCTGCTCGATGGCCAGGGCGCCTCAGCCCCGAGTGCTGGCCGCTTCGTGGTCCAGGTCGGTGCTTTTGCCGATGCGGCCAAGGCCCAGGCGGCGCGCCGCAAGCTCGAGTCGGCGGGTCTCAAGACCTACACCCATGTCGCCGACACCAAGGACGGCAAGCGCACCCGTGTGCGCGTCGGCCCCTTCGACTCGCGCGCGGAGGCCGACAAGGCCGCGGCCAAGGTCAAGGGCCTGGGCTTGTCCGCCGCCATCCTCACCCTCTGAATCGACTGAGCGATGGCAACGCTCGACTGGATCATCCTCGCAGTCCTCCTGGTGTCGCTGGTGCTGGGCGCCTGGCGCGGGCTGGTCTACGAGGTGCTGTCGCTGGCGGGCTGGGTCGCTGCCTTCGTGGTCGCCCAATGGCTGGCACCCCGCGCCGCAGCCTGGTTGCCCATGGGCCAGGCGTCGGAGATGCTCCGCTACGCGGCCGGCTTTGGCCTCGTGTTCATCGCCACAATATTTGCTGCTGGCCTGCTGTCCTGGCTGGTCAAAAAGGCGATCGAGGCCGTGGGGCTGCGGCCGGTCGACCGCATCCTCGGCGCGGTATTCGGACTGCTGCGGGGCGTGGTGATCGTCCTGGCAGTCGCGGTGGTCGCCCTCATGACGCCGCTGAAGGACACTGCCGCCTGGCAACAATCGGCGGGCGCGGCTACTGCGGCGTCCACCCTCCGGCATCTCAAGCCGATCCTCCCCGAGCGCTTCGGCCAGCACCTACCAGGGTAGTCATACATGTGTGGAATTGTCGGCGTCGTCAGTAGCGCCCCTGTGAACCAGTTGATCTATGACGCGCTGCTGCTCCTGCAGCACCGCGGGCAGGACGCGGCTGGCATCGTGACCCAGGAGGACCGCAAGTTTTTCATGCACAAGGCCAAGGGCATGGTGCGCGACGTGTTCCGCACCCGCAACATGCGCGCCCTGCCAGGCACGGCGGGCCTGGGCCAGGTGCGTTACCCGACGGCCGGCAACGCTTACTCCGAGGAGGAGGCGCAGCCCTTTTACGTCAACGCGCCTTTTGGGTTGGTGCTGGTGCACAACGGCAACCTCACCAACGCGCACCCGCTCAAGTCCGAGCTGTTCTCCACCGATCACCGCCATATCAACACCGAGAGCGACTCCGAGGTGCTGCTCAACGTGTTTGCCCATGAACTCGATCGCGCCACCCGTGGTCGCGGCACCTTGGCGCCCGAGGACGTGTTTGCTGCGGTCGCCGGGGTGCACCAACGGGTGCGCGGCTCCTACGCCGTCATCGCGATGATCGCCGGCCACGGACTCGTGGCTTTTCGGGACCCGCACGGGATCCGCCCACTGTCGCTGGGCCGCTCCGCCAACGGCGCGCTGATGGTGGCCAGTGAAACGGTGGCCCTCGAGGGCACCGGCCACCAGGTAGAGCGCCATGTGGCCCCGGGCGAGGCCTTGTTCATCACCCTGGAGGGCATGCTGCACGCCAAGCAGTGCGCGGACAAGCCCCGGCTCACGCCCTGCATCTTCGAGTACGTCTACCTGGCCCGGCCCGATTCGGTGCTGGACGGCATCTCGGTCTACCAGGCGCGACTGAACCTGGGCGAGACACTGGCCACTCGGGTGGTGTCAACCGTCCCGCCCAGCGAGATCGACGTCATCATCCCTATCCCTGAGTCGAGCCGGCCCAGCGCCACGCAACTGGCGCACCTGCTGGGCATTCCCTACCGCGAGGCCTTCGTCAAGAACCGCTACGTGGGCCGCACCTTCATCATGCCCGGACAGGGTGTGCGCAAGAAGTCGGTGCGCCAGAAGCTCAACGTGATCGCCAGCGAGTTCAAGGGCCGCAACGTGATGCTGGTCGACGACTCCATCGTGCGCGGAACCACCAGCCGCGAAATCGTGCAGATGGCGCGCGATGCCGGTGCCAAGAAGGTGTATCTGGCCAGCGCTGCGCCGCCGGTGCGCTTTCCCAATGTCTACGGCATCGACATGCCCACTGCGTCCGAGCTGGTGGCCCATGACCGGAGCGTGGACGAGGTACGCCAGATCATCGGCTGCGACGCGCTCATCTACCAGGATGTGGAGGGCATGAAGCGCGCGGTTCTCAAGGCCTCGCCGGCTGGCGGCCCCCGACTCGACGGCTTTGACGCCTCGTGCTTTGACGGCGTCTACGTGACCGGCGACGTGAGCGCCGAGGACATCGAACGGCTCAACGCCGGCCGTGTGAGTCAGGAGGAGGGCGACGCCGATTCTTCCCGACTGGCTCTGCCAAACGCCCAGACTTCGGCCCAGGAGGCCTGACACCATGACCCAGAAAAACCTGCCTGAAGGCCTGCACCTGGACACCTTGGCGGTACGCACCGCGGTGGACAAGACCCAGTACGGTGAGAACTCCGAGGCGCTGTTTCTCACCTCGAGCTTCACCCAGCCCGATTGCGCCACCGCCGCCCGCCGTTTTGCCGGTGAGGAAGACGGCTACATCTACTCGCGCTTCACCAACCCCACGGTGGCCAGTATGGAGCAGCGCCTGGCCGCGCTCGAGGGCACCGAGGCCTGCATCGCCACCGCCAGCGGCATGGGCGCCATCTTGCTGCTTTGCATGGGCCTCTTGAAGGCCGGCGACCATGTGGTGTGCTCGCGCTCGGTGTTCGGTTCGACCATCAAACTGATCGCCAGCGAGTTCGGCAAGTTCGGCGTGGAAAGCACCTTTGTCTCGCAGACCGACCTGGGTGAGTGGAAGAGTGCGATTCGCCCCAGCACCAAGCTGCTGTTCGCCGAGACGCCCACCAACCCGCTGACCGAGGTGTGCGACATCCGAGCGCTTGCCGACATCGCCCATGCCGCTGGCGCGGTGCTGGCGGTGGACAACTGCTTTTGCACCCCCGCGTTGCAAAAGCCGGCCGCCCTGGGGGCCGATGTCATCGTCCACTCGGGCACCAAGTACCTCGATGGCCAGGGCCGTGTCATCGCCGGCGCCTTGTGCGCGCCGCAGGCCATGGTCAAGGACAAATTCATTCCCGTGATGCGCAGCGCCGGCATCACCCTGTCGCCCTTCAACGCCTGGGTGGTGCTCAAGGGCCTGGAGACGCTGGGTATCCGCATGGAAGCCCAATCCGCCCGCGCGCTGGCGCTGGCCCAATGGCTTGAGGCGCATCCGAAGGTCGCGCGTGTGTATTACCCGGGACTGGCCAGTCACCCGCAGCATGCGCTGGCCATGCAGCAGCAGCGCGGCTTGGGCGGCGCGGTCGTCTCCTTCGACGTCAAGGGCGCCAACCCCGACCAGCTGCGCGCCAATGCCTGGCGCGTCATCGACGCGACGCAGCTGATGTCCGTCACCGCCAACCTGGGCGACGTCAAGACCATCATCACCCACCCGGCCAGCACCTCCCACGGGCGCCTCACCGAGGACCAGCGACAGGCTGCCGGCATCACCCAAGGCCTCATTCGCGTGGCTGTGGGTCTTGAGCACCTAGGCGACCTGCAGGCCGACCTGATCCGCGGCCTCGAACTGATTTGATCGCGGCGCCCACGCGCACGCTGCGGCCCTCGATTGGCAGCGGACTCACGGGCCGTACTTCACGAACCGCACTTCACGAACCGAACACGATTTAAATTGACCGACACCACCCTCACCCCGCAGAAGGTACGCACGCGCTTCGCGCCTTCGCCCACCGGCTTCATTCACCTGGGCAACATTCGCTCGGCGCTTTATCCCTGGGCCTTCGCGCGCTCACAGGCCGGCGACTTCATCTTGCGCATCGAGGACACCGACCTCGAGCGCAATTCGCAGGCGGCGGTGGACGTCATTCTTGAGGGCATGGCCTGGCTGGGCCTCACTCACGACGAGGGGCCGTTCTACCAAATGCAGCGGATGGACCGCTACCGCGAAGTGCTGGCACAGATGCAGGTCAAAGGCCTGGTCTACCCCTGCTACATGAGCATGGCCGAACTCGATGCGCTGCGTGAGCGTCAGATGGCGGCCAAGGAAAAGCCCCGCTACGACGGCACCTGGCGGCCCGAACCGGGCAAGACGCTGCCGCAGGTGCCCGAGGGCGTCAAACCCGTGCTGCGCTTTCGCAACCCGGCGGACGGCGTGGTGGCTTGGGACGACAAGGTCAAGGGCCGCATCGAAATCGCCAACGCCGAACTCGACGACCTGGTCATCGCGCGGCCCGATGGCACGCCCACCTACAACTTCTGCGTCGTGGTCGACGATATCGATATGCGCATCACCCACGTGATCCGCGGCGATGACCATGTGAACAACACCCCGCGGCAGATCAACATCTTTCGCGCCTTGGGCGTGGAGCCGCCGATCTATGCGCACTTGCCCACGGTGCTCAACGAGCAGGGCGAGAAGATGTCCAAGCGCAATGGCGCCAAGCCGGTGACGCAGTTCCGTGACGAGGGTTTTCTGGCCGATGCGGTGGTGAACTACCTCGCGCGCCTGGGCTGGTCGCACGGTGACGACGAGATCTTTTCGCGTGCGCAGTTCCTCGATTGGTTCGACCTCGATCACCTGGGCCGCAGCGCCGCACAGTTCGACGAGACCAAGCTGCGCTGGGTGAACGCCCAGCACATGAAGTTGACCGACAACGCTGAGCTCGCACAACTCGTCGCGCCGCGCCTCGAGGCCATGGGCTTGACCGCCGACGAGCGCCTGCCCGCCATCTGCGGCCTGTTCAAGGACCGCTGTGACACCCTGGTGGTGCTGGCCGACTGGGCGGCTCGCTTCTATCGACCGGTCACTCCCGATGCTGCTGAATTTGACAAGCATGTGACCGACGCCGTGCGTCCGGCCATTGCCGATCTGGCGCAGCGCCTGCAGTCCTGCGCCTGGGAGGCGCCCGCCATCGGCGCCGCGCTCAAGGAAACCCTGGCTGCATGCGGGCTCAAAATGCCGCAACTGGCGATGCCGGTGCGCGTCTTGGTGCTGGGCACCGCGCAGACCCCGTCACTCGATGCGGTGCTGGCCCTGTGCGCTCGCGAGGAAGTTTTCGCCAAGTTGTCGAGCAGCCAAAAATCGTTGTAGAATTTCGCTCTCGACGCCAGACGGGGGTATAGCTCAGCTGGGAGAGCGCTTGCATGGCATGCAAGAGGTCAGCGGTTCGATCCCGCTTACCTCCACCACAGCGTCGATGGTTCGTATGAAGTTCTTTTTGAGCATCATGCGGTCCCAGGTTTTGACCCTATCGTCTAGAGGCCTAGGACATTACCCTTTCACGGTAAGTACCGGGGTTCGAATCCCCGTAGGGTCGCCAAGTTTTGCAGCACTTGCTTCTATGCCAAAAGTGTAGAAGAAACGCTGCATCCACGCGGAGTGGTAGTTCAGTTGGTTAGAATACCGGCCTGTCACGCCGGGGGTCGCGGGTTCGAGTCCCGTCCACTCCGCCAGACGTCAAGCAAAAACGCGCCTTCGGGCGCGTTTTTCATTGCCTGCTCCGCAAAAAACTTCGAGCTAATCAGAACTTGCTTGTCTGGGTGTGCCTGCACTGCAGGATCTACCCCATGAGCCTTTCCAGCGGAACCCGCCCTGCGCTTTTTGCCTACGGGTCGAAGTTGGAAAATTCTCCTCGTGGCAACTCGATGTTGGTCATAACGACACCCGGTCCAGAAGGTACACTCCCCCCCGGTCCGCGGTGTCCCACTTCGCTGTGCCACCATTGCGGAAGCAGCAGCGGAAGGAGCGGGGTCGCAGGGAATGGCGGGCAGCATCCGCAAGAGCCCGCAGGAGGCGGGGCAGGTTGAACCACCCTGTGCGCAGAGCACGGGGTGACCCGTAGCACTGTTCAATCATGGATATCCCGGCCTAACTCTCTCTAGTGATGTATCCAATTCAAAATGCGCAACCTGGGAATTTAGCGCCAGCATTTCGATACTCATTGGTGATTGCGACTCTCCATGACGATGGAGATTTGGAGAAGTGTCTTGCAAGCCTGCTGACCCTGGTCGATGGTCCTTCCTTTGAGGTCATCGTCGTCGATCAAAATGGCGATGATCGTCTGGTTGATTTGGTAAGTCGTTATGCCCGCAGTCTCTCCATCGTTCATGAGCGGGTGATGTTTCGCTCGGCTTGCAGGGCGCGTAACCTTGGCGTGAGGCTAGCCAAAGGCGCGTGGGTTGGGTTCCCGGACGATGACTGCCAGTTGATGTCGGACACTTTGAAGGAAGTTGATCGGCTAAGCAGCCAACCTCTCGCCTGTGTGGTCACTGGCCAGACTGTCGATCCATCGGGCGTGCCCAATGTGTTGCGCTGGAAGCAAGAGCAGGTGATCTTCAATCGCTGGACCATGTTCGGGTGCTTGACCGAGGCGACCTTGTTTGTGCGCAAGGACGCGTTCCTGAGGGTTGATGGATTCGATGAGCGCCTCGGACCCGGATCGCGCTTCCCGGCAGCAGAGGGCATTGATCTGGTCAATCGTCTCTTCGCCGACCTCGGTGATGGAAGTGGAGTAGCCACCTACAGCCCGCGCATTCGCATGACCCATCCAACCAAGATTCCGCCTTGGGACCGCTGGGCGGCCCGCCGATTTCATTCCTACGCATGCGGTGATGGCGGGCTGATTGCCAAGACTCCTCAGCCCCACATCTTGTACTGGGGCGCGCGAACCGTCGTCGCGGCAACATTGCAGATGCTCTCCATGCGTGGTTGGCGCAGCCTGGCTTTTGGAGCTCGGTTGGTCGGGTTGTGCAAAGGATTCTTTACTGGCTTGTTTGCTTTCCACTGGGGCGGACCGAGGTGAGATCGCGATGAATGGGCTGAAGTACGTTTCCTGGGGCGACAACACAGGCTATGCGATTGCGGCTAAGTCGTACATGCGGGCGCTCATTGATGCAGGCATCAACATGACTTGGGCGCCCATGATGCCGGGGCCCACGGGTTATGAAGCCGATGTCGCGCACGTTGGCGCTTGCAAAGGACTCGAGACCGTATGCAATCGTGATATCGAGTACGACACGGTGCTCATTCACACGGTGCCCGAGTACTACCCCGAGTGGATTGCAAAAGAACGCAGGCTGGGCAGGAGAATTCTCGGTTACACGGTTTGGGAACTTGAACGTTTGCCAGACCATTGGCCTGCCATCCTCAACCAGCTGGACGGTGTGATCGTCCCCTGCCGCTGGAATGTCGATGTCTTTCGCAATTCAGGTGTCACGGTCCCCATTCATTTGGTCCCACACCTTTCGCAATTTGAACGCACGGACATCGTGGTGCCGGCCGAGAAAGCAGCCCTGCGAGGTCGGCTGGGAAAATTTGCCGAGGAAGACGATCGGTTCGTCTTTTATACGATCGGTTTCTGGTCGCATCGTAAGGCGCCCTACCTCGCGTTAGAGGCCTACTGGAAGGCCTTCAACGCCAATGATCGTGTGTTGATGGTGGTCAAGACCTGCGCCAAGGACATCACGCAGTGGGGGCGCCATTGGAAAAACGCATTCCGACTGCGCCATCCTTCGCCTACTCAAACGGTCCGCGCCCTGGAAAAACGGTATCCCGGGCACGCGCCGGTTGTTGTCATTGCTGATGAAGAACTGCCCGATTCGCAGATGCTGGCATTGCACGCTAGGGGTGATTGCTTTGTCTCACTGACGCGCACTGAAGGATGGGGGCTTGGAGCCTTCGAGGCGGCCCGACTGGGGAAACCCATTGTGATGACCAGATATGGCGGCCAACTCGACTTCCTGGATGCCGACTTGGCTTATCTAGTGGACTACCAGATGGTTCCGGTTCATGAGCCGACCTGGTCTGCGAGCTACCGCCCCGCCGACAAATGGGCTGAACCGTCAGTGCAGCAGGCCGCGGCCTATATGCGGCAAGTGTTCGAAGGGCAAGGCGAGGCTCGCGAACGTGCCACTCAACTCTCGAAACGTGTCCTGCGTGAGTTTTCTAGTGAGGCAATCGTCACCAGTCTGATAGAAGCCCTTGCCGATCGGGGCGGGAATTGATTCCAAACGTCTTTCATTTTGTCTTCGGATTGCGCAAGCAGACGGAGCCCTTTCACCTGATGTACTACCTGTGTCTCGCGTCATGCCTTGATGTGAACCAAGCAGATGAGGTGCATTTTCACTACCACCATGAACCTTGGGGCGAATGGTGGGACCGGATCAAGCCGCGTTTACAACTTCGCCGTATCGACCCTGAGCAGTCGATTGCGAGCTACCGTTACGCCGACCCGACCTTAGACCAGTACCGCTACGCCCATCTTGCCGACTTCGCGCGCTTGCAAATCTTGCAGGAGGAGGGCGGGATTTACGCGGACATCGACACCTTGTTCTTGCGGCCTTTTCCCCAGGAATGGCGCAGCCGGGAGTTCATTCTTGGACAGGAGAAGGCGCCGGCATTGGCGGGCGAGGGCGGTTCACTTTGCAATGCCTGGATCGCTGCGGCGCCAGGAGCCGAGTTTTCCCGTCGCTGGTTGGACGGCCTGCATCAGGCGTTTGATGGGTCATGGAGCAATCACTCGACCTTGCTACCTTACAGACTTTGGCAGCAACACCCGCACATCATCAGCGTTGAGCCTGAAAGTGCTTTTTATGCACTCGACTGGACCCCACGCGGCATTGAGGACCTGTTTCTTCGCTCGGTCGAACTTCCCTCGTATGCCTATAGCCTGCACCTGTGGAACCACCTCTGGTTTGCGAAAGACCGCCTGGATTTCAGCCATTTTCACGCAGGCCTGCTTTCTGTTGACTACGTGTTGTATGCCAACACCACGTATGCAAACCATGCGCGGGCGCACCTGCCGGTCGATGTGAAGGGCAGCCGTTTCAAGTATCTCTGCCAGAGCGTGACTTCGGGCCTGCGCCATCCCGTCCGAACTGCTCGCACCCTCTGGAGAACTCGCTCCATTGAAGACGGTCGGAATCTCTGATGATGAAGGACTTGCTTCACCTGGTCGCCCTGCTCAGACGCTTCCTTTCGGTCAAGCACAAGCGCCAGTTGCTGGTGGTGGCGATGTTGGCCTGTGTCCTGTCAATAATTGAAATTTCGATCGCCGCAGCGGTGATTCCCTACGTTCAATGCTTGGGTGGTCAATGCCCAAGCGTGGTTGCGAGCATGGTGAATATGGGGAATATGGGGAACATCGTCCCCTTGTTGAGCCTTGGTCTGCTGATACTGATCACGCTGAAGCTCGTCGTTCAAGGCTATTTCACCTGGTGTTCGTCTGATTTCACCCAGCAAGTCCAGCGCGATACCGTCGGCCGCCTGCTTGAAGGTTATTTGCACCTTGGCTGGCGAAGCTTTCAGTCTCAGCACCGGGCGCACTACCTGCAGCGTTGCTTCACAACCGCCGTGGATGCTTCCTACGTCAGCCAGCAATGCGTCACGCTGATCTCGTCTTTATTGATGCTCGCTTTCCTCGTCGTGCTTGTCCTGTGGCAGGACCTGCCAACCGCCCTCGGGCTCGGTATTTTCTTTTTTGGACTCGGACTGTCGACGGGAAAATTGATCGGGCGGGCACAAAATCGCTTCGCCCATGAGCGCGAGGCTGCCATGCAGCGGTGGAATATCGGCATGACGGAGTCGCTCGGAGCGTTTCGCGAAATCCGCGTCTATGGTCTGGAGCGGTTTTTTCTCGATCACCTTGAGCGCTCGATCGAAGGCATCGCGCATGCCAACAAACGCCTTGGGTTCTTGCCTGTCCTGCCGCGGATGATCATCGACTTCGCCGGCTTTGCTCTCTTGTTGGCCGTTTTATCTATCTGGATGTTGCTCGAGCGCCCCCTCGGTGAACTGGTGCCACAACTGGTTTTTTATGCGGTTGTCGCCCGTGCGCTCTTGCCCGCGATGATCAATGTGCTGAGTACACGCGCCGCGATGTTCGGCTCGATCGTCAACATTCAACTGGTGCTCCAAGAATTTGCTTGGGCGCAGGCGAGGCGAGTCGAGCAGATCGGGATTGCCCCTCAACCCGCGCAGCAGGCATTTTTCGGGCTTGAAAATGTCAGTTTTTCCCACACGAGCGAGACAGCGGCCGTTCTGAATCAGACGACCCTTCATATTCAGCACCCCTCGTGGGTGGCACTCACTGGCGCGTCGGGTGCCGGTAAAAGCACGCTGATGGAGTTGTTGTGCGGTATTCAAGTCCCAGACTCGGGGAGCATCATTCACGCTTGGCCAGCGCAGACGCTGCCCAAGGTCGCCTATTTGCCTCAGCATGTTTTCTTGCGTGATTGCAGTGTGGCTGAAAACGTGTGCTTTGGTTTTGACGCAGGCGATCGGGCACGCATCGAGAACGTGTTGGCACTGGCGTGCTTCGATGGTGTTGTAGCGCAGTTGGAGGGCGGACTTGACGCCCTCGTCGGAGCGGACGGCGTGCGTCTTTCCGGAGGGGAGCGGCAACGTCTGGCGCTTGCGCGTGCTTTGTACAGAAATCCAGATATCTTGTTGATTGACGAGGTAACCGCCGGTCTCGACGAAGCAACTGAGGCGCGCGTCTTGTCTAATTTGCGACGGGAGCGACCCGGGATGAGCGTGGTTTTTTCCACGCATCGCAGCGGCGGTCTGCGTTTCGCCGACCGTGTGCTTTGCCTAGACGGCGGCAAACTTGTTGAGGTCCGGGCGACGCCGGGTACTCAGTGACCGACCATCGGCCCATCGCTGTCTTTTTGACACCCGTGTTGCCGCTGCCTAGGGACTCTGGGCGTGCTTTGCGTGCCTGGGACTGGCTTGTCGAATTGGCACGCACGCACCGGGTCTGTGTTCTGGTCGTCAATGGGCAGGATTTCTCCCCGCCCCCCTCCGACTATCCCGCGGCAGCGGTTCATCACGTGAGAGCCGCGCCTGTATCAGGGACACGATGGGGACGCGCTCTCAGGATGCTGCTGTTTCCCTCGTGTCTGCTGTCCCGGCGCGGAGTTGCTGATTGGCAGCCTGTCACGCCTGAACTCGAGGCGGTGTTGTCCTCGCCGTGGCTGGTGGGCGCGCGAGTGGAGCGGATTGTCGTTTTTCGCTTCTATCTTCATGATCTCGCGCAGGCTGTTTCGAAGCATTGGCCGCAGGCGGAGATGGAGATCGACCTGGACGATATTGAATCTCGAACGCGCTGGAGCGTGGCAGGTTCCTTGTTCCGCATGGGGCGTTATCTGGAGGCGCTGCGTAGGGTGGGTTCTGGCGCCCAGTACGCCATGCTGGAGCGATTCATGCCCGGACGCTACGTCAAAGCCTGGCTCGCAAATGGTCTTGACGGTTCAGGCTGGCGCACACGACTCGCCTCAACTGTCGCCGAGCGGCCCAACAGGATTTCGGTTCCCCCTGCAAGTGCGCTCATCGATCCGAGTCAGACAAGCACCTTGCGCCTCTTGTTCATTGGCACGCTTGACTACCCACCCAACGAGGAAGCCGTTCTGGACCTTGTGAACCTGCACTTGCCCGAGCTCGCCAAACGCCTGGAGAGGCCTTGGTCGTTGTGTGTCGTAGGTCGCCATGCATCAGACCGGCTGGTTGC
>CANFQF010000039.1 GCA_947449025.1 Comamonadaceae bacterium
CAAGATGAACTTTCTACCGGTTCAGGCCAGCCCTGCAGGCCCGGGCATGCTTGATGTTCGGCTCGCCGACGGCGGGAGGGCTCGCGTGGCCTGCAACGCTCGCGTCAACCCGCAAACCGCGCTCACCCTGGGCATCCGGCCCGAGCACCTGTCGATCACGCCGACCGGACAGGGCGGCATTGAGGGCGAGGTGGTCGTCGCGGAGCGTCTGGGCGGAGAAACCTACTTCCATGTCCGGGTCTCTGGCCAGGTACTGATCGCGCGCATCCACAGTGACTCGCCATTGGGGGTGGGCGATCGCGTCGGGCTCACGTTCGATCCGGCTGCGGCGCATCTTTTCCAGGCCGATGGTTTGCGCCTATCGGAACACCCGCAAGTGCATCAGGAACACGCAACGCCATGAATTCCGTCCATCCACTGCAGGTCGTCGCCTGCCGCCACTGGCGTGTCGCCATGCCGTTTCGTGAGGCGCTCAAGTGGGGCTCCGGTGCGCGTCCAGCAGCCAACCGCTTGATCGTTGAAGTCACCCTGGCCAATGGCACCAAGGGCTATGGCGAAACGATCTGCCTGCTCGAATTCATCGAGCCGGTGCTGGTCAAGACGATTCTTCCAATCGCCCTTCAATACCGGGCGACCGACGTGGAGAAGCTGTACCGCCATGTGCTGGGCGCCGGCTACTACCACCACAAGCGCGCCGCCGTGATGGCATTGGCCGCCGTCGAGATGGCCTTCTGGGACGCCCAGGGTCGCCACAGCGGCATGCCGCTGTGGGCGCTTTGGGGCGGCGCCTACCGGCAACAGGTCGAGGTGGCCGCGTATCTCTTCGGAACGCATGCGCCCAGTCTGCGAGAGAACGCACAGCGCTTCCTCGACGCGGGCTACCGCAGCTTCAAGGTCAAGATCGGCATGGACGAGGCTTCTGACCTGAGCAATGTCGAGGCCGTCAGAGGAGCCGTTGGATCTTTGCCGCTGCGCGCCGACGTCAACGGCGCCTGGACCCCGGGCACCGCGCGCCGGTCCCTGGAGAAGCTGCGCGCCTTCGACCTCCAGTACATCGAGCAGCCACTGGAGCTCGACGACCTCCTCGGGCACGCGCAGCTGCGGCAGATGCAGCCAGTGCCCGTCGCGCTCGACGAATCGGCCTACACCTTGACCGATGTGGGCAACATCATTCGTATGGGCGCGGCCGACGTGGTCCTTCTTGATCCACATGAAATTGGCGGTCTGTGGCAAACCATCAAGGCCGCCGCCATCGCTGAAGCCGCGGGCATTCCGGTCACGCTGCACAGCGGCGGGGAGCTGGGGTTTTCGCAATCGGCCTACATCCACCTCGCGGCGAGCATTCCCAACATGTCCCTCTCGATCGACTCGGAGCGGGCCTACCTGTCCGACGACGTGGTGACCGACACGCCGAGGCTCCAGGACGGTTGCTTCGCCCTGCCCGACCGGCCTGGCCTGGGGGTGGAGCCCGATTTCACCAAGTTCGACAGCTACCGGACGGACCGCATCGACGGCGCCTATCTGGATGCTTCCCGCCCGGGCTGGTTTTCCACCAAGCCCGGGTACTGACCTGATGAATATTTGGCAAGGAGACAGCAATGAAAAAATGGTTTTCCCTGGCGGCGGTGACATGGCTGCTGCTTATCTCCGTTGCGGCCCAAGCGCAAACCTGGCCGCAAAAGCCGATACGGATCATCGTGCCCTACACGGTCGGCGGTGCTTCGGACATCACCGCCCGGCTCATGGCCGAGCGCTTCGCTGCGCGGATGGGGCAGCCGGTCACGGTTGAAAACCGAGCGGGCGCCAGTGGCACCATCGGCACCGAGGCGGTCGCCAAGGCGCCGGCAGACGGCTACACGCTGGCCTTCGTCGCCAGCTCGCACGTCGTGAACAAAGCCTTGTTCACGAAACTCGGTTACGACCCGATCAAGAACTTCGCGCCCATCACGCACACGGCCAACGTGCAACTGGTGATGGTGGTGCCCGCCACACTGGGGGTCAATTCGGTCCAGGAGTTCATTGCCCTGGCGCGCTCCAAGCCGGGCGCACTGAGCTACGCATCTTCAGGCAGTGGCAGCAATCCGCAGTTCTTTGCAGAAATGTTCAAGCAGGCCGCCGGTCTTGACCTCACCCACGTGCCCTACAAGGGCAGCACGGAAGCCCACACGGATTTGCTGGCAGGACGCACGCAGCTGATGTTCGACGCGCTCGCGTCGGTCGCGCCCCATGTCAAGAGCGGCAAGCTCAAGCTTCTGGCGGTGGCTGGGCCCGCGCGCTCGGGTCTGCTGCCGGAGACGCCGACACTGGCCGAGTCAGGCCTGCCCGGATTTGGCGCCACTTCCTGGGGGGCGCTGCTGGCACCGGCCGGTACGCCCAAGACGGTGATCGACCGTCTTCACCAGGAGTCCGTCGCCGCCCTCAACAACCCGGAGGTCAAGAGCCGGCTGGCGGCCCTGGGCGCGGAGGTGGTGGCATCGACGCCCGAGCAGTTGGCAGACCTCATGCAGCGCGAGGAGACGCGCTACACCAAGATGGTCAGGGACTTGCAGATCAAGGCTGATTGATACCACGGATGTTGTCCGGTGCCTGGGGCGGTGATGCCATGAGGAGTGACAGGGTAGCCCCACTTCAGCTGCGAAGCGACTGCCTCACGCTTGACCTGCTTGCGGGTCTGGGTGGCTGCTGGAAGGCCTTGCGGTTCTGCGCAGGCACTGGCCCGGCGATCGATATCCTCCGTCCGCTTGCGCCAGGGAGCACGGACCCCTATGCCTCCGGCGGATTTGCGCTCGTGCCTTGGTCGAACCGGCTCTTTGACCGGCAGTTCAGGCTGCCCGAACAAGTGCTGACCCTGCCGGCCAATCGCCCGGGCATTGACCAACCCGTGCATGGCGTGGTCTGGATGGCTGCCTGGCAGGTGGAGGCCGTGGAGCCGACCCGTGCCGTGCTGTTTCTCGCGCATCGTGCCAACGCTTACTGGCCATTCGACTTCGAGTGCCGACAGAGCTTCACGCTAGAGGGCGGGCGAGCGCGATTTGAACTGGCGGTCCGAAATACATCAGAGCAGGTCATGCCAGCCGGTGTGGGCTTTCATCCCTGGTTCGCCGCGGACCGAGGTGACCGCGTCGCCTTCCAGGCGGCCACCGTGTGGCAGCAAGACACAACGGGGCTGCCCCAAGGGGCGCTCCCCCTGAGTGAACACACGGCATTCGATTGCCAGCACCCGCGTGAGGTGTCCGACTTCATCGTGAACCACTGCTACAGCGGATGGGGCCAGGCTGCGGTGCTCGAGCGACGGACAAAGGGATTGCAGGTCCGGCTCAGAGGGTCACCCGCGCTCACGCATCTGATGGTCTATCGGCCGGCAGATGCCGCCTGGCTTTGCCTCGAACCGGTGAGCCACGCCACAGGCGCCTGGAGCATGCCAGCGCTGCATCGCCCCGAGTACGGCGTGCAGTGGCTGGCACCGGGCGCGCAGTTTTCTGCGGCCATGGACATCGAGGTGGCCGCTTGTTGACGATCAAACAATGGACAAGAGTCGGATGAAGCGACGTTATCAGGGCGTGTTCCCGGTGGTGCCCACCACCTTCAAGGACGATGGCAGCCTGGACCTGGAAAGCCAGAAGCGCTGTGTCGACTTCATGATCGACGCCGGCTCGCAGGGTCTTTGCATCCTGGCCAATTTTTCCGAGCAGTTCTCACTCTCCGACGAGGAGCGGGAGATCATCAGCCGCACCGTCCTCACGCATGTCGCAGGTCGGGTGCCGGTGATCGTCACCACGACCCACTACGGCACCGCCGTGTGCGCGGCACGCTGCCGACAGGCCCAGGCGCTGGGCGCGGCCATGGTGATGGTGATGCCGCCCTACCACGGCGCCACTTTTCGCGTGACCGAGCCGCAGATCTTTGAGTTCTATTCCCGTGTGTCAGAGGGCCTCTCGATCCCGGTCATGGTACAGGATGCGCCCGTCAGCGGCACGCCGCTTTCGGCACCGTTTCTTGCGCGCATGGCCTCAGAGATCGAGCCGCTGGCCTACTTCAAGATCGAGGTGCCCGGCACGGCCTCCAAGCTGCGCGAGTTGATTCGTCTCGGTGGGGATGCGATCGAAGGCCCCTGGGATGGCGAGGAGGCCATCACCTTGCTCGCAGATCTGGATGCTGGTGCCACCGGGGCGATGACAGGTGGCGCCTACCCCGACGGCATCCGGTCCATCATGGATGCCTATCTGGACGGACGGCGCGAAGATGCGGTGCAGGCCTACGCCCGCTGGTTACCCCTGATCAACTACGAGAACCGCCAGAGCGGCATCCTCACCGCCAAGGCGCTGATGAAGGAGGGCGGCGTGATCCGCTGCGAGGCCTCCCGCCACCCCTTCCCGGCGATGAACCCGGATGTCCGCGCCGGCCTGATGGATGCCGCCCGCCGCCTCGACCCCATGGTCTTGCGCTGGGGGCGCTGAGCCGGGCAGGCCCCTTGCCCATCGACGCCGCCGCAGCGCATGGCCCCGGCAGTCTCAGCGGCTCGCGTCGCCAGTGCGGAATTCGCGAGTCAATTCGTCAAGCCGCTGGCACAGGTCGGCATCGAGACTCAGGCTGGCCGCAGCCCAGGCGTCGCCCAATTGCTCGGGCCGGCTCGCACCCACGATGGCGCACGATACGCCGGGCTGGGCCAGCACCCAGGCGAGCGCGAGTTGCGCGGGCGGGATGCCTGCCTCCGCAGCCAGGGCGACGAAGGCCTCCACCGTCTCGAATTCGCGCGCATGCCAATACCGGTCCCGGTACATGGCGGCGCCACGACCCTGGGCGAAGCGGGTCGATTCCAAAGGGCCGTCCGCGAAGCGGTGTTTGCCGGTCAGAAGGCCGGCGGCCAGTGGGTTGTAGCAAAGCGTGGCCAGGCCTTCGGCCTCGCACATCGGCAGCAGGTCGCGCTCGAACTGGCGAAACAGGAGGTTGTAGCGCGGTTGCACCGTGACCAGCGGCGCGGTGCGCAGGAGCTCGCTGCGGCCCAGCGCGCGCGCAATCCGCCAGGCGGTCCAATTCGAGACACCGAGGTAGCGGGCGCGGCCGCTGCGCACGATGGTGTCCAGCGCCTCGAGCGTCTCGTCGAGCGGCGTGTCCGGGTCGTCGCGGTGCAGCTGGTACAGGTCGACATGGTCGGTGCCCAGGCGCTCCAGCGAAGCGTCTATCGCCGCCAGCAGGTGTTTGCGGGAGGTGCCACCCTGCCAGGGCAGCCGCCCCATGGGCGAGCCGCCCTTGGTGGCGAGGATGAAGCGGTCCCGGCGGCCCTGAAGCCAGCGGCCGACGATGCGCTCGGTCTCGCCGCGCTCGGCACTCGAGGCGCCCAGCGGATAGACGTTGGCGGTGTCGATGAAGTTCACACCCGCCTCGGCGGCGGCATCCATCATGGACCGCGAGGTGGCCTCGTCGGCCTGGGCGCCAAAGGTCATGGTGCCCAGGCACAGGCGCGAGACCTGCAGGCCGCTGCGGCCAAGGCGGATGCTGTCCACCTCAGGCCTTGGGCGGCGTGGCGCCCTGCGCCCAGTCTTCGATGGAGCGCACCAGCTCGGTCATGTCACGCTGCATGCCGTCCTGGCGGCCAGCAAAGTTCCAGAGCTGGCGAACGGTATTGCCCACCCACATCGGCACGCCCAGGGCTTCGCACTCTTCGATCGCCAGGCCGATGTCCTTGCAGACGCTGCCCACCGGAAAGCCGAAGTCAAAGCTGCCGGGAAGCACCTGCTTCATGAACTTGTCTTGCGAGGCGCCGCTGCGGCCGCTGCCAGCGTTGATGGCCGACATCATCACCTGCGGGTCGAGGCCACCGCGCACGCCGGCAACAAAGGCCTCCGAGGTGATGGCAAAGGCGGTCGACGACAGCATGTTGTTCAAGAGCTTGAGCAGTTGGGCCTGACCCGCCTGCTCGCCCACCATGAACAGCTTGCCGAAGGACTCCAGCAGTTGCTTGACCTGGGCCACCGCCGCTGCGCGGCCTGCAACCATGATCGCCAAGGTACCGGCCCTGGCACCCGCAGCGCCACCACTCACCGGTGCGTCGACCAGATCGATGCCCCGCTCAAGCAGCACACGGCCTGCATGGCCGGTGGCGCGCGAGCCCACCGTGGACAGGTCGACCACCACCTTGACCGCCTGGCCCTCGAGGATGCCGCCGGGGCCCGTCAGCACCTGGGTGAAGACCGCCGGCGTGGGCAGGCTGGTAAAGACGATGGGCGCCTGGTTGACGACATCCTGCAAGTCCTTGCCAGCCCGTGCGCCGGCTTCGACCATGGCTTTGACCGCTGCCTCGCTCTTGTCGTAGACCACCACATCGTGGCCGAGTGCTATCAGGTGCTTGGAGATGGGGTTACCCATCACGCCCACGCCCACGAAACCGATCACCTTGCGCTCTGACATCGTCGTCTCCTGCGGGCTCAAATGCCCATTTCCTTGAACACTTCGCGGGCCACCTTGAAGCTGCCCAGCCCGGCGGGCATGCCGCAGTAAACCGCCACCTGCAGGAAGCACTCACGGATCTCGTCTTTGGTGACGCCGTTGTTGATCGCGCCGCGCACATGGAGCGCGAGCTCCTCGGGGCGATTGAGGGCGGCGATCATGCCCAGGTTCAACAGGCTGCGGCTGCGGCGATCCAGACCCGGACGGGTCCACACCTCGCCCCAGCAAAACTGGGTCACCAGCTCCTGCATGGGCATGTTGAAGTCGTCGGCGCTCTTCATCGATTTCTCGACATAGGCCTCGCCCACCACCGCGCGACGCACCGCCATACCCTTGTCAAACAGTTCCTGGTTCATTTCACTTCTCCTCGTTGGATATTCACGAAAAATTGATCAGTGGCGACCGGCCGCCAGGGCCATCACCGCACCTGCATCTTGCGCCTCGTCCAGCGCCCAGACCGCCTGGGCCAGGCGGCTGGCGTCGCAGCCGCTGCCGCCCCACGCGCACAGCGCTTCGAGCTTGCGCTCCAAGTCCTGGTCGGACAGCGGGGCTTGCAAGCTGCCACGGGCCATGTCCACCCGCCGGGCGATCTCCCGACCCCCGTGCAGGTGCAGGGTAACCTGGGCTGCCTCGACCGCGAATGTGGTGTCGTCGACAAAGCGCAGGCGCGAGGCCAGGCCTTGTGCCGGCCCGCGCGCCACGCTGGCGTCGCTGAATTCATCGAGGCCGGCGCGCCCGGTCGCCAGTGCCATGGCCACCGCATGGTGGGCACTGACCTGGGCCTCACGCCCCGAGCCCGGCGCGGGTCGGTCGGTACGCTGACGCAGCAAGGGGTGGCCGCGCAGCTCGACGCGCTCGACCTGTTCGAGCCGCACGCCGTCCGCCTGATAGAGGGCCAGGCAGGCCTCGATCACCGGGTTGAGAACCACGCCGCAGGGATAAGGCTTGTAGGCGTTGCGAGACAACTCCCAGCGCTGGCCAAAGCCCTCGGTGACCGCAGCCAGATCGGCCTCGTGCCCCATCACCCGCAGGAACCCGCGCGGGCCCTCGACCGGCAGCGCCGGGCCCTGAAATTGCTCACGCGCCAGCAGGGCCGAGAGCAGGCCGTTGGCCGCGGCGTTGCCCACGCCAATGCTCTTGGCCATGCTGCCCAGCGTCTCGACGAGGCCGGACGATTGCGCCGACGCATGACCCAAAGCCCACAGCATGCGGGTCTCATCGAGTCCGAGCAGGCGACCCGTCGCGGCTGCAGCACCAAAGACGCCGCAGGTCGAGGTGATGTGCCAACCGCGCTCGTAGTGCCAGGGCGACACGGCGTTGGCCAGCCGGCACTCGACCTCCACACCGACGACAAAGGCCGCCAGCAGATCGCGTCCGCTGATAGGCCGGGTTTGGGCCAAGGCCAGCAGGGCGGGCGCGACCGGGGCCGTCGGATGGACGATGGTCGGCATGTGCGTGTCGTCGAAATCGAAGACATTGCCGCTCATCGCATTGAGCGAGGCTGCGTGCCGCATGTCCGTCGCCTCGGCCCGGCCGATCACCGTGCACTGGCTCGCGGCACGAAATTGGCTGAACACCCGCGCCGCCGCGGCCACCGCAGGGTCGTTGCTGCCGGCCAGGGCCGTGGCAAAGAAATTGAGCAGGGAGCGCTTGGCCTCGTGCTGCACCTGCGCCGGAATGTCTTGCCAGCGCAGATCGACTGCGAAGCGGGCCAGCGCGGCGCTGGCGCCGGAGTTGGCGCCGGAGTTGGCGGACATCAGCTTGCCAGCCAGCCGCCCTCGACGGGCAGCGTGGCGCCAGTGATGTCCCTTCCGGCCGGGCCACACAGAAAGACCAGCAGGTCAGCGACATGGCTGGACTCGACGAACTGGCCGGTGGGCTGCTTGCCGGCCAGGAAGGTGCGGGTGGCCGCGTCGCGGTCGAGGTTCTGCTCCTGCATCAGCGCCTGAACGCGCTGGTCGATGCTGGGCGTGAGCACCGAGCCCGGGCAGATGGCGTTGCAGGTGATGCCGGTGTTGAGGGTTTCGACGGCGACGCCTCGTGTCATGCCGATGAGGGCGGTCTTGGTGGTCACGTAGTCGATCCGGTTGGCAACGCCGCGATCGCCGTAAACCGAGGTCATATTGAAAATCCGGCCCCAGCCGCGCTGGCGCATTCCGGGCAGGGAAAGCCGGATCGCGTGGAAGGCGGCGCTGAGGTTCACCGCCAGGGCTTGGTCCCAGGCCTCGGGCGGGAAGGACTCGATGGGGGAGAAGTGCCGCGTCACCGCGTTGTTGACGAGAACGTCGACGCCGCCGTGACGGCTGGCAATTTCGGTCAGCATCGATTCGATCGCCCGGACGTCGCTCAGGTCGGCGCGCACATAGCTCACGTCAACCCCACAGCGCTGCGCCAACTCCGCGCAGACTGACTGCGCGGCAGGCTCATCGTCCAAGCCATGCAACACGATGCGACAGCCCGCAGCTGCCAGGCCACAGGCCATGGCATGGCCGATACCGGCCAGTGAGCCGGTGACCAGCGCGGTCTTGCCTTGGAGGGCTTTGGGAGTGGAATCCATGAATAGGCAGCGCGCGTCGGAGTCGGATTTGATAGCGGTAACATTATCAGCCGAAACTGCAGGCCGGCGCAAGACTCGCGCCCGCCAAGGCGGGCCGATTAACGCCCTTCCTCAGGTGCTTTCGCGCTGAGTGATCTCGAAGCCTAGGTCGACGCGCGGAGCTTCGTCCCCACCGCGCAGGCGAGCGAGCAGGGCCTCGGCGCTGCGCCGGCCAATTTCCAGGCGCGGCAGACGCAGGCAGGTCAGTTTGGGCACCGTGTGCTGGTGGATATCCAGATCGTCGAAGCCGGCCAGGGCGATGCGGTCCGGCACCTTCCATCCCCGCCGCTGCGCCTCAAAAAGCGCGCCGACGGCCAGCACGTCGCCGGCAAAGAAGATGGCGTCGACATCGGGCGAGCGGGTGATCATGTCGACCATGGCGTGCGCACCGGAGGTGAGGCCGGGAGCCACCTCCATCACCAACATGGGATCAGGCCGCAGGCCCAGCGATTTAAGACCGGCCTGATAGCCGCGCAGGCGCTCACGCGCCCGTCGGTTCAAGCGGGTGTCGAGGCTCACGAAGCCGATGCGCTTGTAGCCGCGCGCACCCAGGTGAAGGGTCATCGCCTTGGCCGCCTCCGCGTTCGAGTAGCTCACCACCATATCGAGCGGGTGCCGCGGCAAGTCGCCAGTCTCGATCACCGGGACGCCTGAGCGCTCGATCATCTGCAAGGCCTTGGGCGTGTGGTCGGTGTTGTGAAGGATGAGACCCGCCACCCGCTGGGCGAGGAAGGCGCCGATCAGTGCCTCTTCCTCCTGCGGCGAGGAGCCGCTGTCGGCCAGCAGCAGGTGCAGGCCGGCCTTGCGCAGCACATCGGCCGTGCCCTTGACGGTGTCGGCGTAGAGCGAGTTCTGGATGCTCGGAACGATTTGCCCGACCACATTGGAGCGGTTGGAAGCGAGGTTGGCCGCAATGCTGTTGGGGACGTAGCCAATCTTGTGGACCGCGTCCATGACCGACTTGCGGGTCTCCTCCGACAGCTTGTGCGGCTCGCGCAGCGCGCGCGAAACCGTCATCAGCGAAACACCGGCGGCCTGCGCCACATCACGCATACGGGCGCCCTGCCCGCTGGTGCGCACCCGGGCCCCGACCTGAGCGCCCGCCTGGGTTGATTGGCGGGCCCGCTGATTGCTTGCCATGGCGCCGATGATATGCCAAGCCACCCGCCGGACACACCGGGAAATACGGGTTTCCGAGGCCGATCGGCCCCATCGACAAGCAAAAATGATAGCGGTATCATGATTGCGCTCCTTTGACGGAGTCGCCTGACCGGCCGAGCGCCCGGCTTCACCGCCTGGGCGACACCGGCCCCGGGCGCCGAGGAACCGGATCGGCGAGGACCCCAGACGTGAGCCACCCCATCGAGACGTACCGCGTGTACGCCATCAAGTACGCGCACCACGCGCGCCGCTCTTCTGCCAATTTCATCGGCGGAGATCCCCACGACGTCCCCATGCCGCTGGACTATTTTGTCTGGGCGATCGTCGGCAAGGAGCGCACCTGGCTGGTCGACACCGGCTTTGACCAGGCGGCGGGCGACAAGCGCGGCGGGCGCAAGATCATGCGGCCGATCCAGGAGGGACTGGTGGCGCTGGGCATTGCCCCGGAGTCGGTGCAGGAGGTGATCATCACGCACATGCACTACGACCACGCGGGCAACCGTGACCTGTTCCCCCATGCCCGCTACCACGTGCAAGACAAGGAGATGGCGTTTTGCACCGGCCGGTGCATGTGCCACCACCCGCTGGCGGTGCACTTCGAACCCGACGACGTGGCCAGCATGGTCCACAAGCTGTTTGCCGGCCGGGTGGACTTCCATGACGGCGACGACCAGATTGCGCCCGGCATCAGCGTGCACCACATGGGCGGCCACACCGCCGGCATGCAGGTGGTGCGGGTGCATACCGAAAAGGGCTGGATGGTGCTGGCCTCGGACGCCTCGCACTTCTACGCCAACATCGAAGAAAAGCGTCCCTTCCCGGCGGTCTACAACGTGGCCGACATGATGGAAGGCTACCGCCGCATCTACAGCCTCGCCGATCGCCCCGAGATGGTCATCCCGGGTCATGACCCTCAGGTGCTCGAACGCTTTCCCGCCGTGAGCCGCGAGCTTGAGGGCTGGATCGTCCGGCTCGACGCCGGCCCGCGCTGATCATTCACCACCAGAACCAGGAGACACCCATGACCACCCGACGCCGAGTCCTATCCCTTGCCGCTGGCAGCGCCGCTGTTGCAGCCGCTTGGCCGCTGGCCGGACAGGCCCAGTCCGGCTTTCCGAACAAGCCGGTGCGCATGATCGTGCCCTACCCGCCCGGCGGCAGCGTCGACCCGGTGGCCCGGATGGTGTCTGAAAAGCTCTCGGCGCTGTGGGGCCAGCAGGTGGTGGTCGACAACCGGCCGGGGGCCAGCACCATCATCGGCACCGACGCAGTGGCCAAGGCGCCGGCGGACGGCTACACCCTGCTGTTCACGGCCAGCACCCATGTGAGCAACCCGCTCCTGTTCAACAACCTCCCCTACGACAGCGTGAAGGACTTCGCGCCGGTCAGTCCCTTGTACCTGGCGGAGTTCGTGCTCGTCGCCCACCCCTCGGTCAAGGGCAATACGCTGCAGGAGTTCATCGCCGACGCCCGGGCCAACCCGGACAAATACAGCTACGCCTCTGCGGGCAGCGGGAACGCCAACCACATGGGCATGGAGCTGTTCTCGATGATGACGAACACCAAAATGCTGCATGTCCCCTACAAGGGCGGCGGCCCGCTCTTGACCGACCTGATCTCGGGCCAGGTGCAGCTGTATTTGGCGGTGCCGGTGGCGGTCATTCCGCACCTGCAGTCGGGCAAGCTCAAGGCCTTTGGCACCACCGCCGAACGGCGTTTGTCCCTCATGCCCAATGTGCCCACCTTCACCGAGGCCGGCCTGCCGGGCTTTGGCATGAAGTCCTGGCTCGGCTTCCTCGCGCCGGCGGGTACGCCTGCGGCCATCGTCAACAAGGTCAATGCCGACCTGGGTGCCGTGCTGGCCATGCCCGATGTACGCGACAAACTGTTGGGGCAGGGGCAGGTGCCTTACCACCTGACGCCAGCGAAGTTCGCCGAGGTGATGAAAACAGACACCACCGAATTCGCCCGTGTGATCAAAGCCGCCAACATCAAGGTCGATCAGTGAGCTTTGCCGGCTGGGGCGTGGTCGTCACCGGCGCGGGCCGGGGCATGGGCGCAGAGGCAGCGCGCCGCTTTGCCAAGGAAGGCGCGCGGGTCCTCGTGTCCGACCTCGATGCCCATGCCGCGGCTGCGGTGGCCGACTCGATCGGGCAGGCGGCTTGCGCCGCCCGATGCGACGTTGCCTCGCCAGCGGACTGCAGCGCCCTGGTCGAACAAGCCGAGCGATTTTTTGGCGCGCCGGTGGACGTCTTCCTGGCCAATGCGGGGCTGAGCTTCGCTGGCGACTTTCTGCAAGCCGACCCGGAGCAACTGCGCCGGGTGGTCGATGTGAACGTGAGCGGCAGCATCTTCTCGGCCCAGGCCGCGCTTCGCAGCCTGGTGCGCAGCCCGCGTGCCAGCCTGATCTTCACCAGCTCGATCAGCGGCGTGACCGGGCGTGCGCAGCGCAGCGTCTACAACGCTTCCAAACACGCGATCGGCGGGCTGGTGAAGGCATTGGCGCTGGAGTTCGGGCCACGCGGCGTGCGGGTCAACGCGATCGCGCCCGGCCCCACCAACACCGCGTTTCTGCGTGATCACCTGGCCAAGGTCGAGGGCGACGTCGACGCCGCGGTGGGTCGTCTGGTGCAGGGCCTGCCCCTGGGCCGTCTGGTCGAGCCGGAAGATTTTGCCGATGCGGCGGTGTACCTGGCCTCGCCGCTGGCGCGCTCAGTCACGGGCCACACCCTGCTACTCGACTGCGGATCGACGGCCGGGCGGATGTGATCCCCCCGCTGGCCCGGCCAGGCCGCGAAAGCGGGGACGCCCACCCCTATTGAAAAAGCCGGCGCATGCGCCGGCTTTTGTTTGCCCGAGACCCGAGAAAAGGCTCAGTCGAGCTTCACGTTGGCCGTCTTGATGATGCGGCCGAACTTTTCCATGTCCTGGCGCATCACCGAGTCGAAGCGCTCGGTGGGCACCATCAGGCGCTCCATGCCGGCAGCGTCCAGACGCTCCTTCATTTCGGGCAGGGCGGTGATACGGTTGATCTCGGTGGCCAACTTGGCCACGACATCCTTGGGCGTGCCCGCCGGCGCCAGCACGCCGTACCAAATGCGCACTTCGTAACCCGCCACGCCCGATTCGGCGACGGTGGGCACATTGGGCAGCAGGGACATGCGCTGGGAGCTGGTGACCGCAATCGCCTTGAGCTTGCCCGAGCGGATATGGGGCAGCACGATGATCGGGCTGCCGAAAGAGAACTGCACCTGGCCGCCGACCAGGTCGACGATGGCCGGCGCCCCACCCTTGTAAGGCACATGGGTGAACTTCACATTGGCCATCATGCTCAGAAGCTCGCCCGCCAGATGGTTGGGGTTGCCGCTGCCGGCCGAGGAGAAGTTGAGCGAGCCAGGCTTGGCCTTGGCCAGGGCCAGAAACTCCTGCAGGTTGTTGGCCGGCACCGAGGGGTGCACGCACAGAATCATGTCGGAGGCGCTGACCGTGGCCACCGGTGCGAAGTCCTTGATCGGGTCGAAGGGCACGGTGAGCAGCTGGGGCTGGGTCACATGGGAGCTGGCGGTGAGCAGCAGGGTGTAGCCGTCGGCCGGCGCCTTGGCCACGAAGTCGGTGCCGATGACGGTGTTGCCGCCGGCGCGGTTGTCGACGATCACCTGCTGGCCGAAAGCCTGCGTCATGCGCTCGCCGAGCACACGCGCCAGCGGGTCCACACTGCCGCCCGCCGGAAAGGGAACCACCAGGCGGATCGGCTTGCCCGGAAAACCGGCCTGGGCCAGAGCGAGGGTCGGGGCGGCCAGGGCTGAAGCGGCAGCGGCCAAGGCGGTGCGGCGGGTGATGGGGCGCATGTCTGTCTCCTGTGGGGTCGGTGATAGGTGGGCGTATTCGCTGTGTATGCGGCGCGTCGCCGTGGCAGACTGCCAGCAAAAATGATAGCGCTAACTTCTGTGGGCCAGTCTAGGCAGTGGACCCAGGGCTGTCAAGCGAGGCGACCCGGGTGCCAGACCCTGTGCGGCCCCCTGCTTTCCCCCGGACTCACCGATCATCGACCCGGCGACCGCCCGGGCGCTCACGGCAGGCGCCCGCCTCAGCGGCGGATGTTGGTCGTGTCCAGGATGGCGCAGAGCTGGCCGTGCTGGTTATGGAATTCGCGCCGGGTGACGATCACGCCCATCGGCCCGGCCTTGCCCTGCTTGACCGCGGTGGAGGTGACGGTGGCGCGCACCGTGAGGGTGTCGCCCACCACCATCGGCTCGTGGAATTCGTAGCTGTCGCCGCCGTGGATGGTGGCCCTGCCGAAGTCGAACTTCAGGGGCGCGTCGCGGCAGTTGAAGAAGGCCAGCCAAAGCAGCGGCCACGGGGCGACGATGCCGCGGTAACCGCGCGCACGGGCCGCGGCCTCGTCATAGTGGATCTGGTCGAGCGCCTCGACGCACAGCCCCATGCGGCGCGCCGCCATCATCTCGATAGGCATCGTGTCGGGCTGGCCCAGCGGACCCTCCATGGCCTTGAGAGAGGCCTCCATTTGCAGGGCGGTCATCGGCTCTCCCATCTCAGGCCCCCTTCCGCGGCAGCAGCGCCACCAGGCCGCCGGGCGTGGTGGACTTGCCGTCCTGGTTGACGATGTCGCAGGCCACCTCGACCCGGCCCATGTCGCCTTCGACCTGCAGGCGGGTGATGCGGGCGTGGATATGGGCCATGTCGCCAGGCATGGTGGTGCCGCTGTTCTTGTCCCAGAAGGACAGCACACGGGCACGGCTTCCCAGCCAATGACTCACCTCGGTGAGCATGTAAGACGCCATGAAGGGGCCCGACAGCAGCAGGCCGGGCAGGCCCTGGGCACGCGCGGCAGCCGCGTCGTGGTGAAAGTCGGAGGCATAGTTGTCGCAGGCACCGGCCCAGCGCACCTGGTGGCCGGCACTCATCGGGCCCTTGGTCACGACGGGCATCTCCTGCCCCTCGTGGAAGTCTTCGAAATGCCGCTCAGGCGGCGCCAGGGTGTCGACTTTGAACATGCTCGGGTCTTGTGTTCAGGTTGTGCGTGCAGGGATCGCGTTCAGGATTCGCGTGGATGATTCGAGTTCAGGTAGCCGTGCCACGCGGCCGAAACCGCGGCACCGTGATCTCGGGTGTGACCGGGTCAAACAGCACTTCGACCAGGTCGCCCACCCGCACCTCGCGGGGCGGCACCCCAACCACGTTGCTGTACATGCGCGGCCCCTCCTCCAGTTGGATGAGGGCAACGTTGTAGGGCACCTCGCCCTTGAAGCCCGGGTGATAGGCCTGGTGAAAGACCACGCTGGCAAACACCGTGCCGCGCCCCGAGACCGGGGTCCAGGCGAAGTCGCCGCTGAGGCACTCCGGGCAGAAGGGGCTGATCGGGTAGCGCAGATGGCCGCAGCCACCACAGCACTGAAAGGACAGGCGCCCGCTCCGGCAGGCGTCCCAGAAGGGCCGGTTCTCGTCGGTAAGCACCGGCAGGGGCTTGTTGTATTCGGGCAAAACAGATTCGGGCGTAGCGGATTCAGTCATGGTGCCTCAGCCCTTTCCCAGCACCAATGCGTTGGCGCAGTTGAGGGCCATGCCTCGCCCGGTGGTCAGACAGATCTCGGCGCCAGGCACCTGGCGCGGCCCGCACTGCCCGCGCATCTGGCGCACGCCCTCGACGATGTGCAGCCAGCCCTCCATGAAGGACTCCGACAGATTACCGCCGGCGGTGTTCACCGGCAGCTGGCCGCCCAGGCGAATGCGCCCGCCCTCGACAAATGCCCCCGCCTCTCCCGGCGCGCAAAAGCCTGCGTGTTCCAGCCACAGCAGCACGCTGATGGTGAAGTTGTCATAGAGCTGCGCAACGTCAATGTCGCTCGCGCCGACGCCGGCCATGGCATAGGCGTCTTGCACCGCGGCCTTCTGGTGCGGCGCGTACCACCAGTCTTCCCGGCCCAGGGTCTGGGTCGTGTGGGCCTGGCCCATGCCCAGGATGGGGACCACCGGCTGGCGCAGGTCGGGCGCATGCTCGGCGCTGGAGACAATGACGCAAACACCGCCGTCGGAGACCAGGCAGCAATCGAGCAGGTGCAGCGGCTCCACGATCCAGCGGGAGGCCTGGTGGTCGTCCACGGTGATCGGCTGGCGCATGACCGCATCGGGGTTGAGTGAAGCATGGTGGCGGCAAGCCACTGCCACCTCGCCCAGCTGCCGGCTGGTGGTGCCATAGAGCGCCATGTGGCGCGAGGCGGTCATGGCGCTGTTGGCGGCGGCCGCCATGAAGCCCCAGATGGAGGACGAGTCGCCCCAGCCCTGGGCCCGGTTGAAGACACCGCCCCCGGTGGCAGCGGCGTCGCCGTAGACACAGGCCACGTGGGTGGCCATGCCGGCATCGATGGCCAGCACCGCCTGCTGAATCAGCGCGCCGGCGGTGGCACCGCCCATGTGCATGCCACCGGTCCAGCGCGGGTTGATGCCCAGGGTCTCGCCCAGGCGCAGGTAGTTCTGTTCGCCCTCGGGCGAGGTCTGGCCACGCAAGGTGAGAAGGCCGTCGATCTGGTTCTTGCGCAGGCCGCTGTCGTCCAGCGCGCGCTTGAAGGCCTCGACGGCCAGCGACAGCGCGGTCGAGCCCGGCACCTTGCCCTGGGCACTGGCGCCCACGCCGACGATCGCGCCGCGACCGCGCAGGCGGTGGCTCATTTGAGCAAGTCCTCGGCCTGAAGCGCGTCGATCTCGGCCTCGGTCAGGCCCAGCAGGCTGCCCAGTACCTCGCGGGTGTGCTCGCCCAAGAGCGGCGCGCCGCGCTGGGGCTGGACCGTGTGGCGCGACAAGCGAAACGGCAGGTTGTTGTAGATCGACTCGCCCATTTCCGCATGGGGCATGCGAATCCAGTGGCCCCGGTGCGCCAGTTGCGGGTCCTCTCGGGTGACGTCGTGCGCGTCCTGCACCGCGCCAGCGGGCACGCCGGCGGCCTGCAGGCGGCGCATCAGGTCGTAGCGGTCTTGTCCTGCCGTCCAGGCCGCCAGCAGCGCGTCGAGCGCCTGGCGCTCGCGGTGCCGCTGCGGCAGCGTCTGCCAGCGCGACTCCAGCGCCCAGGCGGGCGAACCCATCACGCCCACCAGCGCCGCCCACTGGACGTCGGTGGCCACGGTGATCGCAATCCAGCGGTCCTTGCCGACACAGGGATACACGCCATGCGGCGCCATCCAGGGGTGGTCGTTGCCCCGGCGCTGCTGCAAACGGCCGTTGACGGTGAGGTCCAGAAAGGTCGGCCCCATGAGCGAAAGCATGGGTTCGGTCTGGGCAAAGTCGATGCACTGGCCCTGGCCGGTGCGCCGCCGATGACGCAGCGCCGCGAGCAGGGCGAAGGCCGCGTGGCAGGGGTTGGGCAGGTGGTCGGGGTAGTTGGTACCGGTGCCGGCAGGCACATTACCGGGCAGGCCGCTCAGGTCCTGGATGCCGGTGAGCGCGGCGATGCTGCTGCCGGTGCCACGGAAGTCACGCTGCGGCCCCTGCGAGCCCTGCATGGACATGCCGATGTAGAGGATGTCGGGGCGAATGCGCTTGCAGTCCTCGTAGCCCAGGCCGAACTTCTCCATCACCCCGGCGGCAAAGTTGTTGGCCACGATGTCGCTCTGCGCGATCAGCTTGCGGATCAGGCCCAGCGCCTTCGGGTGCTTCATGTCGACCGTGATGCCACGCTTGCTGGTGTTGCGGTCGGCGAAGTAGCCACTGCGGTTGACGCCGGGTTTGCCGTCCTTGTAGGGGCCAGCCAGGCGCAGCGAGTCGAGCCGGGTCGAGCTCTCGATCTTGATCACGTCGGCGCCGAGGTCACCGAAGATCTTGGTGGTGTAGGAGCCGGCCCCGATCCAGCAAAAGTCGGCCACCCGCAGGCCGGCCAGGGGAAGACGTTTTTCGCTCATAGGGCTTCCATGCGAGGCGCTGGCTGCAGTCATGCCACCACCCCCGCGGCGTACAGGCGCGCGACTTCGTCGCGGGTGATGCCGATCTCCGCCAGAACTTCCATCGTGTGCTGGCCCAGCCCAGGGGCCGGGCGCTGCAGGCGCCAGGGCGTGCCCGAAAGCACATAGGGCGCGCCGGGCATTTCGGCGGCCGCCGAGACCAGCGGATGCGTGAAGGGAACGAAGTGCTCGCGGGCGCGCAGCTGCGGGTTGTCCAGCAGGTCACGCGGCGTGCTCACCGGGGCCAGCGGAATGAGCCGCTTCTGGCCCTCGGTATAGAGCCACTCCTTGGTTCGCTGGCGCGACCAGGTCATGAACAAGTCGCCGAAGACCTCTCGGGCCTCCTCGCTCTTGAGGTAGGTGAGGTCGGACCATTCGGGGCCGAACAGGCGGTCCACGCCCACCATGCCGGCGTCCTTGAACCACCGCAGGCTGCGGGACCAGGCCGGGCTGTTGCCGATGCCGCGCGAGCCCAGGTAGATGTAGCCGTCCTGGCACTCGAACAATCCGTAGCCGGCAAAGCGCTGGTCCCCCAGCGGACGCTTGCGGATCACACCCTCGAGGTCATAGGTCTGGGCCGCGTTTTCCAGCGCCAGGGTCACGCACTCCTGCATGGCAATGTCCACCTGCTGGCCCTCGCCGCTCAGTTCGGCATCGGTCACGGCGAGCAGCGCGGCGACCGCGCCGTACATCGCTGCGCACTTGAAGGCCTGATCGCCATGGGCCTGGGTCGGCGCCACGCCCTGGTAGCCCCCCATCCACAGCAGGCCGCCGGTGGCCAGGGCCACCAGGTCGGTGGCCTGCAGGTCGGCATAGGGACCGGTCTGGCCGAAGGGGGTGATGCTGGCCATCACGAGCTGCGGGCGGCGCTGCACCAGCTGCGCGTAGCCCAGGCCATGGGCCTCCATCCAGCCGGGCGCGAAGGTCTCCAGCACCAGGTCGGCGCCGGCCGCGAGCTCGCGCAGCAGGGCCTGACCGCTGGCGGTCTCGAGGTTCAGGCAGATGCCGCGCTTGCTGGTGTTCTGGTAGGCGAAGTTGAGGCTGCGCTCGGTGCCGGGCTGGTCGTCGATGAAAGGGCCTTCGCGGCGCAGCTCGCTGCCCTGGAGCGGCTCGACCAAAATGACGTCGGCGCCCATGTCGGCAAACAGCTTGCCGGCGTAGTTGCCCATGGCGCCGCTCAGGTCGAGGACGCGCAGGCCCTCGAGTGCGGCAACAGGCGTACTCGGGGTGCTGGGTGCACTCATCTCAGCGCCCCTTCCAGTTCGGGTTGCGCTTTTCAGCGAAGGCCTTGCGGCCTTCGACCCGGTCTTCGGTGTCCTTGAGCAGGCCGTACATGAACTTGTCCAGGGCTAATGCCTGGGTCAGCGGCATGTCGGCGCCACGCGTGAACAGTTGCTTGGCTGCGCGCACCGACAGCGGGGCGTTGTGGGCGATGCGGCGGGCGATGTCCATCGCGGTGGGCATGAGGTCCGCGTGCGGCACCACCTTGCTCACCAGGCCCATGCGCAGGGCTTCCTGGGCGTCGATGGTGTCGCCGGTGAGGAGCAGCAGCATGAAATCGGTCTTGGACAGCGAGCGGGCCAGGCGCGGGATGCTGCCGCCCCAGGGGATGGAGCCGCGCTTGACCTCGCTCAGTCCGAACTTGGCGTTCTCCGAGGCGATCGCGATGTCGGTAATAGCGAGCAGCTCAGTGCCACCGGCCAGCGCATAGCCATTGACCGCGCAGATCAGCGGCTTGTCGGTTTCGAGCCCCATGAAGGCGCTGCCGGTGTCTCGCTCCACCAGCAGCTGCCGGGCGTAGCTCTGGTTCGGGTCGGGCAGGGTCTTCTTCAGGTCGGCGCCGGTGCAAAAAGCCTTGTCACCTGCGCCGGTGAACACCACCGCGTGAATGCCCTCGTCCTCATTGATGCGGCGGTAGAAAGCGTAGAGCTCCTGCCGCATCTCCGGGTCGATCGAGTTCATCGCCTGCGGGCGGTTGAACTCGCACACGGCGACCTTGTCTTCCACCGCGATGTTGAGGCTTGCCATGGCTGCTCCTGCTGTCGTAATCGTTGATCGTATCTGCCGGCTTGCCGGCTCTCAGGCGCCAGGCAGGCCCAGCTTGCGCTTGTAGTCCGGGTCCACCTCGTGGATCGCCTTGACCCGCTGTAATTCGGCCAGTCCCATCGCGTCAAATGGCTTGGGCGTGGTCGGTTCGGTGCAGACCACCTTGGCCTCGAACAGGGCGTCGATGCGCGCCTCGTCCAGCCCCAGCACGTCTTGCAGCACCGCCCGGCCGTCGCCGCCATAGCGCGGCCCCGGGTGGCGGATGTGAACGTCCCGCTTCGCCATCTTCCAGGGCCGCCCCATGATAGGTCGCACCCCCATGGGGGCAGGCAGGTCCACCCGCTCGTGAAAGCCGCGCCAGGACAGATGGGGGTCCAGTAGCAGGTCGCGGTTGTTCATCACCGGCCCGCAGGCGATGCCTGCAGCTTGTAGCCGGTGCATCAGCAAAAAGCCGTCCTCGGCTGAGACCCAGGTGGCCACCAGCGCGTCGACCTCGGCGCGCCGCGCCTGCCGCTGCGAAACCGATGACAGGTCCGCCGGCACCTGCAGGCCGCGGGCCGCCATCAGGCCCGCCAGCGCCTGCCATTGGGTGTCGGTCTCGACGGTGAGCGCGAACCAGCGGTCTGCGCCGAGACAGGGGTAGACATTGCTCGGAACGAACTGGGCATGCTCATTGCCGAGGCGTTCGGGCTGGCCGCCGTCCATCTGGTATTGCAGCAAGGCCTCCGGGATCATGGCCGCGCCCACCTGGTACATGCCCAGGTCAATCCACTGGCCGGCGCCGCCGCGCCGCACATGGCGCAGCGCCGAGAACAGGGCGGCAAGACCCGTCCAGCAAGCCAGGAAGTCGGGATAGGACTGACCCACCTTCCAGGGCGGGTCACCCCGATAGCCGGTGTATGCGGCGATGCCCATGGTCACTTCCAGGGTGGTGCCCTGGCTGGGGAAATTGCGCCAGGGGCCAGTGGACCCGTAGCCGGTGTTGGACAGGTAAATCAGGCGCGGGTTGATCGCCAGCAGCGCCTCATGGCCCAGGCCCCAGCTGTCCATCACCCGCGGGGTGAAGTTGTCAACGACAACGTCGGCATGGGCCACCAGATCCCGCAGCAGCGCCTTGCCTTCGTCCTTGCCCATGTCGATGACGATGGAGCGCTTGCCCCGATTGACCACCTGGAACATGCCGGAGCGGTTGATGCCGTCGACGCTGGCGTCGTTATCCAGGTAGGTAGTGAGCACGCCCTGGCGGGTCGGGTCGAGCTTGCGCGGCGACTCGATCTTGATCACCTCGGCGCCCAGGTCGCTCAGGAGCGCGGCCATATACGGCACCGCGATCACCGTGGCCAGGTCCAGCACCCGCAGGCCTTCCAGCGGCAGGCGGGCCGAGCCCGGGGTGGGGGCTGCGGGAGATACGGGAGGTACGGGAGATGGCGAGGTGCTTGGCGTGGCTGCTGCAGCCGGGGTCGCGCCTGATGCGGCGCCCGGTGTGGCGGGTGAACCCCAGGCCTCGAGGATCTCGGCGTTGTGCTCGCCGAGCATGGGCGCGCGTCGTGCGACGCGGGTCGGGGTGCCGGTCATGCGGGCGAGTTCGGCCGGGTAGCGGAAGCTGCGGCCGCTCGGATGCTCGACGTCGACCCAAAGCCCGCGCTGCGCCAGCTGCTCGCAGGCCAGCAGGTCGGGCGCGGTTTGCACCACCCCCATCAGGGCGCGCAGGCGCGAACCCTCGAGAAAGATGTCCTTGGCGTCCCGGTCCTTCACTGCCGCGGCGATCAGGTCGCGGGCCTCCTGCACATGCTGCGAACGCTGCTTGTTGCTGGCGAATTTCGGGTCGCGCAGAGCCTCGCACTGGAACAGGTCGGCGAAGGTCTCGTTGGGGACGGCCAGGCTCGCTTGGAAGGAGAGGTAGCCATGACGGGTCGCAATGGGCGCGCCCGAATAAGGGTCCTGCATCGGCAGGCGCCGACCCTGGATGGCCCCCATGAAGGTGTAGTAGGTCTCGCAGGTCACCAGCTCGGAGACCAGACACTCCTGCACCGACAGGTCGAGATGGTCGCCGACGCCATCGCGCTCGGCCGCGCAATGCGCGGCCAGCGCCGCATAGGCCGCATTGAGTCCCGCACCCAGATAGGCCTGGTTCAGGCCGTGCTTGAGCGGTGCGCGGTCGGCGGCGCCGCTGATTTGCATGATGCCGCTCATCGCCTGGTGCACCAGGTCGCTGCCCGCGTATTGCGCATACGGGCCGGCCTGTCCGAAGTCACTCACCGAGACCACCACCAGACGGGGGTTCCACGCCATCATCTGCGCTGGCGCGAGGCCCCAGGAGCCCAGTCGCCCGGGCCGCCAGCCCTCGATCACGATGTCGCAGGCCTCGACCAGACGGCGGATTTCCGCCTGCCCCTGGGCCGACTCGAAATCGAGCTGCAGGCCGCGCTTGTTCCAGTTCAGGTAGGCGAACATGAGGCTGCGTTCAGCCTCGGGGCCCTCTTCCACCCGGGGGGCCAACTGGCGCGCCGGGTCGCCGGCACCGGCGGGCTCGACCTTCACCACGTCGGCGCCGAAGTCACCCAGGATCCGTGCCGCCAGCGGCGCGGCGATGCCGGGGCCCAGGTCGAGAACGCGCACGCCCTCCAGAGCGGACGGCATCACTTGCCCAGGAGCTTGCGCGCGATCAGGATGCGCTGGATCTCGCTGGTGCCACCACCGATCTGGGTGTGGCGCAGAACGCGATAGAACAGCGTGAGCGGCAGGTCCAGCGACTCGCCCATGGCGCCGTGCACCTGGATGGCGTGGTCCACGCAGCGCGCACCCCATTCGCTCGAGCACAACTTGACCAGCGCCGCCTCGGTGCGCACGTCCTCGCCGCTGTCGGCCCGCGCGGCCATCTCGTAAGTCATGGAGCGCAGGGCCTGGATGTCGATGTGCATATCGACCAGGTGCCACTGGATCGCCTGGCGCTCGGAAAGAGGCTTGCCGAAGGTGACGCGCTGCTTGGCCCAGTCGACCGACATGTCGAGCGCGCGCTGCATCTTGCCCAGGGCATAGGGCCCGCGCAGCAGGCGGTCGTGAATGGTGAGCCAGCGCTGGCCCAGGCTGAAGCCCTTGCCCACCTCGCCGAGCACGTCCTCGTCCGGGACGTAAAGGTCGTC
>CANFQF010000040.1 GCA_947449025.1 Comamonadaceae bacterium
CTGGCCCCCGCCCTGAACCCTTGGATTCAATGCGCCGCGCAGCGCAGCCAGGCTCCACACCCCAAACGCCCACCGATGGCGCCAGCCCAGGCGCCGCGCAAGAAGCGACCGGGTCCTCACCGGTAAGCGCGGTCAGAACGCAAGCCCACTTGAGAAGAGACGCCCTGGCTCGGGCGCACCAGATCTTCGCTCAGGCCAGCAAGGACCTAGAGAAGGCAATAAAAAATCCCCGCCAGTTCAGCGGGTTGGAAGGCTACTTCCAAATGTTGGAGCAGACACTCAGGGGAGCCCGGTCGAGCAAACCGCCTGGTAAGTTGCCCCCGTCCATCATTCCCTCCAACACCGCCCCGCACATCCCCAATGCGACGGGCAATGCAGTCGGGAAAGACCCAGTCAGACGCACCCCGACGCCAACAGTTCAAACTGATCGTCTGTGGGAGCTAGAGAGCGACATCTCCTGGAGCAGCACGGAAACCGGCGCGTCAAGCCTGGCCCAGAGCGAGCGGTCGACGTCAATCACGGACGCGATTTTGGCGTCCACGCGTGCAGACCTCTTCGCGCTCCGCGATCAGTACCAAAGCACGTGAAGGGTCATTGCAGGCCTTGGCCCCGTCCATGGGCGGGGCCCATCGACCGACCGTGGCGTGATCAGCCCGCCTGCTCTGCAATCTGCCGCAAGGCCTTCTCAAAGGCCTCGGCCGGCTGGCCGCCCTGAATCAGGTACTGGTCATTGACGATGACAGAGGGCACAGCGGTGATGCCGGCCTGGCGGTAAAAAGCTTCGCGGTCGCGCACCTCGGCGGCGAATTCATCGCCGGCCAGGAGGGTCCGGGCTACCTCGGCATCGAGGCCGGCCGCGGCCACCGCCGCCAGCATCACCTCGTGCTGGCCCACCGCCTGGCCCTGCTCGTGATAGCTTGAAAGCAGTGCCTGTTTGAGGTCGCGTTGCGCGCTGGCGCCCAAGGTGCCGGCCCAATGCAGCAGGCGGTGGGCGTCAAAGGTGTTCCAGATGCGGCCCAGGCGCTCACGCTGGAACTGGTAGCCCACCTCGGCAGCCCGGTCGCACATCATGTGCCAGCGCTCGGCCATCTGCTCGGGGGTGGAGCCGTATTTCTCGGAGATGTGCTCCACGATGTCTTGGCCCTCGGGCCCCATCTGGGGATTGAGCTCAAAGGGCTGGAAATGAATATCGGCCTTCACCTCGCCCTCGAGCCGGGCCAGGGCCTGCTCCAGCCCGCCCAGGCCCACCGCGCACCAGGGGCAGACCACGTCGGACACGAAATCGATTTTGAGTTGCTTCGTCATCCACAGATGGTAGCCGGAGCGCTCTTCAATGAGCACGCCCGCTCAGGGCCGACCAAACAGCCGCCACACCAAGCAGCCACCTCCAGCCGCCACCTCACCAGCAGCAGCCTCACAGACGCGCCTTCGCCATGATCGAGTTCACGGCCTCTGCAAGACTGGCCTCGACCTTCGCCACCAGGGCTCGCAGGGGAGCTTCGGGGTCAGAGCGGTCCTGCGTGGGAAGCATGTCGCCGAGCATGGCCGCGCGAAAAATCTGGGGAGGCGGGACGCCCATCTCCATCAAGGCCATCGCGAAAGTGCTGAAGTCCTTGTCTGCGCGGGCTTGGACGAGGGTCTTGCGGACCGGATGACCCGGCGGGGGTGCCAGCACGGTCAGGTCAAAGCCCAGAAGCTCCTTCCAGCCCTCGTCTGCCTCGCAAGGCCAGCGGGGGAACGGCAGGCGGCTCTGCGAAGGAGAAGTCGATTGCACGGTTGAGCCCAAGGTCGAGGCGGGGGCCAGGGCGGCGTGGGCGATGGCTGCCGTGCGGGTCGCGAGCGGATGGTGATCCGCCTCGGCCTGCATCCGGCGACGGTCCCCCGCACTGAACACGCCACTCCCCCCCACGGCATCAGGGTGAGGAGCGATCTCGGCCGACACGGGCCCGTAGCCCCGGGCGGGATCCGAAACTTCAAAAGATGTCACCGCAGGGGCATAAGCAGGTACCGCAGCCGGGCAGGCCGGGCACGCAAGGGGTCGGGATGCAACGCAGAACATGATGATCTTTGAGATGAGGTGAAAGGCGGCGCGATGATCCTTCGAACTACCGCCGCGACCAAGCCATCCGTTCGCCTGGCTCAGAGGTCTGTCAGTCGCCGCTACGGGGCTACGTCGCTACGACGCTACGGCGCTCCGCGCGAACTCGCGGACGCGAGGCAGTGGGCCGGCGGCGCGCAGGGCGACCTGCTGCAACTGCAGCAGGTCGCAGCCCGTCGCGTGAATTCAATCCACGCGGGCCAGGTCCATCAGCCGCTGGGGATCGACCGGCTTGGTCCAGTGCTGGTCAAAGCCGGCATCGGAGGCCATCTGCTTGTCCTGCTGCTGGCCCCAGCCGGTCAGCGCAATCAGCTGCGGTTGGTGCAAATCGGGCAGTCGGCGGATGCGGCGCGCAGCCTCGTAGCCGCTGACATCGGGCAGGCCGATATCCAACAGCACCACATCCGGCCGGAAGGTCAGGGTCTGGTCGACGGCGGATTGGCCGTCGTGCGCCACCGCGACCTCGCAGCCGGCCATTGCGAGCAGGTCTGACACAGTGGTCGCGGCGTCGACGTTGTCATCCACCACCAGGACACGACGCGCCGGCAAGGCGGCGCCGGGGGCACGGGGCACGGGTGGCGGACTGCCAGCCGTCGATGGCGCGGCCGACGCGGCCGTGTTTGGCAAGCCCCGCGGGCCGGGCTGGCCCTGCGGACCGGCGACACCCCGCGGACCCGGCAATCCCTGCGGCCCCGGCAGGCCCTGGGGACCTGGCGCCCCTTGCGGTCCGGGCAGGCCCTCCGGCCCCGCGGGCCCCGGGGGCCCCGACCGGCCCTTGGCGTCGGCGGAACCCGCCCGGTCCCAGGGCGCCAAGAGGCCGAGCTGCGGCAAACGAACGACAAACTCGCTGCCGGTCCCGAGCCCAGCGCTGTGCGCTTCGACCCGGCCGCCATGCAGCCGCACCAGGCCGTCGACGAGGGACAGGCCAATGCCCAAGCCACCCTGTCGGCGCTCCTGCGGCTGTGGCAGTTGCGTGAACAGGTGGAACACGCGCCGCAACATGTCCGGTGCGATGCCGGCGCCGTTGTCGCGCACCCGCACCACCACCTCTTCGGGCAGGGCCTGCAGGACCAGCTCGATACGCCCTCCGTGCCGGGTGTACTTGGCGGCGTTGTTGAGCAAATTGGCGAAGACCTGGGCCAGCCGCGGTCCGTCACCGCGGACCAGCACAGGGCCGGCGGGGAAAGCCTGCACCAGGTGGTGGTGGGCCGCCTCGATCAGGGGGCGGCTCATTTCGACGGCGGTGGCGAGCACCTCGACCATATCGACCCGGTCCTTTTTCAGGTCCAGCTTGCCGGTGCCGATGCGAGAGACATCGAGCAGGTCATCAACCAAGCCTGAAAGCTGGCCGACCTGGCGCTCGATCATGCGGGTGACCTGCTCGACCCTTGCCTGGTCGCCCGGTGTCCGCTGCAAGATGGTCAGGCCATTGCGAATCGGCGCCAGCGGGTTGCGCAGTTCGTGGGCCAGGGTCGCGAGAAAGACATCCTTGGCCCGATCTGCCTCGCGCAGCGCGCGCACCAGACGGGCGTTCTGCAGCGCGACCGCAGCCCGTCGGGCGAGGTCGACGGCCAGTGACAGGTCTGCCTCGCCATAGGTACGGGTGTTGTCGACCGTGGCAAAGCTGATCACCCCGAGTGACTCGTCCTGCGTCTTGAGCGGCACCGCGATGTAGGAGCGCATGCCCAGGGCGAGCAGGGCCTCGCGTCGCTCCGGCGATTCGACAGAGCGTTCGAGGATTTCGCGGGTCATGCGCGGCACCAGTTGTGGCCGCCCGGTGGTGAGGACATGCCAGGTGCCGCCTCGGGTTCGAGGGTCCGGCGGGTATCGGTCGTGCAGCACTGCCACCGCGGCCTGCCGGGTCGGATCGGCGTGGACAGACGCGACGCGGCGCAATGCGCCATCAGGCTCGAGCAGATCAACGGCGCAGAAATCAGCAAAGTCGGGGACCGCCATGTGGGCGATCTTGTCCAAGGTGGTCTCCACCTCCGAGAGGGCGGCCAGTTCATCGCTGGCGCGGGCGAGGAACTGCAGATCGAGCGACTGCCGTCGCTGCTCGGTGCGGTCGCGCATGATGGCGAGAAAGCCCTCGGGCTGCCCCAGCTCGTCATGCAAAGGCAGGGTCTCGCCCGAGGCCCAGAAGCGGCCGCCGTCCTTGCGCAGGTGCCATCGCTCATTGATCGCCCGGCCCTCCGCGCGGGCCGTGTCCAACTCTCGCTGCGGCACGCCGGCGGCGATGTCCTCGGGCGTGAAGAGCCGGCTCACCGGCTGCCCGACCATTTCGGTCTCGGTCCAGCCCGTCAAGCGCTCAGCGCCGCTGTTCCAGGTGGTGATGGCGCCATCGCTCAGCGTGGTGAGGATGGCATGGTCCACCGCGCTGCCGATGATCTGGCGGTAATAGGCATCGGACGGCAGCTGGGGGGCGGTGCCCGCCTCCTTGGGCTCCGGCGGGGCCTGGGGGAAAGGTTCAGACATGGGGGCAGGGCCGGTGCTAGGGAAGACCTCCAGCGTAGCCATAAAGCACCTGCCGTGGTGTGACCTGGGTCGCAGCTTCTTCAAGAAGCTGTAACGGAGGTCTCGCGGCGCAGGGTTCAGTTGCAGTGCTTACTGCGCGACCGTTGCCTGCGCCGGGCTCAGGTAGGGACGAGGAAGTCCCGACTGATGCGCACACCCAGCTCGTTGACCCGGTCCAAGAACTGGGTCAGGTAGGCGTGCAGTCCGGTCGCCAAGATCTCGTCGATCCTGCCGTACTGCAGCTCAGCCAGCAGCCGGCCGGCGCGGCGGCGCGTCTCCTGTGCGCTGTCGCCTGCCACCATGGCCAGATTGCTCACCACCTCGGCCACGCTGGCATGGAGCGAGCGCGGCATATCGGGCCGAAGAATGAGCAGCTCGGCGACGCGTTCGGGCTGGATCACGTTGCGGTAGACCTTGCGGTAGATCTCGAAGGCCGAGACGCTGCGCAAGATGGCGCTCCACTGGTAGAAGTCGTAGTCCTCGCCATCGGCGCCCTGCGAGCCATCTCCGGCGGCAGCGCCGTGATACTCGCTTTGCAGTGCGTTGAACTTCACATCGAGCAGTCGGGCCGTGTTGTCGGACCGCTCCAGGAAGGTGCCCAGGCGCATGAAGTAAAGGGCCTCGTCCATCAGCATGGTGCCGACAGTCACGCCACGCGAGAGGTGAGAGCGAAATTTCACCCACTCGAAGAACTGGCCCGGGTCACGCACATGCTCCTGGGCCGCGATGCGCCGACCCAACTCGAGCCAGGTCTGGTTCTGCGTCTCCCACACCTCGGTGGTGAGGGTGCCGCGCACCGCGCGGGCGTTCTCGCGCGCCGCCTGCAGGCAGGAAACGATGGACGACGGATTGCCAGGGTCGACGACCATGAATTCCATCACCGCGCGCGCTGAGATCTCGCCGTGCTTGGCCTGATAGGCGGGAATGAGCTCGCTGATGGACAGCAGACCCTGCCAGCCCATTTGCGCCGCTAGCGCGGACTGGGGCAGGAGCGAGGTCTGGTAGTTGACGTCCAGCATGCGGGCGGTGTTTTCCGCGCGCTCGGTATAGCGGGACATCCAGAACAGGTGGTCGGCAGTGCGGGACAGCATGGTGGGTATCCTGTTCTTGCTGCAATCAGTCTTCGAGGATCCAGGTGTCCTTGGTGCCGCCACCCTGCGAGGAGTTGACCACCAGGGATCCTTCCTTGAGCGCGACACGCGTGAGGCCACCGGGCACCATCTGCACCTCCTGGCCCGAAAGCACGAAGGGCCGCAGGTCGATGTGGCGCGGGGCCACGCCGCTGTCGACAAAGGTGGGGCAGGACGAAAGCGAGAGCGTGGGCTGGGCGATATAGCCGCCCGGGTTGGCCTCCAGCACGCGGCGAAAGTCGGCGATCTCCTCGGTGCTGGCGGCCGGGCCGACCAGCATGCCGTAGCCGCCGGCGCCATGCACCTCCTTGACCACCAGTTCGGGCAGGTGAGCCAGGATGTATTTGAGATCCTCCGGGTCACGCCCCATCCAGGTGGGCACATTGCTCAGGATGGGCTTTTCGCCGAGATAGAACTCGATCATCTTCGGCACATAGGGATAGATGGACTTGTCGTCCGCCACCCCGGTGCCGATTGCATTGCAGATGGTCACGTTGCCGGCGGCATAGGCCTCGACCAGACCGTGGCAGCCCAGCGTGGAGTTGGGCCGGAAGACGGCGGGGTCAAGGAAGTCGTCGTCCACACGGCGGTAAATCACGTCGACCCGGCGCGGGCCGCGGGTGGTGCGCATGTAGACATAGCGGTCCTTGACGAACAGGTCTTGGCCTTCGACCAGTTCCACGCCCATTTGCTGCGCCAGGAAGGCATGCTCGAAGTAGGCGCTGTTGTACATGCCTGGGGTGAGCACCACCACCGTCGGGTCCTGGGAGCCCGACTGAGCGGCCGACTGCGAGCTCGCGCGCAGGGTTTCGAGCAGCAGATCGGGGTAGTGCATCACCGGCGCCACGCGGTGCTGGCTGAACAGGTCGGGGAAGAGCCGCATCATCATGCGGCGGTCTTCCAGCATGTAGCTCACGCCGCTGGGCACACGCAGGTTGTCCTCGAGGACGTAATAAACACCTTCGCCCGAGGCGTCGGGCGCACGCACGATATCGATGCCGGCAATGTGCGAATAGACCTGATTAGGCACATTGACACCCATCATCTCCTTGCGGAACTGGGCGTTGTGCGTGATCTGTTCGGCGGGGATGACGCCCGCCTTGAGAATTTCCTGCTCGTGGTAGACGTCGTGCAAAAAGCGGTTGAGTGCGGTCACCCGCTGCACGAGGCCTTTTTCCATGCGCCGCCATTCGTGGGCGGGGATGACACGGGGGATGAGGTCGAAGGGAATGAGCCGCTCGGTGCCAGCGCCGTCTTCGTCTTTGGCGCCGTAGACGGCGAAGGTGATGCCGACCCGGCGGAACACCATCTCCGCCTCCTCGCGGCGGGCAGCCATCTCGGCGGCGCTACGGCCAGCCAGCCAGGCTGCATAGGCTTGGTAATGCGGACGCACGCCCGCCATGGGCTGCCCCTCCCAGGGGAGCGATCGGACCAGACCTTCCGGCAGGCTGGCGACCATTTCGTCAAACTTCTTCATCGGCGGGCTCCTCCCACTCAGTCCCCCCTCAGGATAGCAAGATGCGGGCCGCACCCTGATAGCCCCCCCCGATGCAAGCTCACCGCGCCACCGTCGTATCGGGATCGAGATCCGTTTCCAGGACCGGCGTGCCCACCGCTTCGGGCTGGTGCCACCAGTAGCGCCGTGCACCCGCCCGGTGGCATTCAACCCGGCCAGGCTGGCTCGAGACCCAGAGCGCCGCGCCGCAAGATGGCGTGGCGACCACCGCAATACCGTGGGCGGCGTAACGGGCCATCACCGGCGCTGCCGGGTGGCCATAGCGATTGCGGTAGCCCGCCTGCACCAGCGCCACCTGCGGCTGCACCGCTGCCAGCCAGGGGTCGCTCGAAGAGGTGCGGCTTCCATGGTGGGGCACCAGCAGGAGATCGGCGCGCAGCGCGGGCGCAGACTCCTGCACCAGCCGCAACTCCTGCGGCGCTTCCAGGTCGCCGGTCAGCAGAGCGACCGCACCGCCCTGCCCCTGGATTCGCAGCAGGCAGGAATGTGCGTTCGGGTGACGCAGGCCCGGGTCGGCCATGAGGTCCCGCTCCTGCGGATGGAGCACCTCGAACAAGACACCGTCCCAGGACCAGCGCTGCCCCTGCAAACAGGGCATGGGCGGGCGCACCAGGGCCAGCGCATGCCCCGCAGGCAGCGAGGCCAGCAGGTCGGCCCGTGGCTGGTCCGCCAGCACCGACGCAGCGCCGCCCGCGTGGTCGGCGTCGGGATGGCTCACCACCAGCCGGTCCAACGCGACACCCATCGCCCTCAGCCCGGGTGCCACCACCCGCTGTCCGGCGTCGACTTCCTCGCCCCAGCGCGGGCCGGCGTCATAGAGCAAGGCGTGACCCGCGGTACGCACCAGCACCGCCTGGCCCTGGCCGATGTCCATGGCCAAAACATCGAACTGCCCGGGCCCGGGACGCGGTGGCTGCCAGAGCAAGAGGGGCAAGGCCAAGGGCAGACCAGCCAGGCGCAAGACCAGGGGCAGGCGCAAGACCGCGAGCGCTGCACCGGCGAGCGCTGCAGCCCCCATCCAGGTCGGGGCCTGGGGCAGCGCGAGCACCGCACCGGGCAAGGCGGCCAGTCCCTGCAGGCCCCAGCCCAAGCCCTGCACAGCCCAGGCCGCGCCCTGCCACGACGTCGGCCAGAGCAGGCCGGCCAGCGCCAGTGGCAGCACGATGCAGGTCATCCAGGGAATGGCCACCAGATTGGCCACCAATCCCACCACCGAGACCTGTCCGAACAGCAGCAGCGTCAATGGTGCCAGTGCGAGGGTGATCACGGCCTGCTCGCGCAACAGGGCCTGGGCGCGATGCCAGCGGCCTCGCAGGACCGGAAGGTCGCCAGGCGCGGCACCCATCAGGATGCCCACCGCCACAAAGCTGAGCCAGAAGCCGGCCTGCAACAGCGCCCAGGGATCCCAGGCGCACACGGCCGCGGCCACCAGCGCCCACCCCGCCGGCCAGGGCCAGCGCCGTCCGCTCAGCCGAAGCAGTGCCGCCACGGCGAGCATGCCCAGGGTGCGCTGGGCCGGCACACCACCGCCACTGAAGGCCGCGTAGGCGCCCGCCAGCAGCAGGCCGCCCAACGCAGCCGCATGCGGCGCTGGCCATGCCTCGCACAGCCGGACACTTCGGCGCCAGGCGACGCCAATCGCCAGCGCGGCGGCCCAGGCGAACACAGTGATATGGAGGCCCGAAATGCTCACCAGATGGGCAATGCCGGTGGCCCGGTACAGGGCCCAATCGGCCGCCAGGATGGCACCCTGGTCACCCACCACCAGCGCGGCCAGCACCCCGGCCGCACTGCGATCTGGCACCCGGGCGAGGATGTCGTCGCGCACACTTTGACGAAGGCGGTCCAGGCAGGGCCACCATTCGGTGCCGCCCGCAACGGCGCAGGCCGAACCCATCGGTACCGGCGCCCTATCTCGCGGGCCCTGGCGTACATGTCCCCAGGCCTGAATGCCCCGCTCCCAGGCACCGAGCTCGGGATCCAGTCCCCAGGGATTGGCCAAGCCATGGGGGGCCTTGAGACGCACCAGAATGTCCCATCGATCGCCGGCCCTCAGCACCGGCATGGTGCGGATCGAGGCTGGCTCAGCGTTCTGCGCACTGTTCCGTGCGCCCTCGTCCGGACCCGTCTTGGTTTGCGCCGACGTCACTGCGCCGTACCAGGACAGCTGTACACGCCGAAGGCCGGCCAGTGCAGCGGGCGGCAAGGCCTCGGCGAGATCTGGACCGCCCACGGCCGAGTTCACTGCGAACTCAAAGCGATAACCGCCCTCCACGGCCTGCGGCAGCGAATCGATGTAGCCCTCCAGGCGAATGTCCCGACCCTCGACCGATGCCGGCAGGGCTGCAGCCAGGCGGTCCACCGCGCGCAAGCCGGTACAGCCCAGGCCCAGCCCACAGGGCACTGCGATGGCGAGCAACCAGTGCCAGACGCAGCGCCGCAAGGGGCTCGCCGAAGGTCCCACGGCGGGGCAGAACAAGCGGCCAAAGAAGCGGCCAAAGAACTGGCCATCAATGCAGCCGAAAAAGCGGCCGAAAAAGCGGCCGAAAAAACTGTTGAACTTGGGGCCGAAACTGGGGCCCAGCCACACCAGCAGAACGATCAGACACACACCGAAGAGCGCCGCATAGGCCAGGGCGTGCCACAGCCGCGCCTGCTGCAATTGCCAGGCGCAACCCAGCAGCCAACCGGAGGCCAGCGCGCCCGGGCCGGGGGCCGACCAGAAGCCCTGCCCAACGGGAGGGGATAGGTCGTTAAGGTTGGCAGTGCCGTTCAATTCGTCGGCAATCACGGGAGGCCTCGGCACGATCGCGCTTTTATACTTCCAAAGCACTACAAACGGGAGCTCTCGATGTCCGTCCATTCCCCACGACTTGCCGGCCCCGCCCAGGGTTGGCGCCGCCCGCATACGGCCTACACGCATACGGCCTACCCGCATACGGCCTGCACGCATACGGCCCGCCCGGAGGCCCAGCGGTGAGCGTAGCGACCCGCAGTTCCACAGCCGAGCCGGCGCTGCAAGCGCGCGACATCCTCGATGCCCTGCCTCAGCATGTCCTGCTGCTCGACGCACAGGGATGGGTCGTCGCCAGCAACCCGGCCTGGGAACGCTTTGCGCGCCTGGGGCAGGGGGCGCTCTCGAGCGCGCGCCTGGGCCACAACTATCTCCAGGCCTGCGAGGCCGCCGTCGAGGCCGGCGAACGCGACGCGCCAGCGCTGTTGGCCCAGGTGCAGCGCCTGCTGGCCTCCCCTGGCGCCAGCGCGTCGGAGAGCGGCATCGAATACGACTGGGGCGACGGTCGCTGCTTCCTCATCCATCTGCGGCGGCATCCGGCCGAGGCAGGTCTGGTGATCTCGCAGACCGAGATCACCCGCTGCAAGCGCGCCGAGGCGCAACTGCGCGAGGCGCTCGGCACCATCCAGGGCGTGATCGACGGCACCGACACCTTGGTCTACGCCAAGGATCTGGAGGGACGCTACCTCCTCACCAACCGCAGCTGGCGCGATCGCACAGGAATGTCTGAACACCAAGCCGCAGACGCCACCGACGAGGGGGCCTGGGGCAGCGCGCTGGCCAGCGCGCTGCGGGCCAACGACGCCCGGGCTCTGGCCGGCGGGCGGCTGCTGGTGGCCGAGGAGCAGGCCGCCAATCACGGCGAGCCGGCCACCTACCTCTCGAGCAAATTTCCGTTGATCGACGAGGCCGGTCAGGCCTGGGCGGTGGGCGGGCTGTCGACCGACATCACGCCCCTCAAGCAGGTGCAGGATGCACTGCAGGCACGCGAGCGCGAGCTGCAGTCCGTCGCAGACAACACGCCCGACGTGCTGGCCCGCTTTGACGCAGCCCTGCGCATGGTCTTTGTCAATGCCGCGATCCAGCGCATGACGGGGCGATTGCCACGCGAATTCATTGGCCGCACACCGCGCGAGGCGGGTCTGCCGGCCGATCTGTGCGATCGCTGGGAAGAGGTCATCGCCGTGGTGCGGGAGGACGGCCTGGCGCAAACACTGGAGTTCACCTTCCGCGGCCACCGCGGGCCGCGCCACTTCAGCGCGCGGTTTGTCCCCGAGTACGGTCCGAGCGGCTCCGAAATCGGCTGCGTGCTGGCCGTGTTGCATGACGCCACCGAGCAAAAGCGGGCCGAGGACAGCGTCAACCGGCTGCTCGGGGAAGAGCGGCACTACGCCCGGCTGCTGTCGCACCTGGCCGAGGCCTCGCGGCTGGTGCATGCCAGTCTGTCGGCCGACGAGATCGCCCAGGTGCTCACGCAGCAGGCGCGCGAGATTCTCGGGGCGCAGCGGGCCTGCACCATGGTCCAAATGCACGACGGAGACCGCCACCCGCCAATCCGCGCGGTGGCCCGCTGCTGCGACCGCATGGGCTCGGACGAACCGCCGGCGCAAGGTGTCCTCAGCGTCAACCTCACCGGCCAGGGCGGCCGCCCCCTGGGGCGCCTGCAGGTCTGGGGCCGCGAACTTCCCCGCGACGGGGGACGCACCAGCGGCCCTTTCAGCCCCGAAGACGAGTCCATCCTCACGCAGTTGGCGGCCATCGCCTCCACCGGGCTGGACAACGCCCGCCTGTACACCTCGCTGCGCGACGCCGATGTGCGCAAGGACGAGTTTCTCGCCACCCTGGCCCACGAGCTGCGCAATCCGCTGGCGCCAATTCGCAACGGCCTGGAAATCCTGCGCCGCTGCAATCAGCTCACGGGTGCTGCTGCCCGCGCCCAGGAAATGATGGAACGCCAGGCCAGCCACCTGGTGCGTCTGGTCGACGACCTGCTCGACGTCTCGCGCATCAGTCGTGGCAAGGTAGACCTGCGCTGCGAGCGCATCACTGTCCAGTCCATCGTCGACAACGCGCTGGAAGCCTCGCGGCCGGCGATCGAAGCCGGCGGTCACCACCTGGCCCTGTTGCTGCCAGAAGGCGCACTGTGGCTGGACGCCGACCTCACCCGCCTGGCTCAGGTCCTGGGCAATTTGCTGAACAACGCCGCCAAGTACACGCCGGAAGGCGGACACATTCAGCTGCAGGTGCGTACCGAAGGCGCGATGCTGGCGATGGCGGTCAGTGACGACGGCGTTGGCCTGTCCGCCGATACCTTGCCCAAGGTCTTCGACCTGTTCGCGCAGATCGAAGAAACCCTGTCCCGGTCCCAAGGTGGCCTGGGCATCGGCCTGTCCCTGGTCAAGCAGTTGGTCGAGCTGCACGGCGGCTCCATCACGGCCGAGAGCGAAGGGCTGGGTCTGGGCAGCCGGTTCACCGTGCGCCTGCCACTGGCCCGCAGCGCGCCGGGCCAGGTGTATGCCGGCGACCTGGGGCCTGCCGGGGCGTACGTCGGCGACGCACTGCGGGTGCTGGTGGTAGACGACAACGTCGACGGGGCCGAGAGCCTGTCCATGATGCTCGAGTTGCTCGGCCACGAGGTGCGCTGCGTCCACGACGGTGCGAGCGCCATCAGCGAGGCCAGCGAATGGGTGCCCGATGTCGCCCTGCTCGACATCGGCCTGCCAGACCTCACCGGCTACGAAGTGGCGCGGCGCCTGCGGGCTGAACACCGCCTGGTCGGCCTCATGCTGATTGCCGTCACCGGCTGGGGCAGCGAGGACGACCAGCGCCGCAGTGCCGAGGCCGGCATCGACCACCATCTGACCAAGCCGGTGAACGCCCAGGCCCTGGAGCGGCTGCTAGCGCGGCGGGCTGCAGCACAATCCGGCATTGCTCTTGCTTAAACAAAATCATGGCCATTCATGCAGCCCTGAGCCACATCACGCATTACCGCTACGACCGCCCGGTCCAGCTCGGACCGCAGGTCGTGCGCCTGCGTCCCGCGCCGCACGGCCGTGGCAAGGTCTTGTCCTACTCGCTGCGGGTCGAGCCAGCCAACCATTTCATCAACTGGCAGCAAGACCCGTTTTCGAACTACCAGGCCCGGCTGGTGTTTCCGGAAAAGACGCGCGAGTTCAAGGTCACGGTCGACCTGGTGGTCGAGATGGCGGTCTACAACCCCTTCGACTTCTTCCTCGAACCAGCGGCCGAGACCTTCCCCTTTGCGTATTCGCCCGAACTGCAGTCCGAACTGGCGCCCTATCTGGCCACCGAACCGGCAGGCCCTCACGTCCAGGCCTGGCTGGACAAGGTCGACCGCAAGGAGCAGCCCACCATCGACTTCCTGGTGGGCCTGAACCAACGGTTGCAGCAGGACATCCGCTACCTGATCCGCATGGAACCGGGCGTTCAGACGCCGGAGGAAACCCTGGACAAGGCCTGCGGCTCCTGCCGCGACTCGGGCTGGCTGCTGGTGCAACTGCTGCGGCACCTGGGCCTGGCCGCGCGCTTTGTCTCTGGCTACCTGATCCAGCTGGCGCCTGACCTGAAGGCATTGGACGGCCCCAGCGGCACCGAGGTCGACTTCACCGACCTGCATGCCTGGTGCGAGGTGTACCTGCCGGGCGCAGGCTGGATCGGGTTAGACCCGACCTCTGGCCTGCTCGCCGGCGAGGGCCACATTCCCCTGGCGTGCACGCCCCAGCCCTCCGGTGCGGCACCGATCGAGGGCCTGGTCGACGACGCCGAGGTGGAGTTCGCCCACCACATGGCGGTCACCCGTGTCCATGAATCGCCCCGCGTCACCAAGCCCTACACCGACACGCAGTGGCAGGAGGTTCTGGCCCTGGGCGAGGCGGTTGACGCCGACCTGGCCGCCGGCGACGTGCGCCTGACCATGGGCGGCGAGCCCACCTTTGTGGCCGCCGAAGACCGTGACGCACCAGAATGGAACACCGATGCCCTGGGCCCGACCAAGCGCGGCTTCGCCACCCACTTGGTCGACAAGCTGCGCGCCGAGTACGGTGCGGGCGGCTTCCTGCATTTCGGCCAGGGCAAGTGGTACCCCGGCGAGCAGCTGCCGCGGTGGGCGCTGTCCATCTGCTGGCGAGCCGACGGCCTGCCCTGCTGGGAAGACCCTTCCCTTTTTGCCGATGAAAGGCAAGCCCACCATTACACGGACGAAGATGCCGAGCGCTTCATCCGCACCCTCAGCGCCAACCTGGGTCTGACCGACAAATGGGTCCAGCCCGGCTACGAGGACACCTGGTACTACCTGTGGCGCGAGCGTCGGCTGCCGGTCAACGTCGACCCCTTCGACGCCCGCCTGGACGACGAACTTGAACGCCAGCGTCTGCGCCGGGTCTTCGACCAGGGCCTGGACAAGGTGGTGGGCTGGATGCTGCCGCTGCAGGCGGCTGACCCCGCGCGCCATGACCCCGCGCTCTCAGGCCCCGCCTGGAGCACCGGCCCCTGGTTCTTCCGCGACGAGCGCATGTACCTGATGCCGGGCGATTCGCCCATGGGCTACCGGCTGCCGCTCGACTCGCTGCCCTGGGTGAGTCAGGGTGACTACCCGTACCTGATTGAGCAGGACCCGTATGCTGCGCGCGAGTCGCTGGCGCACCCGGCGCAGATGCTCACTCAGTTGCGCACTCAAACGGGAACACAGGGGCGAGCCCAATTCCCGGCGCATCTGACCGGCGGAGCATTTGCCGAAGGTGGCACCGTGGCGATGCCCGGCGGCCGGGCCGCAGGTCTGGACGCTGCGGGCCTGGCGGATGCAAATCTGGCGGGTGGAGCGGGTGCTTCAGGTGGCGCCAACGACGCGGGCGGTGTGGGCGGTGTGGGCGGTGTGGGCGGTGAAGGCGACAGCACCGGCAACGGCCTCGGCCCTGCCAGCTTGCGTACGCCCGGGGCAGCAGCAGACGCCATGCGTCAACCGGGGCGCTTCGAGTCGGCCCACTGGGTCACCCGCACGGCCCTGTGCGTGGAAGTGCGCGATCCGCAGCGAGGCAATGGCCCCAAGGCCGAGCGCGAGCACGGTGGCAAAAGCGGGATCCTCTACGTCTTCATGCCGCCTCTGGCGCGCCTGGAAGACTACCTGGGCCTCTTGGCCGCAATCGAAGCCACTGCGCGCGAGCTGGGTGTGAAGGTCGTGCTCGAGGGCTACCCGCCCCCGCGCGATGTCCGTCTCAAGCTGCTGCAGGTCACCCCCGATCCGGGTGTGATCGAGGTGAACATCCACCCCAGCGCCAGTTGGGGCGAGCTGGTGCAACGCACCGAGTTCCTCTACCAGTCTGCCTTCGAGACCCGCCTGTCGGCCGAAAAGTTCATGACCGACGGCCGCCACACCGGCACCGGCGGCGGCAACCATTTCGTGATGGGTGGCGCCACACCAGCGGACTCACCCTTCCTGCGTCGGCCCGACCTGTTGGCCTCCTTGCTTGCCTACTGGCACAACCACCCGTCCCTGTCCTATCTGTTTTCCGGGCTCTTCATCGGCCCAACCAGTCAGGCACCGCGGGTCGATGAAGCACGTAACGACCAGGTGTATGAGCTTGAGATCGCCTTGCGCGAAATCGAGCGCAGCAAGCTGCTGCATACGCCGCACATGCCGCCCTGGCTGGTCGACCGCACCTTGCGCAACATCCTGGTCGATGTGACCGGCAATACCCATCGCAGCGAGTTTTGCATCGACAAGCTCTACTCGCCCGATTCGGCCACCGGTCGGCTGGGCCTGCTGGAGCTGCGCGCCTTCGAAATGCCGCCGCATGCGCGAATGAGCATCGTCCAGCAGTTGCTGCTGCGCGCGCTCGTCTCCCGCTTTTGGAAAACGCCCTACCGCGCGCCCCTGGCCCGCTGGGGCACACAGTTGCATGACCGCTGGCTGCTGCATGCGTTCGTGGAGATGGACCTGCGCGACGTGCTGACCGAGATGCGCGAAGCGGGCTATGACTTCGACATGGCCTGGTTTGCACCCCATCTAGAGTTCCGCTTCCCGCTGGTCGGCCAGGTGCAGGCCCAGGGCGTAGAGCTGACCTTGCGCAATGCCCTCGAGCCCTGGCATGTGATGGGAGAAGAAGGCGCCAGCGGCGGCACCGTGCGCTATGTCGACTCCTCGCTCGAGCGCATGGAGGTGCGTGTGAGCGGCCTCAACGACAGCCGTCACGTGGTGACGGTCAACGGCCAGGCCCTGCCTCTGCAGCCCACCGGCGTGGCCGGAGAGTTCGTGGCGGGCGTGCGCTATCGGGCCTGGGCGATGCCCTCAGCCCTGCACCCGACCATCGGCACCCACGCACCCCTCACATTCGACATCGTGGACCGCTGGATGAACCGGTCACTGGGCGGCTGCCAGTACCACGTGGCTCACCCAGGTGGTCGCAACTACGTGACCTTCCCGGTCAACGCCTACGAGGCCGAGAGCCGGCGGCTGGCGCGCTTTTTCCGCATGGGACACACCCCGGGCTACCTGGGTACCCCGCCTGCCACACTCGACGTGATCGGCAGCCGCGAGTTCCCGTTCACCCTGGACCTGCGCAGCCCGCCCCGCTGAGCCAAGGACCACGCAGGCCGGGCAGGGGTGCGTGCTGCAGCGGGGAATCATTTCGCCGGTTGCGAAGGTGCAGCGTCGCGGGTCTGGTTCCCCAGTTCCTGCGCCGATGACCGACCGGCGACCCTCGTATCCCGCGCCTGGCTATCGGCAACCCACTGGGCGCCAGAGCAGCCCGTAAAGCAGCGCAGCAAAGCGGCCCGTAATCGGAAGCGAGGGTCCATCGCAACTTCCTGCCCCAAGCGGGCGACTGCCAAGGCCATGGAGCGATGCAAGTCGGTAGCCATTTCCTCGGATTTGCGCACTGCCTTCGTCAAGCGAATGGCAGCGATCAGCTCTTGCCTGGCACGCTCGCCACCCGCAGGGCGGTCCTGGGCCTGGCTGCCACGGGCAAAGAGATAGGTCGCTACGAAGCAGGCATGGAGCCGTGGCGCCACCGCGTCGTCGCGGCGAAGGGCTTCGTTGTTGAGGAACCACCATTGCCTGGGTGACCAGGGTTCGGCGAGCCTGTCGTGCCAGCGCGAGACGAAGACGAACATCAGCCGGCCCATCTCTTCCAAAGGGAGATTGACTGACGCCTGGTGGAACTGGGCAAAGCGGGTCGTGAAGGCCCCCATGGAAAGCCCGGAGGGCAGCAAATCATTCCCGACCTGAAGGTCAGCCCGGGTGGCGATGCGGCAGGCGATTGCAAAAAACGCGCTGGCACGCTCGCTCTCGCTGGCGCTGGCCCAATCAAAGTCCGGCCCAGGGCTCAGGTCCTGAGCGGGCCGGGGCCGCTTCAGGGAACGGGGTATCAAGGCGTCGGCGAGGGTCGACAGAGGAGCGGACGCATCGGGACCAGCCTCGGTACGAGTGGCCGCCTCAGCCGCCGCCGCAGGAGCAGCCGATGGCATGGCGGCCCGGCGAGGCCCTCGTGATGCCAGCGGCAATCGAGTGGGTCTCGATAGGCGCTCTGGTCCCGGCTCTGCAAGCTCTAGGGGCTGTGGTGCTGGCTGTGGTGCTGGCTCAGCTAACAGCGCCCGTCGCACCGGCGCTGTCTGAACGGCTGCAGCCGCAGCCTCACCCAGACGAAGGAATGACTCGAAGGGCTGCGCAGGGAGGAGGAGCACCGCCCGGGACTGCAGAGATTCCCCGTCTTGCGCAGCGAATGCCTCGGGCTCCAAGCGGAGCAGGTCGGGCGGGTCGAGCAGGGACAGATCGGGCCAGGTGTGGAGCGCGAAAGAGCGCCGTTGCACGCACAGCACTCCCTCGTCTGGCGACCGCCATGCCGCGTGTCCCTCGGCAGTCTCTGGTGACGCGGAGGGAGCAACCTGGGCCTGCGCAATTGACGGTGATGGGAGCCGGCTTGCGCCGACGGTGGCAGTCGGCCGGGTGCCGGAAGAGGAAATCATGAGTGGGAGGCAAGGTGCGTGTACGGGCGGCGGATTATGGGAAGCCGCCACAGTGCGGGAACGACCAGACACCTGACGACCGGCGCAGACGTGACGGCGGATGAGACAGCCTGCATCACAGCCTCCGCCCTCGTCCTACCCCAGCGCTGCGCGCGTCACGGCATCCTCACCTTCATGCGCAAGCACCCCTGCGCCCATGGTTCGCAGCCCCGGACCCGGGCCTGCACATCAAGCCCACCGACCCGCCTGGCGTCGCTGTGGGTGGTCCTGCTGGCGGGGGCCCTGTCCCCCGGTGCAGCCTCAGGCCAAGCTTTCGTGCTCGAGATTACGGCGCCTCCCGCCGAGCGGGCTCTGCTCGCCGAGAACCTGAGCCTGCCGCGTTACCAGAACGTGAGCGATCTCGACGAGGCCGAATTCGCGCGGCTCTTCCTGCTGACCGAACGGGAGGTGCGCGCCCTCCTGGGCACGCTGGGCGAGTTCGCGCCGCGCATCACCCTGGCGCGCGATGCACAGGCGAGGCCACCACGCGTGACCTTGCGTGTGACCCCCGGGCCAGTGGCGCGGGTGGGCGCAGTGGACCTGTCTTTGACGGGAGATATCGCCACCACCACCGACGGCGCTGCCCAGGCCCAGCGCGAAGCACTGCGGCGGCACTGGCTGATGCCGCCCGGCCGGCGCTTCACCCAGTCGGGATGGGAGGCCGCCAAGACCAGCGCCCTGCGGACCCTGCAGGCCCGCCGCTACCCGCGGGGGCGCCTGGTGGACAGCGTGGCCGACGTCGATGCCGACACCGCCCAGGCACACCTGGGCCTGACCCTGGACTCGGGCCCGCGTATGCGCCTGGGGCCGCTCCAACCCAGCGGTCTGGTGCACCAGACGCCCTTGATGGTGACCCGACTGGCCCGCCTGCAGGAAGGCAGCGACTACGACGCCCAGGCCCTGCTCGCAGCGCAGGACCGCTTGGTGGCCAGCGGCTACTTCGACGCCGCCTTCCTTCATGTGGACCCGCAGGCCGATCCCGCAGCCGCACCGGTGCAAGCCACGCTGCGCGAGGCGCCGCTGCAGAAGGTGGTGCTGGGCCTGGGCATCTCCACCGACCAGGGGCCGCGCGCGACCCTCGAGCACCGCCACCTGCAGCTGCCAGCTGTCGGCGGCCGGCTGGACAGCCGGGTCGACCTTCAAAAGCGCACGCCCTCGCTGCAGTCGGAGTGGCTGGACCTGCCCGACGCGCGTGGCTGGCGCCGCGCCTTCATGCTGCGCGCCGAGCGCCAGCGAGACGGTGACCTGCACACCGACGGTCTGCGCCTGCGGGCAGGCCGCCTGCTGGCGGGCGATCTCATCGACCGCAACGCCTATCTGCAGTTCGATCAGGCCAAGGTGAGGGGCACGACCCTGGCTGCCACCGGAGACCATGCCGATGGCCGATCGGTCACCACCAACTACGCATGGACAACCCGCCGCTTCGACCAGCTACCCGACGCGCGCCAGGGTTTCGGCCTGGCGCTGGAGCTGGGCCTGGGCCTGACCCTGCTCGGACGTCACCTTCCCTTTGAGCGGACCTACCTGCGCGGGCTGTGGCTGCACCCGCTCGGTTCAGGCGATGCCGCGTCCGACACGGTCAGCCAGGAAGCGGCCGATGCGGGCCCCGATATGAATCGCTTGACAGGCCGCGCAGCCACCGGCCGCACCAGCGGCTCACGCTTGCAGTTGCGCGCCGAGGCCGGCGCGGTATTCGCGCCGACCGACGCCCGGGTGCCGGCGACCGCGCTCTTTCGCACCGGCGGCGACACCACGGTGCGGGGCTACAGCCTGCGCGAAATCGGCGTGCGCCAAGCGGACGGCAGCGTCGCCGCCGGCCACACACTGGCGGTTGCCAGCATCGAGTGGCTGCGACCCGTGCGATCCGAGGGCCGCAGCAGTGCGTGGGAGCAGGCCTTCTTCATCGACACCGGCGCGGTGGCCGACCAGGCCGCCAAGCTGCGCCTGTCCACGGGGGTGGGCACCGGGCTGCGCTACGCAAGCCCGGTGGGGCCCTTGCGGGCAGACCTCGCCTGGGGCGTGCAACCCAAGCGCTTGCGGCTGCACTTGAGCGTGGGGGTGGTGTTTTGACCGCGCGGCCCAGGCTCGCTGGCCGACTCGCTGGCCGACTCGCTGGCCGACTCGCTGGCCGACTCGCTGGCCGTTTCCCTGGCTGGCTCCGGAGCTGGCTCCTGGCCCTGTTCCTGCTGGTGCTGGGGGCCCTGCTGGCACTGGCCCTGCTCTGGACCTGGGCGGGCAGCGCGCAGTCCCTGCAATGGACCTGGAACCAGATCGCGCCCGCCCATGGCCTGCAAGCGCAGGCGCTGCAGGGGTCGCTGCGGGAGGGCCTGCGGGCGAAGCGCCTGCGCTGGGTGCTAGACGACTGGGAAGTCGAGGCCGAGGATGTGGCCATTGAATGGCGCGCCCAGGACTTGCCCGCCCTGCGCGAGCGGGGCCTGTTGCATGTACCGCTGGCGCGCATCGGCACGCTGAAGCTGCGGCCCCGGCAACGGACTGCCGCCACTGGGCCCGGCACCGGCCCTGCGCTGCGACCGCCTGGCCCGCCCGCTGCGGCGCCGCAGCAGCTGGGCCCCGCACCGACGCGCCTGACCCTGCCTCTGAACCTGCAGGTCGACGAGGTCCGCCTGGGTCGCTTCGAGGTGGCCGGGGGCTGGGCCCTGCGCGATGTGCTGGCGCGCTACGCCTATGACGGGCGGCAGCACCAGGTGCAACTGCGCCAGGCCCGTGTGGCGCACGAGAGCCTCGGAACGCTGGATCTGCAAGGCCAGGTCCGCCTCGGCGCGCTGGCCCCCTTGCCGCTGGACCTGCAGTTACAAGGTCGGTGGGACATGCAGACCTCCGCCCCCACCGGCACCTCCAAGCCCACACCTTCCCAGACGCCTTCCACCACGCCCTCCACCGCGCCTTCCCCCCTGGCCCTGGGCCTGAGCGTTGAGGCGAACGGGCCGCTCGCGCTGCTCGATCTGCATCTGCTGCTTCGCGCGCCACCGGTCACGGATAGAGCCAGCAGTGCTACACGAGCAGCCGATCCACCACAGGCCGACGTGAGGGTGCGGATCGCTCCGTGGTCGCCGGCCCGGTGGCAGGCGATCGACGGTCGCCTGGCGGCACTGGACCTGTCTACTTGGTGGCCGCGTGCACCGCACACACGGCTCAGTGGTCGCTTCTCGCTGCTGCCCCCTGGACCTGCCGCGGGCTCGGGCCGGGACGGCCAAGCCGGAGGCGGCGCACTCGAGCCCGCCACGACAGGGTCGATCCGGCTGGACCTGGACAACGCCATTCCAGGGCCCTGGTCCGAGGGCCGACTGCCCCTGGCCCGTCTCGAGGGCCAGGCCGACCTGGACGCGAACCTGCTGCGCGCGCTGCGCCTGCAAATGAACCTCACCAGCGGTCCGCGCTGGCAGATGCAGTTACAGACGCCCGTGCGCTGGCACCGCGACGCGGACGGCCGGCTGCAGCTGGGACCGGGGGCATTGCAGATCACCGGCCTGCCGATCCGACTTTCTTGGGATCACTTGCGGTGGGGCCGGGGCGAGTGGGACACCCAGGCACACGTCACCGGTGTGCCCTTGGCCGGGGCGATGCAGGTGCTCGATGTGCTACCCGCCGGCTGGCGGCTGCGCGGCACGCTGGAGGCCGACCTGCGTGTGGTCGGCAATGCCAACGGCGCGCGCTGGGACGGCGCTCTGCGCGCCGATGGCCTGGCGCTGCGGTCGGTGGTCGACGGCATCGACCTGCGTGAGGGGCGGCTGCGCGCACGGCTGATGGAAAGGCAGCTGGTCATCGACGAGGTGCATCTGTTCGGACCCGACACACCCGGTGTTCCCGGCAGCGGCGGACGCCTGCAGGCCAGCGGGCTCGGTAGCTGGCCGCAGGCGGGGGCCTGGTCGCTGGCGATTGACGCCACCCTCTCCCGACTGCGCGCCAGCCTGCGGCCAGACCGGCTCGTCACCCTGTCCGGTCAGGCGCGTGCCGAGCTGGCAAGCAGCCCGCCGCTGCGCCTGCAGGCGCAGCTTCATGTGGACCAGGCCCGCATCACGCTGCCCGAGCACGCAAGCCCGCGTCTGGGCCAGGACGTGGTCGTGCGTGGTCGGCCCGCCGACCCCTCCGCCACCGAGCTGCCTCTGCACTTGCAGGCCCGGGTCGACCTCGGCCCTGACTTCCAGGTCCGGGGCCGCGGCCTGGAAGCGCAGGCCCGTGGCCAGCTGGAAGCCACAGGGGGTGCCAGCCTCGCGACGCTGCGCCTGGACGGACAGGTGGACATAGCCGGCGGCCGCTACCAGGCCTTCGGTCAGCGCCTGCGCTTGGAGCGCGGCCTGCTGCGGTTCTCCGGCCCGCCGCTGGACCCGGCCCTGGACCTGCTGGCCCTGCGCCCACTGCCACCGGGAGAGACCCAGCGAGTAGGCGTTGCGGTGAGCGGACGGGCCCAGGACCCGCGGGTGGCCTTGTGGTCCGACCCCGCATTGACCACCGTCCAGGCCCTGTCCTGGCTGGCCGTGGGACAGGCCAGCGCCTCGGGCAGCGGAGAAACGCTGCTGCTCGAAGACCTGGCCGTGTCGCTGCTGGCAGGCCGCGCGGGCCTGGGCGGCGGCACCCTGGCGCAGCGCCTGGGCCTGGACGAACTGGCCGTCCGCGCGGGGAGCGCCTCGGGCCTGGGTGGTGCCGCCCTCCCGGGTGCCACACTGGCCGTGGGCAAGCGATTGGCGCGTGACCTGTACGCGGTCTACGAGCGCGGCCTCTCCGGCGTGCTGGGCACCTTGCGGGTGTTCTATGACATCAACCGCCGGCTGCAGTTGCGGGTCGAGGCGGGCGACCGCACCGGGCTGGACATGATCTACACGGTGAGGATTCAATGAGATCGCTCCGGAGAACGATGTAACAATCGCTCGCTGTGCAAAGCCTTCCCGAGTCCCTTGTCGGCGCGCAGCGCCAGGAAACCCTGGCCCGCGCGCATGAATTTGCCGCCGCA
>CANFQF010000041.1 GCA_947449025.1 Comamonadaceae bacterium
CAGCGGAGGCCACTGCGAGGAGGCCTTGCCTGTATTGGTCAAAGCGAATTCTCTATTTAAAAATACAAGTCCCCTTTAGAAAGACCGCCTACTCAGGGAAAGCACCAGTGGCTCCAACTGTTGACACTTTGGTGCCCCCTGCCTAGATTCGTCCGCATGCCCTCCCCCACCGATTCCGACGGCAAGGCCCAGCCGCTGGCCGACACCGTGCTCGGTGAATTGGTGGCGCGCATCCACGACGGCCGGCTGTCCCAGGGCGCACCGATCAACGAGGCGGCCATCGCCGAGGAGTTCGGGGTGAGCCGCGGCCCGGTCCGCGAGGCCTTGCGCCGCTTGCAAGGCATTCAGCTGGTGAGCCGCGAGCCCTATGTGAAGGCCCGGGTGGTGACGCTTACCCAGGAGGGCGCCCGCGAGCTGTTCGAAATGCGCATGGCCCTCGAGGGCATGGCCTGCCGCCTGGCCGCCGAGCGAATGAGCGCGGAGGAAATTGGCGGCCTGGTGCGCGAGCTCGAACAGGACCGCCAGCGCACCCTGGCCGGCCGCGGCGCCCACGCAAAAGCATCCGAACCCGCCAAGGCACCCAAGGCCTTCGACCTGCACGAACGCATCGTCCGCGCCAGCGGCAACAGCCGCATCATCGACGCGCTGTGCGGCGACCTGTATCACCTGCTTCGCATGTACCGCGGCCGCTCCGGCGCGGTGCCCGAGCGCAAGAGCCAGGCCTACGCCGAACACTGGCAGCTCGTTCGCGCGCTCAAGGCGCGCGACGGCGAGCTGGCCGAGTCGCTGATGCGCTCGCATGTGGCGAGGGCCGCCGACCATTTGTTTGCCAACTTGCCCCTCATCTCTGGCGACGCGACTGCCATGCGCGGCGCCTGAACTCACCCACCCGATTGATCCGAACGAGAAGTACCCCCTGATGTCACTCAATGCCCAGAAATACCGCGCGCTGCTCAATAGCGGCGAGTTCATCGTCTCACCCGGCGTCTACGACGGCTACAGCGTGCGCCTGGTCGAAGCGGCCGGCTTCAAGACCGCCGCCACCAGCGGCGCGGCGGTCTCCAATTCCATATTGGGCCAGCCCGACTCGGGCTACCTGGGGCTGTCGGAGAACGTGAATCACTGCCGCAACATCGCCCGCTCGGTGAGCATTCCGGTCACCGCAGACGCCGACACCGGCTACGGTAACCCGATGAACGTGCACTTCACCGTGCAGCAGTTCGAGGAGGCTGGCATCGCCGGCGTGAACATCGAAGACCAGGTCAGCCCCAAGCGATGCGGCCATATGCCGGGCAAGGAGGTCATCACCCTGGAGGAGATGGTGATGAAGGTAGAGGCGGCCTGCCAGGCCCGCCGGGACGACGCCTTCGTGGTGTGCGCCCGTACCGACGCGATTGCGGTCGAAGGCATCGAGGCCGCTTGCCGACGCGCACGGGCCTATGCCGAGGCCGGCGCCGACATGATCTTTGCCGACGCAGTGCGCAGCGAGGAAGACATCGCGGCCATCGTCGAGGCAGCGCGGGTGCCGGTCACGGTGAATATGGGCTTTGGCATCCGCTCGCGGCCGACCACACCGCTCTTTCCCATCCCCCGCCTGAAGGCCCTGGGGGTACGCCGCATTAGCTTGCCGCGCATGCTGCCCGCCGCGGCCGTCCATGCCATGCAGCAGGCGCTGACGGTGATGCGCGAAGTGATGACGACCGGCGTTCCCGCCGACAGGCCCGACCTGCTGGCCTCGATCGAGGACATCATGGCCCTCATGGGTTACGCCGAGCAGCGCGAGCGCGAGGCGCGCCTGCTGCACCAGGACGCGCCCGTCCGGAGTCACGCATGAAGCGTCTGGACAAGCGCGTTGCCCTGGTGACCGGCGCTGCCGGCGGGCTTGGCCGCGCCACCGCCTTGCGTCTGGCCCGCGAAGGCGCCAGCCTGTGCCTGAGCGACCGCGCCGACCTGACGGAGATCCTGGCCCTGGTGCAGGCCGAGGGCGCGCAGGCCATTGCAGCGCCAGCCGATGTGACCGACGTCGCGGCGGTCGAAGCCATCGTGGCGCGCACCGTGGCCGAACTCGGCGCCCTGGACGTGCTGGTGAACATCGCCGGCATCAGCTCGCATGGCGCCTCCGATGACATCGACGCGATGGAGTTCGAGCGCATCCTGCGCGGCAACCTGACCAGCGTGTTCATCTGCTGCAAGGCGGCGCTTCCGGTGATGCGCGCGCGTGGCTACGGCCGCATCGTGAACATGAGTTCCATTTTGGGAAAGAACGGCGGCAACCCGCGCCCCTGGATCGACCCGGCCGAACAAAAGCGTGCGGGCAGCGTCGCCTATGGCGCCTCCAAGGCCGGCGTGCACGCCCTCACCTACTACCTGGCCAAGGAAAACGCGCGCTTTGGCATCACCGTCAACGCGGTGGCGCCCGGCCCCATCGCCACCCACATGACGCGCAACTTCCCTGAGAGCCTGCGCAACCTGATCCCCCTGGGCCGCATGGGCGCGCCCGAGGATGTGGCCGATGCGGTGGCCTATCTGGCCGGCGACAGCGCCGGCTTCGTGACCGGAGAAGTCCTGGACGTCAACGGCGGCGCCTGGGTCGACTAAGGCCCGACACCAAACAACCCACACAAGACCTAAGACAACGAGGAGAAAAGCAAATGGCAAAAACAGAACACAACTTTGACGTCGTCGTGATCGGCTCGGGCGTTGCAGGCCTGAGCGCTGCGGTGTCGGCGCAGGAGCACGGCGCAAAGGTCTGCATCGTCGAGCGGGCCTCGGCCGAAGAGGCCGGTGGCAACACCCGCTGGACAGGCTCGTATATCCGCATGAAGTCCGTCGACGAATTGTCAGACGACTTCGAAGACCACCTGATCGCCAACGGCGGCGGCTACCTCGAGCCGACGCTGATGGCCGAAGCCGCGCGCGACCCGGCCCACTGGCCGCCGACGCTGCGCGCCCTGAGCTTTGTCGACCCGAACGTGGTGGCGCGTCTGGCCGGTGAATCCTCGAACACGCTCAAGTGGCTGTGCGGCTACGGCCTGCAGTTCTTCCCGCTGGAAGTGCCCTTTCCGACCTCGGCCCAGCCACGCATTGTCCCCTCCGGCGGCGGCCTGGCCATCGTCGAAACCCTGTCCAAGAAGTTCCTCGAAACGGGCGGTACGGTGCTCTATGAGACCAAGGCCGAATCCCTGATTCAGGACGAGGAGGGCGCCGTGCGCGGGGTCAACGCCATCGGCCGCGGCAACAAGCGGATGCAAGTGCGCGGCCGCGCGGTGGTGATTGCCAGCGGCGGTTTCCAGGGCAACGCCGAGATGATGACCCGCTACATCGGTCCGCGCGCGCTGAACCTGCGCGGCATGTCCCTAGGCTGCCACTTCAACAAGGGCGAAGGCATTCAGATGGCGCTGGACATCGGCGCCGCGCCCTGCGGCGACTTCGGCAGCTTCCATGCCTCGCCGATGGACCCGCGCTCCAACCGCGCCGGCCCCTCGATGTACATGTACCCCTACGGCATCCTCGTCAACAAGGAAGGCCAACGCTTCGTCGATGAGGGCCCCGGCGAGACCGACGAGACCTACGAGCGGGTGACGCGTCGCATCTTCGGACAGACCGACGGTCTGGCCTATTGCATTTTGGATGCCAAGTTCGCCGACGTTCCCAACAAGCAGTCGGCCATCAAGACCGAGCAGCCGCCGATCGAGGCACCCACCCTGCGCGAGCTGGCTGCCAAGCTCGAAATTCAGGCCGACATCCTGGAAAAAACCATCGCCGACTTCAACGCCGCCTGCGTGGCGGGCACCTACGACCCGCGCCGGGTCGACGGCCTGGCCACACGCGGCATCACACCACCCAAGTCGAATTGGGCGCGCCCGCTGGACCAGGGTCCGTTCCTGGCCTACCCGATCATCTCGTCCATCGTCTTCACCTTCGGCGGACTCAAAACGGACACCACCGCCCGCGTGGTCAACACCCAGGGGGACGCGATCCCGGGCCTGTACGCCGCAGGCGAGGTGCAGGGTCTTTACTACCACAACTACACCGGCGCCACCTCGGTGCTCAAGGGCGCGGTCTTTGGCCGCATCGCCGGCGAAGACGCAGCCCAGTTATCCAAAGCCAGCTGAAAAAATCGACATAAGGAGACACGCGATGCAACACACTTCCCTTCTTCCTTCCCTGACCCAGGCCACCCGGTTGGTGGCCACCCTGGCCACCGCCACCCTGGCCCTGTGGCAGCCCAGCGCCCACGCGCAATCGGCCGATGACTTTCCGAACAAGCCGGTCAAGCTGGTGGTGCCCTTCTCGCCCGGTGGATCCACCGACGTGATCGCCCGCCTGGTGGCCAAAGAGATGTCCCGTACCCTGGGCCAACCCGTGGTGGTCGAGAACAAGGACGGAGCGTCGGGCGCCATCGCCACCGACTTTGTGGCCAAGGCCGCCGCCGACGGCTACACGCTGTGCTACTGCACCACCGGCTCGATCGCCATCTTGCCCCTGCTCGACTCGAAACTGAGCTACAAGCCCGACCGCGACCTCGCAGCCATCACCCTGGCGGTCAACCAGCCGTTTGGCATCGTGGTGCGCAGCAACCTGGGCGTGAACAACTTCAAGGAGTTCGTTGCCATGGCCAAGGCCAACCCGGGCAAGATCTCCTTCGGCTCGCCCGGCACGGCAACCCCCAGCCACCTCACCGGCGAGATGCTGGGGATGGCCACCGGCACCGACTTGCGGCACGTGCCTTATCGCGGCGACGCGCCCGCCGTGCAGGACCTCACCGGCGGCCACATCGACGCGATGATGCTGTCGGCGGTGAGCGTGAAGGCCCTGGTCGACACTGGCCGGGTCAAGGTCCTGGCCGTGAGCAGCCTCACCCGCCTCAAGCAACTGCCCGACGTGCCCACCGTGGCCGAACTGGGTTACGCCGGCTTCCAGACCAACAACCTGCAGGCCCTGTATGCACCGGCCAAGACGCCGGCCTCGGTGATCGCCAAGCTCAACGCCGCCGCGGTCTCCGCCCTGCAAACGCAGGAGGCGGTCGAGAAGATCGCCGGCCAGGGCCTGATGATCATCGGTGACACGCCGGCTTCCGCCGCCAAGACGATGAAAGACGAGTCCGAGCGCTGGGCCCCGGTGGTCCAGAAGCTCGACCTGCGTCGCTGAAGTCATGACGCTGGCCATTGACGCGGAGTCGCTCGATGCAGAGGGCTGCTACAAGCTCCTGAGCGGCGTGGTGGTGCCCCGGCCGATCGCCTGGATCACCACCCAATCCGCGCAGGGCCTGGTCAACCTGGCGCCCTTTAGCTGCTACACCTACGTGTGCAGCAAACCGCCCATGGTCGGCATCAACATCGGCCTGCGCAATGGCGCGCCCAAGGACACCCACCGGAACATCCTGGAGCAAAAGGAGTTCGTGGTGAACATCGGCGACGAGACCATGATCGACCCGATCCATCGCAGCGCCGACGAATATCCGCCGGAGGTCAGTGAGGTCGAGTTGCTCGGCCTGCCCCTGGCGCCTTCGTTGAAGGTCCGCACGCCACGCCTGGCCCATGTGCCCGCCGCCCTCGAGTGCCGTCTGCACAGCGTGCAGGAGTTTGGCGAAACGCGCGCGCAGTTCGTGGTGGGCGAAGTCCTGACCTTTCACTTCCGCGAGGGTCTTCATGTCAACGGACGCATCGACACCCAGGCGCTGCGCCCGCTCGCCCGTGTCGGCGGCCCCACCTATGCCCGACTGGGCGAATTCATCACGATGGCGCCGGTCGCCAGAACCCCGCAACGCGTCACGCCCGCCCCGGGTGACGCAGGCGACAAGCCCTAGCCCCCAGGGGCAGAACCAGAAGGAGTACTCAGACATGAACCCCAACCGCAGACAGATCGCCCAAGGCCTTGGCGGCCTTGCCCTGAGCGCCGCCCTCCCCTCGGCCTGGTCGCAGCAGGACTACCCGTCCAAGCCGATCCGGCTGGTCGTCGGCTACCCGCCCGGAGGCGCCAACGACATCACCGCCCGCCAGGTCGCACAGCGCCTCGGTGAGGTGCTCAAGGTGTCGGTGGTGGTGGACAACCGCGCCGGCGCCAACGGGCTGATCGGCTCCGAGATGGTGGCCAAGAGCGCGCCCGATGGCTACACACTTCTCATGGGCGGCCTCACCCCCATGGTGCTCAATCGGCTTACCTACCCCAAGCTCCCCTATGCCGAGGGCGATTTGACCGGCATCAGCACCGTGGCCAGCAGTCCCATCGTGTACGCGGTGCGACCCAGCCTGCCGGTGACCAACCTGCAGGAGCTGGTCCGACTGGCCAAGAGCAAGCCCGACGCGGTGCAGTTCGCCACCGTCGGTTCGGGCGGCTCGACCCGTGTCGTGCTCGAACTCCTGAACCAGGCGACGGGCGCGGGCATCAAGTACATCCCCTACAAGGGCGCCGCACCCGGCATCACCGACATCCTGGCCGGCAACGTGGACGGCATGGGTGTGGACTTGCCGGCGCTGCTGCCCTTCATCAAGGACGGCAAGCTGCGCGGCATCGCCATCACCAGCGAAAGCCGCAACCCGCTGCTGCCAGACCTGCGCACCGTCGCCGAACAAGGGGTGCCGGAAATGACCTGTGGCAACTGGTTCGCGGTGGTCGCACCCTCGCGCACGCCGCGCCCGATCCTGCAACGGCTGAACGCCGCGCTTCAACAGGTGGTGGCCATGCCCGAGTTCCGGCAGCAAACCATCAACGGCGGCGCGGAGCCGCGCGCCAGTGCCTCGGTCGAGGCTTTCGCCAGCTTCCAGCAGGCGGAGCTCGGGCGCTGGGGCAAGGTGATCAAGGCCGTCGGCATCGAGGCCGATTGACCATGCGCATTTGCATTCAGAGCGGCACGCCCCTGAGCCAATCGGCGCTGTACAAGCCCTATCACGACTCGCTGCTGCGGCATGCCCAGCGGGTTGCCAGCCCGGGGACCACGGTCGAATTTCCGAACCTGGGCAAGCAGTACCCCGGCGCTGCCCGCAGCCGCACGCACCTGCACCTGGTGCAGCACGAGACGATCAAGTCCGCGCTGCGGGCGCAGGAGGCGGGCTACGACGTCTTCGTCACCCAGTGCCTCGACCTGGGCTACCACGAGCTGCGCGAGATGGTGAAGATTCCGGTGGTCTTCATGACCCAGGCCACGCTGGCGTTCTACAGCCAACTGGCGCCGAACTTTGCCTTCCTCGTCAACAGCGAGCGGCTGCTGCATTACTTTGGCGAGCTGGCCGACCGCTACAAGGCGCGCGAGCGGATGGTGCCGGGCAGCTTCGTGAGCTTTGCCTTCACCGACTACGCCAACCTCTGGAACCAGCCGCAGCCTTTCATCGACGCCTACCTAGACGTGGCGGGCCGCCTGGCCGACCAGGGCGCCGCCGCGCTCTACCCCGCAGGCCTGTACCTGAGCCAATGGCTGATCGACCAGAACATCCGCAGCGTCAAGGGCGCCCTGGTGATGGACCCGCTGGCAGTGGCGATCCGCACCGCCGAGGCCATGGTCGAATTGAAATCCGTGGGCATCAATGCTTATCGCGCGGGCTCCTGGGCCGCACCCTCCGACGAGGTGCACCAGTTCCTCGCCAATGAATTCAGCCAATAAAGGCGACGACAACCATGAAGATCTGGCACCAGAGTTTCACCACGCTAGCCCGCGTCCCCGAATACAACGAGAAGCTGCGCGCCCACATCCGCAAGGTGGTGCGCCCTGACACCGAGGTGGTGGTGCATGGCACCCACGCCGGCACCCACGGGCACAAGCCTGGCGACGGCCCGAGCACCGACGTGGGCTATGCCTACTTCCAGGCCCTGCACTCGCACCAGTTCGCCTATGCGGCGATGCTGGCCGAGGAACAGGGGTTCGACGGCTTCGCCATGGCCACCCTGCCCGAGCCCGGCATCCGGGAGATGCGCAGCCTCGTCAACATCCCAGTCGTCGGCTATGGCGAGGCCTCGATGAGCCTGGCCACCCACCTGGGGCAAAAGTTCGGTGTGCTGCTGTTCATCAAGGAAATGATTCCGGCGATCGAGGCCAACATCGCCCGCATGGGCCTCACCAGCCGCTGCGCCGGTATCCGCTACGTGGGCTTTCCATCCAGCGCGGTGATTCCCACCAAGCAGGCGCCCGCTGAAGTGATCGACATCTTTCACCAGAACGCGCGCCAGCTCATTGCCGACGGTGCGGACGTCATCATCCCTGGCGAGGCGCCGCTGAGCCTGCTGCTGCATGGCGCTGGCATCAGCCGGGTAGACGATGTGCCGGTGATCGAGAGCGTGGCCGCTGTCCTGAAAACCGTGGAGATGCTGGTCGACATGAAGCAGCAACTCGGCGTATCACGCTCGACACGCGGTTACTGGCAGGCGATTCCGCCGCGCGAGCGCGTCAAGGAACTGGCCCAGATGTACGGCCTGTCCAAACTGTTTCCTGAGGAGAAATAAGTCATGAAGCGACTGCATTCCATCATCGGTGCCGCCATCGCGGCCTTGGCCCTCACGGGCATGTCCCTGCCGGCCCACGCCGAGTACCCGGAAAAGCCCGTCAAGGTGATCGTGCCCTACAGCCCGGGCGGCCCGGCCGACCTGCTGGCCCGTGTCATCGCCCAGAAGCTCTCGACCTCGATGGGCCAATCGTTCGTGATCGAGAACAAGCCTGGCGCGGGCTTGGTGGTGGGCGCGGAAGCGGCGGCCAAGTCGGCCCCCGACGGCTACACCCTCTTCGTCGCTGCGTCCTCGATGCTGATGGACAGCGGCAGCGGCGCCCGCCGCACGCCCGAGGACAACCTCAAGGACTTCGCGCCCATCTCCCTGATTGGCAGTCTGCCGCTGGTGGCCGTCGTCAATCCGTCGCTGCCGGTACAAAACGCGCGCGATCTGGTGGAGTACGCCCGCAAGCACCCTGGCGAGGTCAATTTCGGATCGTCGGGCGCGGGCAGCCTGACCGCCCTGGCCGGTGAAATTTTCAACAGCATGGGGGCGGTGAAGATGGTCCACATCCCCTACCGGGGCATCAACGAGGCAATTGCCGATCTGATCGCCGGGCGGGTGCAAGTGACCTTCGCGGGTGCACCGATCGCCTTGCCTCATGTGAAGACGGGCAAGGTCAAGGCCATTGCAGTGACCAGCCTGACCCGCACCTCTGGCGCGCCCGAGCTGCCCACGGTGGCCGACAGCGCCGGCATGCCCGGCTTCGAGGTGAACCCCTGGTACGGTTTTGTCGCGCCGACGGGCACGCCGCCGGCCGTGCTCAATCGGCTGCATGTTGAGATCAACAAGATCCTGCAGCAGCCCGACGTGAAGGAGCGCTGGATTCAGTGGGGTGCCGAGCCCACCGGAAGCAAGTCGCCAGCGGAGTTCTCCACGCTGATGCGCAACGAGACCAACCGCTGGGCCCGCATGCGGGCCGAGGGCAAAGTGAAGATGGATTGAGGGCCTTATGGGCGTGGGTCATCAAAGTACGGAACGTGCATCAACCCCGGCTTGACGCGAAAGCCAGGGCTCGGGCATGGTCCACAAGCCCCCTGATACACCCTACGCGCCAAGCGCGCGGCAACACGCGAACCCCATGAGCAAAACCATCATCGCGCAACTGGCTGACTTTTCGGCCGGTGTCGACATCGCCCGCCTGCCAGCCAAGGTCATCGAAGAATGCAAGCGCGACGTGCTGGACACGCTCGGTTGCGCGCTGGCTGGCAGCGAGCACCCCAAGGGACGCATGGGTGTCGAAACCGGACGCCGTCTCGGCGGAACCCACGGCCAGGCCAGCATCATCGGCACCGGTGAGCGCTCGACCCCGCATGGTGCAGCGTTTGCTAACGGAGAACTGGCCAATGCGCTGGACGCCGACTCGGTGCTGCTGCCGGGCCATGTGAGCCCCTATGTGCTGCCCGGCGCCTTTGCCACCGCCGAGGTGCAGCAGCGATCAGGCAAGGACCTGATTGCCGCGGTTGCCGTGTCGCACGAAATGTCCTACCGCTTCGGCGCCGCCATGAGCGGCTACCGCGACACCCAGGACGGCAAGGCCTCCAGCGACTCGATCGTTGGCTACAGCAGCACCGTGTTCGGAGCGACCGCCTCCGCTGGCAAGCTCAAGGGGCTGTCCGCCGGCAAACTGGCCCATGCCCTGGGCATCGCGGCGGCCACCGCGCCAGTCAACTCGCAGCGCGCCTGGTTCATGCATGCGCCAACGGCGACCATCAAATACCAACTCGCAGGCGGCCTGACCAGCGTCGCGCTCACCGCAGCCGACCTGGCCGATCTGGGCCACCGCGGCGACCTGCAGATGCTCGACGACGAAAGCTGCGGCTACCCGCGCTTCATCGGCACCGCGCGATGGAACCCCGAGCTGCTCACCCAGGGTCTGGGCGAAGACTGGCGCTTCCCGGCCTTCCAGATGTTCAAGCCCTACCCGCACTGCCGGGTGATGCATGCGCCACTGGACTTGCTGATCGATTTGATCGCGCAAAACAACATCGAAGTAGCCGAGATTGAAAGCATCACCTCTTTTGGTGAAGGCTGGGCCTATTCGCTGCCTTGCTTTACCAACCAGGAGCTGCTCGAGGTGCATGACGCGCAGTTCTGTTTTGCCCACGGCCTGGCGGTAGCGGCACACCGGATTCCAATCGGCCGCGACTGGCAAGACCCCAAGGTGGTCTTCGACCCCTCCATCCTGGCGCTCAAGGACAAGGTCCGGCTTGAAACCCATCCCACCTACTTCGAGTCGATTTCGGCCAATATTTCGGTGCGGCCTTCGCGGGTCGAAATCCGTGCCCGCGGCCAGGTGTTTGCCGCGGAAAAGCAATTCCCCAAGGGCACGCCCAGCGCAGACCCCGCGAGCTACATGACGACTGATGAACTGGTGACGAAGTTCCGCAACTTCGTCGGCGGCCTGCTGCCTGCAGCGACGATTGACGAGGTAGTCGACACCGTCTTGCACCTCGAGCGGGTCGAGGACTTCGGCGCTGTCATGCGCAAACTTGTGCGCCAGTAAGCGTCAGGGCCGCAGGTTCTGAGTAAAGAAGTCGAGCGCCTTGCTCACGGCCTCGTCCATCTTCTCGTAGGTCTGGCCTTTGCCGCCCTCGTTGCGAAAGCAGCGCCGGTTGATTTCGTCCCGGGTGGTCGGCGTGCCGTCGTAGAAAGTCCAGGTGCCCGTGGCGTCGTCATTGATCGCGGGGTTGTCGGCGCAGCCATTGAAGGCCAGGCCGCGAACGATCTGGCCGTTGAGGCTGAAATAGTGGTTGGCCTTTTCGAACAGCAGCACCTCGACCCGGTTGCCGATCTTTCTGTTTTCTTCCGCGGCGATCTGGCAGGCCCGGGGGTAGTAGTGGCTCTCCGTGCCCTTCATGATCAACACCGGGTAGGGCAAGGGCCGGGGCTTGAAGAAGGTGTTGCAGCCAGCCTCGGCAGCGACCACGGCCGCCCAGGGCGTGGAGTTGCGGCTAGAGAGCTGCCACATGGCCATGTCCCCGCCGTAGCTGAAGCCGGTGTAGAAGGTGTTGCGCGGGTCCAGCCGCGACTCCTTGGCGAGCAAATGCGCCCTGAGCCTCACCGCATAGGCGCCGGCACTGGGAAACTGGGTCTTGTCGGACGGCGCCAGGTTCTTCTCGTAGAAGGCATCGAGCGCCGCCACCGCAAAGCCCCGTGCCACTGCGGCCTGCATCATCCGGCTTGAATAGGTGTCGGTGCGGCCCTTGCCGCCCTCGAAGCGGTAGCCATCGAGCGTGCTGCCATGCTGGGTGATGACCAGCGGGTAGGACGGCTTGCCGGTGTCTGGAATCCAAAGTTCAACCGGAACAGGCCGCACACCGAAGGCCGGCTCCCGCAGTTCGACAACGAAGGATTCCCGGGTAAAGCCTGCGGCCATGGCCTGACCGGCCAGCAACAGAAGCATCGCGGCCAATGCCAGCAAACGTGAGCGCGTCATGCGTCCTCCAGCATCCACACGCGTATGACCACCGCGCCGCTGCCCGGTGGCAGCGAATGCAGCGTGCCAATGAACACACGCTGGTTCAGCCAGCCATGCGGGCCCTCGGGCGCCTGGACCTTCACATGCGAGAAGGCATAGCGGGGCTGGCCCGTCGGCTCGTGAATGGTGACCTGGTTGTGGATCGTGAAAACGCTGCCGTCCTCATGCTGCATCTCGTAGAGCGCATCGAGCTCGCGCACACCATCGGGGCGCCACAGCTGCCGGTCGGCGCCGCCGGGCAGCACCGCGCCGCGCAGACCCATGGGGCCCTCGAAGCTGCCACCGGTGATGGGGATGATGTGCCGCTCACCGGCCGGGCCTCGGCCCATGGCCTGGCGCGGCGTGGTCGTGACGCGCGCCTCCCAGGCCAGGGTGGCACGCGGGGCGACGGGTGCGGGGACAGACGAAAAATCGGTCATGGACAAGGTGGTGCTGGAAGAAGGCAATGCGCGTTTGTCAATCGCCAGGACCGCGACTCAGACGCGCACGTAGCGTAGCAGCGCGTCGCAAATGGATGCGCGGCGCCTGGCGCGTACCTCGGCCAAAAAGAAGTCGGTGTCGAACAGGGCCTTGTAGGCGGGTCGGGCGGCCACGTGGTAGCTGCATAGGCCGACGAAGGTGATGTAGACGTCCAAGGGCTCAAGGTCTTGGCGCATGCTGCCCTCGGCCTGGCCGCGTCGCAATTGGCGCGTGATACCCGCCATATTGCCTTGGTTGATGCGACGAATCGCCTCCGAAGCCGAGACCACCGGAGCCCCGCGCAGGTTCTCCTGCAGCGTGAGGCGGATGAAGTCCGGGTGCCGGTTGAAGCTGTCGAAGGCCGAGCCAGCCAGTGCCAGCAAGGCATCAAGCGGCGGCAGTGCGTCGATATCGCCGGGGTGTTCGGCCCCGCTGCTCACCAAGTCGTAGGCGTAACTCAGCACCGCTTCGTACAGCTTCTCCTTGCTGCCGAAGTGGTAGTAAATCATCCGCTTGCTGGTGGCCATGCGAGCGGCGATGGCCTCGATACGGGTGCCTTCGAAGCCGTAGTTGGCGAACTCGGACAGCGCCACCTCGAGGATGTCGCGAACAACAGGATCCATGGGTGAAATGGTAACGGGCTCGTCCGGGCCCGCGGCCATGTATCCACCCAGGTCCTCGCGAGCGCTGTCCATGCTGCTGGCCCTTGCGCAATCAGGCCGTCATCAGCGCACGGAGGTCGGCGCACAGCTGCAGCGCCGCCGCCAGGCTGTCCTGGCTGACCGCGGTGTAGCTGAAGAAGCCGTGATTGAGGGTCGCAAACTCCCGCATCACCAGCGTGACGCCTTCTTCTCGCAGGCGCTTGGCATATGCCAGGTTGTCCTGGTAGAGAAAGTCATAGGGACCCACGCCGATGATCACGGGCGCCAGTCCCCGAAGGGTGGCGGCACGCAGGGGCGAGGCGCGCGGGTCGGTCGCCTTGCGCTCGGCGCCCTCCCCCAGGTACATCCGCTCAGGCCCGGGCTTGCCGGCCAGGTCCGTGGCGGCGTAGATCAGGAGCTGCGCCGCCAACCCGATGCCGTGGTCGCGGGCGAAGAGACCCACGGCCGCGGCCAGGTTGCCGCCCGCACTGTCGCCGCCCACGGCCAGGGGCTTGCCCTCGCCGCCCAGACGAGCCAGGTTTGCCGCGGCCCAGACCAGCGCCGCCTCGGCATCGTCAATGGCCGCAGGAAAGCAGTGCTCGGGCGCCAAGCGGTAGTCGACGTTGACCACCACCACCCCGGCCTCGTTGGCCAGGCGAATGGCATGCGCCTCGTGCGAGTCGAGGTCGCCGACCACCCAACCACCTCCGTGGTAGTAGACCAAGGTGCCGGTGACCGGGCCGCTCGCCGGCCGCACGATGCGCGCCGGAATCGGGCGGCCCGAACCCGTCGGCGCGGGCAGCTCGATCGCCTCGATCTCGCCCTGGGGCAAGACGGGTTTTGGATAGAGGAAGGCGCGGATATTGATCGCGCGCTCGCGGCTCACCGGACCATTTCCGCCGTCGTAGAGACCGGGAATTCCAGACTCCTTCCAGCGACGGTCGATCTCCGCGATCGACGGGTCCAGTGGCACTTTGTGCGGGGCTTGTGTCATGTTCTCCCTTGATGCGTGGATGCGCTCGCCTTACTTGGCAGGCACCACGTCGATCAGGTCCACCACCAGGGACTGACCGGCCTGGGGCATCTTCACGTCGCTGGTGGCGAAGTAGCACACGTGCACCGCCGACACGGGCGCGAACCAGGCCAGTTCCACCGCCTGGGCGTAGACCTTCTTCCAGGCATCCTCGGCCTTGGACAGAGGCAGCAATGCGGCCTCGTTCATCAGTTTGGTGAGCGTGGCGTCCTCGCTGCCGTAGGTGTTGAGGCTGCCCTTGGCGTCCAGGGTCTGGAAGCGGGCCAGGTTGGGCACGCTGGAGTTGCTGTTGAAGACAAGCGCCGAGTAGGTCTTGTTGCGGCCAGCAGCGATGAAGGGACCGAAGCCCTGGTACTCCTCGGTGACGAACCTGATGCCGATTTTTTTGAGCTGGCCGGCGATGGCCTGCGTGAGGAAGCGGCTCAAGGTGTTGTTGATGTAGCCCACCTTCAACTCAAAGCCGTTGGGGTAGCCTGCCGCTTCCATCAGCTGCTTGGCCTTGGCAGGGTCGAAGGGATAGCGCTTTTCCAGCGCGGCGTCATAGCCCATGAAGCCGCGGCTTTGCAGCTGCAGCGAGGGCTCGGCGAAGCGGCCCAGGAGCGCCTGCGAGATCAGCTTGCGGTCGATGGCGTGGTTGATGGCCTGGCGCACGCGCACGTCCTTCAGGAAGGGCTGCACCTGGCCGTCGCGGTCCATCAGCACGAGGCCGGTCCAGCCCACCGGGTCGGACGCAATACGCATGTTTTTGGGCAGGCTGTCGACGTTGGACTGGGCGGTCAGCGGGTCGGACACCAGCAACTTGAGCTGGCCGGCCTTCATCGCCTGGATGCCGGCGTTCTGGTCTTCAAAGATGGTGATCACGACCTTGTCCCACTTGATGCGGGACTTGTCGTAGTAGTGCTCATTGGGCAGGTAGGTATAGGTTTTGCCAGTGACGGTGGCCGTGTGATCGAGCTTGTAGGGGCCAGCGCCGAAGGTCTGCGCGCCCAGCAAGTTGGCACTGGCCACGCCCTTGGGGCTGATGATGTAGCCGGCCAGCCAGTAGCCGTTGAACAGGGTGATGAGCGCCGGCTGCGGCACCGAGACCTTGACCTTGAAGCGATAGGTGTCGAGCACCTCGATGGCGGTCATGCTGGCGAGGTTGGCCGCGAAGGGGCCCTTCTTGGCGACGAAGTACTCGATGGACTTCTTGCAGGCCTCAGCGGTGACCGGCTCGCCGTCACTGAATTTGGCGCCCTGGCGCAGGGTGAAGGTGGCTTCCTTCGAATCGGCCGACAGCTCCCAGGCGGTCGCCAGGGCCGGCGCGATCTTGCCGTCGGCCAGGGTGCGGACCAGCGGTTCGTAGGCAGGGGCCAGGTTCAGGCCGGCGCGGCCGTTACCGCTGTTGGCCGGGTCCATGCTTTGAGGAATGAAGGCGCCGCCCACGGTCAGGACCTTGGCGTTGGTCTGCGCATGCGCCTGGCCCATGAGGCCGCTGCCCAGAGCCAGGCCGGCGGAGGCGCCCAGCAGGCTGCGGCGGCCGATCAGGATGTCATTGAATGTGTTGAGTTCCATGGTTGTCTCCTTGTCTTGGATGGATGGTGCGTCGGGGTTGGAAAGCGTGGAAAGCTCAGGCCGGTGCCTGGGCGCGCCGGGCGCGCTGCAGCAAGGGGTCGGGCACCGGCGCTGCCGCCAGCAGCGCGCGGGTGTAGGGGTGGGTGGGGGCTTCGTGTACCTGGGCGGCGTCGCCCTGCTCGACGATCTCGCCCTGATACAGCACCAGGGTGCGGTGCGACACATGCCGCACCACGGTGAGGTCATGGGAGATGAACAGCAAGGCCAGGCCCATGCTGCGTTGCAGTTCATTGAGCAAATTGAGCACTTGGGCCTGCACCGACAGGTCCAGCGCGCTCACCGGCTCGTCGCAGACCACCAGGCGCGGCCGGGCAATCACCGCGCGCGCGATCGCGATCCGCTGGCGCTGCCCGCCGGAGAACTGGCCGGGGTAACGCTGCGCGGTGTCAGACGGCATTCCCACACGCTCGAGCACCTCGGCCACGCGGGAACGCATGGCCTCGCGGGTGATGCCGGGCTCTTTGAGCAGTGGCTCGGACAGGGTCTGGCCGATGGTGAGCGCCGGGTTGAGGGAGCCATAGGGATCCTGGAACACCACCTGGATGTCACGGCCCATCACGCGGCGGCGCGCTGCGGCGTCGTGCGTCAGGTCCTGGCCGTCGAAGACGACTCGCCCTTCGCTCGCTGGCACCAGACCGAGGATCACCCGGCCCAATGTGGTCTTGCCCGAGCCAGACTCGCCCACCAAGCCCACCGTCTCGCCGGCGGCAATCGTGAGGTCAATGCCCTTGAGCACCTGAAAGCGCCGGCCGCCCGGCTGCGGGAAGTCGACCTTCACGCGGTCCAACTGCAGCAGCGGCGTCGCTGAATTCATGGGGGCGCTCATGCCGCCACCCCCTCGTCCTTCATGCCGGCCGCCGCCAACACCTCGGCCACCGTGGGCAGGGGCTGACCGGGCTGGGCGGCATGCGGGTTGGCGGCCAGCAGCGCGCGGGTGTAGGGGTGCTGCGGCCGGTGGAACAGGTCCACCACGTCGGCTGACTCGAGCACACGGCCGTGGCGCATCACCAGGGCCCGGTCGCACAGGTCGGCGACCACGCCCCAGTCGTGCGTGACCAAAATGACCGCCATGCCGCGCTCGCGCGAGAGTTGGCGCAGCAGGGACAGGATCTCGGCTTGCACCGTGACATCCAGCGCAGTGGTGGGCTCGTCGGCGAGCAGCACGCGCGGCTCGCGCGCCAGCGCGCGGGCAATGCCTACACGCTGGGCCATGCCGCCCGAGATCTGGTGCGGGTAGCGCTTGGCCACCTCCTCGGGGTTGCGGATCTTCACCGCCTCCAGCAGGCCGATCACCCGCGCCTGCACTTCGGCCAAGGATCCCGCATGCTGCAGGCGCACCACCTCGGCCAGCTGGTGGCCGATGGAAAAGCACGGGTCCAGCGCCGACATCGGCTCCTGAAAAATCATGCCGATGGTGGCGCCGCGCAACTGCGCCAGCCGCGCGTGGTCACCCAGGTCCAGGGTCTGGCCGTCGATCACCAACGTACCGGCCGTCACCTGGGTGCCGGCTGGCAGCAAGCCCAGAAGCGACAGGCTCGAGAGCGTCTTGCCGCTGCCCGACTCGCCGACGATGCCCAGGGTTTCGCCCGGCGCGAGGTCGAAGCCGACGCCGTCCACCAGCCGGCGGGCACCGGCATCGATGCACAGGCCGCGCAGCGACAGCAGGCTCCCCGCGGGCACATCATGGACGGCCTCGGCCGCTCGCTTGCCTGCACGCTGCTGCGCAGCGGGGCGCGACCAAGCCTCGGTGGAGGCGTCACGCAGGCTGTCCCCGAGCAGGCCGAAGGCCAGGATGGTCAGGGCCACCACGCCACCCGAGGGCACCAGCAGCCAGGGGTGATCGCTCAGGCTGGAAGAAGCCTCGAAGATCATGCCGCCCCAGGTCGGCGCAGGCGGGGCCACGCCCAAACCAAGGAAGCTGATGCCGGTCTGCACGATCACCGCGATCGCGCAAAAGAGGGCCAGTTGCACGATGACCGCGCCGATGATGCGCGGCATCACGTGGCGCACGATGATGTAGCCGTCACCCAGGCCGCAAAGCCGCGCGGCGGCGATGTAGAGCTCTTCGCGCACCGCCAGGGTCACGCTGCGCATCACCCGCGAAATGCCGGCCGATCCCAAAATGCCTAGGGTCACCATCGCCGGCAACATGTTCTGCCCGAACACCGCCAACACCGCCAGCATGATCAAAATGGTGGGCATGGACTGCAACAGGTTCACCAGCTGCTGCACCAAGCGGTCCCAGCGGCCGCCAAAGTAGCCGGCGCTCACGCCCAGGGAAATGCCCAGCGCGCCCGCCACGAACACGGCCTCCAGCACCCCCAGCAAAGTGGGAGCCGTGCCGTGCATCACCCGACTGAGCACGTCCCGGCCTAGTGCGTCGGTGCCCAGGAGGTACTCGGCGCTTGGCCCCTGCTTGATCGCCAGAAGCTCCTGGTCCAGCGGGTCGTGGGAGGACAACTGCCCGGCCATCACTGACACGACCAGAAGCAGGGTCAGCCAAGCCAGTGCCAGCACCGCGGTAGGGCGGCGCAGCAGGCGCGACCACAGGCTGGCGGGGGTCGACGTGCTCATGGCACCCTCACCTTCGGATTGAGCCAGCCATAGCTCAGGTCCACCAGCAGGTTGATGACGATGGTGATCAAAGTGAAATACAGGGTGACCCCCTGCAGCAGCACCACGTCTTTGGACTGGGCGGCGCTCACCGCCAGGCTGCCCAGACCGGGCAGCACGAAGATGCGCTCGACGAAGACGGTGCCGCCGATACCGGCGATCAGTACCAGGCCCAGCACGGTGACCACTGGCAGCGCGGCGTTGCGCAGCCCGTGCTTCCAGATCACGCTGCGCTCGGGTACGCCGCTGGCGCGCAGGGCGCGGATGAAGTCGCGGCCCATCACGTCGGCCATCGCGTCGCGGGTCTGCTTGGCCACGCTGGTGATCGAGTACATCGACACCGACAGGACGGGCAGCACCAGGCCTAGCAGCCACTCCCAGGGGCTGTCGGAGAAGCGGGTGTAGCCCGTGGCGGGCAGCCACTGCAGCCAGACCGCGAAGAAGGAAATCAGCACCAGCGCCAACCAGAAGGACGGAAACACCAGGCCCGCCAGCGACAGGGTGTCGATGGCTCGGCCCACCCAGCCCCCGCGCAGGGCGCTGGCCACGCCCAGGAGCAGGCCGGCCGAAACGCACACCAGCAGCAGTCCGGCCAGGATGCACAGGGACACGGCCAGTCGCTCATTGAGCAGGTCCGCCACCCGCTCGCCGCTGAAGAAGGAGACGCCCAGGTCCCCCTGAGCCGCCTGCGCCAGCCAGGCTCCGTATTGCAGCAAGAGCGGTTGGTCCAGCCCCAGTTGCTTGCGCAGCGCCTCGTACTGTTCACGGCTGCCGTCGGCGCCAACGATGGTCGCGGCCAGATCGCCCGGGGCCAGTTGGTTCAGGATGAAAGCGAGCAGGGTCACCGCCACGATCAGCGGGAGGGAGGCAAGCAGACGGCGCAGGGCGATGGCCAGCACGAGGGACTTCCTAGTTAATGTCCGTTTTGGTACATAAACATATTTTGTTTTTGTACCGACTCGTACATCAATTCGGGTTTTCCCCTGCGTCAGGCATGCCTACGTGATGGGACGGACGGCACCCCCGAGGCGGCGGACAAGATGAGCGCTAATTTTCTGGCTTTGTCCTACAGGAAGGCGTTGGCAGCGGACGCAGCATGCCCCTCCACAGATGCGACCGGGAACCTAACCGGTCAGCAAATCCACAGAGAGAGACAAGTCCGAGGTCGTCCATGTCCCATTCCGAATACCGCATCGAGAGCAATCGCCCCCTGTCTGGCCGTTTCGGGGGCGTCCCGCCCCTGGCACCCGACCGCCCACTCCTGGTCGGCAACCGCGCCCTGGCAGTGGCGCTGGCGGCCAAGAGTTTTCGCACCGAATTTGGCCAGGAGATCCGCGTGGTCTATGTGCCGACCGGCGAGGTCTTGTTCTGCAAACTGGAGGACGGGCCGTCCGACACCTGAGCCACTGAGGCGTCCCGCAGGGTACGACTGAGGAGCATGACCGGCACCAGGCCGACCAGCACCAAGGCCAGCGAGGGCAGCGCCGCCTCGCCCAAGCGCTCGTCGCGCGCCAGTTGGTAGGCGACCACGGCCAGGGTGTCGGTGTCGAAGGGACGCAGCACCAGAGTGGCAGGCAACTCCTTCATCACATCCACCAGCACCAGCAGTGCGCCGGCCAGCACCGAGCGCTGAAGCAGCGGCGCATGGACCCGCGCCAGCAGACGAATGCCTGAGGCGCCGAGCATGCGGGCCGAGTCATCGACCGAAGGCGGAATGCGGGCATAGCCGGCCTGCACCGCCTGCAGCGCCACCGACATGAAGCGCACCAGATACGCCCAGACCACGCCCAGAACCGTTCCGGTCACCCAAAAGGCAAGGGGCAAATCCGGCCACCGGGTCTGCAACCACCCCACGGGCACCAGCAAGCCGACCACGATGACCGCGCCCGGCACCGCATAGCCCAGCCCGGCCAGGTGCACCACTCCGCGGGTCAGCGGGTCGGGGCGCTGACGCAGCGCGAAGGCCAGGGCCAGGGCGATCACGATGGCCAGTGTGGCGCCGGCCAGGCCCAGGCGCGCGCTGTTGAACGCCCACTGGCCAAAGCGCTCCCAGGGCAGATCGACATCTGCGGCCAAGAGCGGCCGCAGCATGAACAGCACCGGCAGGATGAAGCCCGCCAACACCGGCACGCCACATACGGCCCAAGCCAGTGGCACCTGGTGGCCGGACAGGCGAGTCGGCTGGGCCTCCGCTGAACCCGCCCGAGCGCCGCGCAAGGCGGCAAAGCGCAGGCGCCGCTGGGCGCGGTGCTCAAGCCACAGCAGCAGCCCCACCACGGCCAGTAAGGCGGTGGCCAGTTGGGCGGCGGCGACCCGGTTGTCCATGGCCAGCCAGGCCTTGTAGATGCCGGCGGAAAAGGTCTGGATACCGAAGTAGCTGGACACGCCAAAGTCGGCCAGCGTTTCCATCAGCGCCAGTGCCACGCCGGCGGCGATGGCGGGGCGGGCCAAGGGCAAGGCGACGGCGACCATGCGCCGGCGCATCGGCGCACCCAGTAAACGCGCGGCCTCCATCAGGTGGGTGGCGCGCTCGGACAAGGCCGCCCGCGCCAGCAGGTAGACATAGGGATAGAGCGTGAAGACAAAGACCCAGGCCGCCCCGGGCAAATTGCGCACCTCGGGAAAGACGCGGCCCTCCAGGCTCAAACCCGCGCGCAGCCAGGTTTGCAGCGGCCCCGAAAACTGCAGGAAGTCGGTATAGGCATAGGCCACCACATAGGCCGGCATCGCCAGTGGCAAAAGCAAGGCCCACTCGAACACCCGCCGGCCGGGGAATTCGAACAGGGTCACGGCGGCGGCACCGGCCGTGCCCACCAGCGCGGTGCCGACGGCGACGGCCAGGCACAGCGCCAGGCTGGCGCCGGCATACCGCGGCAGCACCGTCGCCGCCATCTCCCGCAGGATGTCCGCGCTTTGGGCGTCCCATTGGAGCCAGGCCACCAGCACCCCTCCGACCGGCACCAGCAATAGCAGGGCCAGCAGCAGCAGGGGCAGGTCGCGAAGGCGATGAAGGGACATCAAGAGAGAGAAAAGGAAGTGAAGCTTCTTGGGGGGCTGGGCCCAAGCCCAGTACCGGCAAGTTGCGGGCGTATCACGCCGGTGGCGCGCACGGGCTCGGGGCTGAGTGAGGTGCCATCACCCCTGACGCAATTGAGAATTGTATGCATCTAGAATTGCCCCATGCACCTCGCGCTGTCCCAACTGAGCGTGCGCTATGCCGGCGCGGAACGGCCCGCGGTCCAGAGCGCGTCCTTCGGCCTGGCCCGCGGCGACATCGGCGTCCTCATTGGCCCGTCGGGCTGCGGCAAGACCACGCTGCTGCGGGCGATCGCCGGGCTCGAGCGCGCCAGCGGCGGCGAGGTCCGCGTCAGCGGCCAGGTGGTGAGCAGCAGCAGCGTCCACCTGCCTCCGGAAGCGCGGCGTATCGGCATGGTGTTTCAGGACTACGCCCTCTTTCCGCACCTGGACGTGGGCCGCAATATCGGCTTCGGCATCGAAGGACTGCCGCGCCAGCGGCAGGCGGCACGGGTGGCCGAGGTGTTGGCCCTGGTGGGCCTCGAAGGTCTGGAACGCCGCATGCCGCACGAGCTCTCGGGCGGACAGCAGCAGCGGGTGGCCCTGGCTCGCGCGCTGGCACCCGGGCCCGAGTTGCTGCTGCTCGACGAGCCCTTCTCCAACCTCGACGTCGACCTGCGCGAGCGGCTGGCGCACGAGCTACGTGCCATTCTCAAGTCGGCAGGCGCAACGGCCTTGTTCGTCACCCACGACCAGCTGGAGGCCTTTGCCATTGGCGATGCGATCGGCGTGATGCACGAGGGTCGGCTGGAACAATGGGACGACGCCTACACCCTCTACCACCGGCCGGTCAGCCGCTTCGTCGCCGACTTCATCGGCCACGGCGTGTTCACACCGGCGCAAATTCGCGAGGAGGCTGGCAAGGTGGTGGTCGACACGCCGTTGGGCCTGCTGGCCGATGTCGCCGAATGCCCGCTGCCCAATGCCTACCCGGACGGGCAGTGCGAGGTGCTGCTGCGCGCCGACGACATCCTGCATGACGACGACGCGCCGGTGAAGGCGCAGATTCTGCGCAAGGCCTTTCGCGGCTCGGAGTTCCTCTACACCCTGCGCCTGGCCGGCGGCCAGGAGGTGCTGGCCCATGTGCCCAGCCACCATGA
>CANFQF010000042.1 GCA_947449025.1 Comamonadaceae bacterium
ACGCGCCCGCCGCTGGGCGCCTCCAGCCGGTTGATCAGGCGCAGCAAAGTGCTTTTGCCGGCGCCGGAGAAGCCGAGCAGGCCCACCACCTCGCCGGCGTCGATGCGCAGGTCAGTGGGGTGCAGGGCGTGGACCGCGCCGGTGCCAGCGCCAAAGGTCTTGGACACCTGCTCGAGCACGATCATCGGCGCCGCGCTGCCGGGTCGAGAATCCGTTGTTTCAGGGCTCATGGGGTTCTATTCAATTCGGTTCGGTTCGGTTCGGTTCGCTTCGGTTCGGTCTGTTGGGTCAATCCTTGTTCACCGACCGCCAGGCGTCCACCACCTCACCGAGGCGCGGCGTCCAGACCTGGGGCAACGATAGCGCGTGATCGAGCATGCGCTCGAAGCTGGCGATGCGCAGCGGCGCGCCCATCACCCAGGGCCGCACCGCATGGTGCAGAAGCCGCGCGCTGCGCTGGCTGTCGCGGGCCAGCTGGTCCAGGGCCTTGCGGTAGTGGTCCTCGAAGAGGTCCAGGTTGCACATGCGATTGATCAAAACGGTCTGGTCGTCGAAGTCGGCCCACAGGGGCGTGGCCACCAAAGCGCCGGGGGTCGTCATGCGATACGGCTGCTCGTCGTTGGCCCAGTCCGAAAGGTACTCGACACCGTATTCACCAAGGAGTTGCGGGGTGAGCGTGGACTCGCTGTAGTCGGCGCCGAACCAGCCGCGCGAGTCGATGCCGCAGGCGCGCAGGCGCGAGAGCGTCTCGGCAATGTAGGCGCGCTCCTCGTCCGGCGTCATCGCGCTGGTCTGGGGCCGTGTGACCGACAGGCCGTGGGCGACAAACTCCGCCCCGTCGGCGTGCAGGCGGTCGATCAGCTCCGGGTACTGCTCCGCGGTCAGCGCGTCGACCGCCACCGTGGGCCGGATGCCCCGCTGGCGCAGCGCGTCGAGCAGGCGATAGATACCGACCCGGTGGCCGTACTCCCGGGTGGAGACGCGCGAGATATTGGGAAAGTCGCGAATCAGCCCGCCGCCCACGCTGCGCACCTGGGGCCAGCCCTCGGGCAGCGGGTCCTCGTAGGCCTCCAGCACCAAGAGCGGCACCACCGCGAGCTGTCCCGGCCCGGGCCAGCGCAGCACCGGCCGCTCGGGCAGCGGCGACCAGGCCAGATGCGGGTGGTCGTAACCCGGCTGGCCGTTCGCAGGCCAGGGGCCGGGCTGGCGATCCGCCGGCGGCCAGGTGGCCGGCACCGCAACACGGGCGCTCTGGGCGCGCGCCAGCGCCTCGTCGGCGCGCTGCTGCACCGCCTGCGCATGCGCCAGCTGCTCGTCGTAATGGTGCTCGAGGAAATGGTGCGCCATCTCGTCGGCGGTGGCGAACCAGACGCCCTCGTGGCCGGCGATGTGGTCCAGCACTTCGCGCAGATGGCCAATGTGATGAGGCTGGCCAATTTGGTAAGGGTGCAGGGCAATGCAAAGCACCCGCCCGCCCTCGTCGCTCTCGGCATAGAGCCGGTCGAAGGCGTCCTTGCAGGCCTGCACGAAGTAGGGCCCGCCATAGGGCCGGCCGTCCCACAGGGGGGCGTCGTTCAGGTCATAGGAGTAGGGCAGCGAGATGAGCCGATGCCCCGGAACCAAAATGGGCACCGGAATGTCGTCATGCACCCAGTCGGCGTGGTAGACCATGCCGGACTCGGCAATCAGGGCGGGCGTGCGCTCGGTGTTGGTGATGGCCGGGGTGAGGATGCCTTGCAGGTCCATGCCCGTGTGGCGATTGAGCGTCTCGATGTTCTCGCGGTAGAAGGCGCGCTCCTGCGCCTCGTCCATGCCATAAAGAAAGCGAGTGTTGTACAGGCCATGGCTCATCACCGCCCAGCCCCGGTCGCGAATCAGGCGGCCAATCTCGGGGAAGTGGTCCAGCATCCCCAGGTTCAGGGACACGGTGGGGCGCACCGGATAGTCCTGCAGCACTTCGTCCATGCGCCACAGGCCCACCCGGTTGCCGTAATCGCGAAAGCCGTATTCGCGCACATCGGGGTGCTGGGGCACCCGGTCCCAGGTCTCGCGCCCCACCGCCGGCGGCGGGGTGTACTCGTAGAACTCGATGTTGGGAACGATCCAGACCGCCAGCCGCTTGCCGCCCGGCCAGCGCACCGGCGGACGCCCCGGCACCGGCGCGTAACGAACAAAGTCGCGAATCGATTTCATCGTGCAGCCCCTGCGCCGGCATCAGCCGGCATGGGCCAGCCGAGCGCGCGAACATCCGCATGCTGGGGCAGACCCATCCAGTCCAGATAAACCGCCTCCGCCTGCGCCGCCGACAAGCCGCCATAACCGGCCGCGTCGATGAACTTGGCGTGCACCTGTTCCGGCGACATGGGCAGGTCGGCATGCCCGCGCGGCCGGCGCACCTCGGGAGAGGCCAGCACCTGCCCGTCTTGCAGATGGACCCAGAGCTGGTCAAAAGGCGCCGCATCACGCCAACCCGGCTCGAAGTCCTCGGTGGTTTCAAGCACCATACAGGCCATGAGCCGGCGCATCTCGGGCGCGCGCACCCAGGCGTCATTGAGCTCGCGCAGGCCAACCTGCCCATGTGAGAGCGCGCAGGCCAGGGCAAAGGGCAGACTGAACTTGGCCTGCAGCGCGTCGTCGGGCATGGCGTAGGGCATGACCGCCGCATGGCGAGCGCTGATCCGAACCCGGATGCGCGTCACTTCGCCTGCCGGCACATTCGGGTGCGCCTCACGCCAACCCAGCATCGCCTCGATGCCGCGCTGGGCGGCGCCCACCACCGGAAAACGCTTGAGGTTCAGGCGATAGCGAGCAATCCAGGGGCCCTGCGTCGGTGGGAAGTCGGGCCCCAGGTCGACCCGACCCTGAGGCGAAAAGGCAAGCAGCATGCCGCGCCCGCCCTCGAGCGCCTGCTCGCTGGCCCGCAGGCCGGCCCGGGCCCATTCGGCCGCGGTGACACCCACGCTGCTGGCCCGGCCGCCATGCATCGGCTTGGCCATGGTGCCGAAGTTCTCGAACACGCCGCCGGCACTGGAGGCCGCCAGGGCCAGTGCGTGCAGGGTTTCGTCCTCGGTGAGACCGAGGACCACACTGGCTGCGGCCGCTGCGCCCAGCGTGCCGAGCACCGCGGTCGGGTGCCAGCCTTTGTCGTAATAGAGGTCAGGCTCACGCACAAAAGCGTCGGCCCAGACCTCGTAGCCCACGGCATACGCGAGCAGCGCGCGCTCGCCCGAAATCGGCGTGGCGCAGGAATCTGCCGCGGCGAGGATGGCCGGGCAAAGCACCGCGCTGGGATGGTTGGAAAAGGCGAAGTCGTCGAAGTCCAGCGCGTGGGCGGCGGTGGCATTGACCAGCGCCGCGGCCGAGGCGGGCAGGCGCTGACCATGACCCAGGCACCGAGACGCGGGGCGGCCACCCTGCTCCAGCGCCCAGCGCCGCAGCACCTCGACGACGGGCTCGCGCGCGCCGGCCAGGGCCACACCCAGGCAATCGACAAAGCCCAGGTGGGCCACCTCCAGGGCCTGCGGCGCCAGGTCGCGCACCTGTGCGCGGGCGATCCAGCGGGCGTACTGGCGGGTCAGCGGACTGTGTTTTGTATGCAATCAGGCAACCCCGGCAGAGGCATCTCGCGCAATTTCATTGACTGCTGGGAATGCAACTGCAAATGCAATTTTGAACTTCGAAAGCATTATGCATACAATTTTCAAAATCAGCCAAGCTGCAAAACACCTCCGCTCCACCCTGCACCTCACCCAAAACCAGCCAGCGATGACCCATCCCTTGTGGCAGCTCCCCGCCAGCGAGGCCTCCCGCCGTATGTCCCGTGGCGAGCTCTCGAGCGAAGCCTATGTGCGGGCCTGTCTGGCGCGCATCGAGGCGCGTGAGCCCGAGTTGCTGGCCTGGGCGGCGGTAGACCCCGACCAGGCGATCGCCCAGGCACGGGCCTGCGACGCCGCGCCTCGGCGCAGCCCCCTGCACGGCCTGCCTGTGGGGGTCAAAGACGTGATCCGCACGCGTGACCTGCCCACCCGCTTCAACTCGCCGATCTACCCAGACTTCCAGGCCGGGGAGGACGCGCATTGCGTGGCAGTCCTGCGGTCCCTGGGCGCGGTGATCCTGGGCAAGACCAGCACCCTCGAGTTCGCCAGCGGCGGGCGCATTCCGCCCACCCGCAACCCCTGGGACCTGGCGCGCACGCCCGGCGGCTCCTCGTCCGGCTCGGGCGCGGCGGTGGCGGACGGCATGACGCCCCTGGCGCTGGGCACCCAGACCGGGGGCTCGACGATTCGGCCGGCCGCCTTCTGCGGCGTCTTCGCGCTCAAGCCGACCTGGGGGCGCGTGCCCTTTGACGGCATCAAGGGCTTTGCGCCGCACCTGGACACGGTGGGCTTTTACGGCCGCAGCGCCGAGGACCTGGCGCTGCTCGCGCAGGCCTTTCACCTGGTCGACGCCCTGCCCGCGCCGCTGCCCGGCCCGCTGCGTCTGGGCGTGTGTCGCACCCCGCTGTGGCACGAAGCCGAGCCGCAGGCCCAAGCTGCCTTCGAAGCCTTGTTGGAGAAGCTGGCGCGGGCCGGCGTGGCGCTGCGGGAGGTTGCCTTCGCGAGCGACGAGGCCGACATCAACCGCTGGCAGGACGAAGTGATGCAAGACGGCGGCCGCTATGCCTTCCTGCCCGAGTTCCTCGCGGCGCCCGACCTGCTGCACACCGAATTCAAGGCCAAGCTGGGCAACCACCTCGGGCTCACCCCCGAGCGGATGCGGCAGGCCCTGGACCGGATTGCCCAGGCCCGGGTGGGCTGGGAAGCGCAGCTAGATGGCCTGGACGGCGTGCTCACGCTGAGCGCGCCCGGCGTGGCGCCCCTGGGCCAGCACACCCAGGGCATGGCCACCTTCAACCGGATGTGGACCGCGCTGCAGGTGCCCTGCATCAACATACCGGCCCTGTGGTCGCCGACCGGGCTGCCGATGGGCCTGCAACTCGTGCACCGACGCTACGAGGAGGAGCGCCTCCTGGCCTGCCTGCTCGCCCTTGTGCCCCACCTGGATACCGAACGACACCCCTGGAGTGAACATGCCGACGATTGACCGCGGGCAAGAGCCCGAGCTGGCGATTCAACAAGACGATGCCCGTCTGGCCTTCGAGGCCATGACCGGGGGCGGCGTGGCCATCTTGCCCCTGAGCGTCTCCTACGCGATCTTCGCCCACACCGCCGAGGGGGTGGAGCGCATCTACAAGCTCAAGCAGCGCCCCATGACCAAGCCCAATGGCGTCATTGGCAACTGGGACATTTTTCAGGACGTGTTCGAGGTGGGCCAACGGGACCGCGACTTGGTGCGCTGTCTGACCCTGGACCACGACCTGCCGCTGTCCGTGGTGGCGCCCTTCAACCCGCATCACGACTGGCTGCGCACCGTGGAATGGGGCGCGCTGCGGCGCTCGACCAAGGGCCAGACCATGGACCTGCTGATGAACGCCGGCCCGCTGCACAACGCGCTGGCGGCGATGAGCCTCGAGCAGGGCAAGCCGCTCATGGGGTCGTCGGCCAACGCCTCTGGCTCGGGCAGCAAGTTCGAGCTGCTCGAGGTGCAGGAGGAACTGCGTGCCGGCTGCGAGCTGGTACTGGGCTACGGGCGCTCACCCTACGCCAACGAGTTCGGCATGGGCAGCACCATCGTGGAGCTTCCGAGCTGGCGCATCCTGCGCTGGGGCGGCTGCTTTGAAGCGCAGGCCGCCATCGTCGAAAAGAACTTCGGGGTGCGCTGGCCTGAACGGCCTGCAGACGGGAAGTGGTCGCTGGTATGAACCGGGCGCTCTCGGCGGCATCCGGGGCGGCTGCCCTGCCCCGCGCGATGCAGCAGCTGCAGTCGCTGGCGGGGATGATCGGCCAGACACCTTTGCTGCACCTCACGGTGGGGTTCCGTGGCCAGACCTACACGCTCTGCGCCAAAGCCGAGTCGTACAACCTCACCGGCAGCATCAAGGACCGCATGGCCTGGCGCATCCTGCGCGACGCAGTGCTCGAGGGCCGCTTGCTGCCCGGCGCCACCATCGTCGAGGCCACCAGCGGCAACACTGGCATCGCCTTCGCCGCCCTCGGCCGCGCCCTGGGCCATCCGGTGCGCATCCTCATGCCAGACTGGATGAGTGAGGAGCGCAAGGCGCTGATCCGGCTCTATGGCGCCGAAGTCGAGCTGGTCTCAGCCGCGGAAGGCGGTTTCCTGGGCAGCATCGCCCGCGCCCGGCAAATGGCCGAGGGCCGGGACGACGTCTTCCTGCCTTCGCAGTTCGACAACTGGGCCAACGTTCAGGCGCACGAAGACGGCACCGGCCCCGAGATCCTAGAGCAGCTGGCGCGCAACGGGCTCACGCCCAGCGCCTTCATCGCCGGCGTGGGCACCGGAGGCACGGTGATGGGGGTGGGTCGGGCCCTGCGCAAGCGCTTCCCCGGGCTGCCGGTCCATCCGCTGGAGCCCGCGGAGTCGCCGACCCTCAGCACCGGCTGCAAGCGCGGCAAGCACCGCATTCAGGGCATCTCCGACGAATTCATCCCGGCCATCTGCCGGCTCGACGAGCTCTCGCCGGTGGTCGCGGTGCATGACGGCGACGCGATCCGGATGGCCCAGCGCATCAGCCGGCAGTGGGGTCTGGGCGTGGGCCTGTCCTCGGGCGCCAACCTACTGGGGGCGCTCAAGGTGGCCGAGCGCCAGGGCCCTGACTCGCTGGTCGTCACCGTTTTCTGCGACGACAGCAAGAAATACCTCTCCACCGATTTCGCGCGCACGCTGCCCGCCGAGCCTGGCCACTGCTGCGACGAAGTCGAACTTCTGGACTGGCGGCCCCTGCCGGCTGCCGGTGCAGGACTGCACGCGGCACTGAACTGACATGGCACTCGAACACCTCACCATCCTCGACCTGACACACATGCTCTCGGGTCCCTACGGCAGCATGCTGCTGGCCGATTTGGGCGCGCGTACGATCAAGGTCGAGCCCCCGGGCCAGGGCGAGGGCACCCGGCGCCTGCTGGAGAACGACCCCGACTTCTCGCGTCTGGGCATGGGCGCCTACTTCCTCACGCTCAATCGCAACAAGCAGAGCGTGTGCATCGACCTCAAGAGCCCGCGCGGGCTGGAAGTGTTCAAAGACCTGGTGCGGCACGCCGACGTGGTGGTGGACAACTTCAGCGCGGGCGTCCCCAAGCGCCTGGGCATCGACCAAGAGAGCCTGGCGCAGGTCAATCCGCGCATCATCACCTGTTCGATCACCGGCTTTGGCGAGACCGGGCCGGCGGTGCAGCGCCCCGCCTTCGACCAGGTGGTGCAAGCCATGGGTGGCGGCATGTCGATCACCGGCTCGCCCGAGACCGGGCCCATGCGCGCCGGCATCCCGATTGGCGACCTGGGGGGCGGCCTCATGGCCGCCATCGGCATCCTGGCCGCGGTGGCCGACCGGGAGCGCAGCGGGAGCGGCCAGCATGTGGACATCTCGATGCTCGACGCCCAGGTCTCGATGCTCAATTACATGGCCACCATGTACCTGATGTCGGGCCAGGTGCCCCAGGGCATCGGCAACAGCCACTTCGTCCACGTGCCGTACAACAGCTACCCGACGGCCGACGGCCACATCATCGTGGCCTGCATTGGCGACCCCTTCTTCAAGGCCTTCCGCGACCTGATGAACATCCCGGGCCTGGCCGACCCGGCGCTGGAGCGCCAACCGGTGCGCTACGCCCGCAAGGCCGAAATCGACGCGTGGGTCAGCGAGGCGCTGCGCCAGCAGCCCACCGCCCACTGGCTCAAGGTGCTGGGCGAGGCCCGCATTCCCTGCGGCCCGGTGAACGACTTTGCCCAGGCCCTGTCCGACCCGCAGGTGCTTGCGCGGGACATGGTGGTCACGGTGCCCCTGCCCTCGGGCGAGACGGTGCGCATGCCGGGCAATCCGGTCAAGCTCGAACGCGCAGCCCAGGGCTTCACCCCGCCACCAGCGCTTGGCGCGCACACCGACGAGGTGCTCACCGGTCTGGTGGGCTATGCGGCGGACGAGGTCGCGGCGCTGCGCGCCGCCGGCGTGGTGGGCTGAGGCCCCACACGCGCAGGACACCCCGGCCATGCCCCAGCTTCTGATCACCGACGTGGCGCCACGTGACGGGCTACAGAACCAGCCGACGGACCTGCCCACCGCCGACAAGGCCTGGCTGGTCCAGGCGCTGGCCGACTGCGGCCTGCCCCGGATCGAGGCCACCAGCTTTGTCTCGCCACAGGCGGTGCCGCGCATGGCCGACGCGCCCGCGCTGATGGCGGCGGTTGCGCCGCTGGCCGCCAGCCACCTGTGCGTGCTGACCCCCAACCTCAAGGGCCTGGCGCGCGCGGCGCAGGCAGGCGCGCGGGAAGTGTGCGTGGTGCTCTCGGCCACCGAGACCATGAACCGCCGGAACATCCGCATGGGCCTGGACGAGGCCGAGGCCACCTGCCGAGAGGTGCTGGCCCAGGCCCGCGACATGGGGCTGCGCAGCAGGGCCTATGTGGCGGTGGCCTTCGCCTGCCCTTACGAGGGACCGACCCCGCCAGAGGTGACGCTGCGGCTGGCGCGGCGCATGGCCGAAGGCGGCGCCGACGAAGTGGTGATTGCCGACACCATTGGCGCGGCCCATCCCGGCGAGGTGCAGGCCCTGGCCCGAATCGCGGTCGAAGAACTCGGCGCGCAACGAGTGGGCATTCACCTGCACGACACCCGCGGCCTGGGCCTGGCCAATGCCTGGGCGGCGATGCAGGCGGGCGTACGCCGCTTCGACAGCAGCGCCGGCGGCGTCGGCGGCTGCCCCTTCGCACCGGGGGCCGCGGGCAATTTGGCCACCGAAGATCTGGTCTGGCTGGCGCAGGCCAGCGGCTACGAGACCGGGGTCGACCTGCCGGCCCTGATGCGCGTCATCGACGAATTCGGCCGCAGGCTGGGCCAGCCCCTGGGCGGCCGCAGCCATGCCTGGCTGCGCCGGCATCTGGGCCTGGCCCAGAGCGTGAATGCGGACGTGAGCGAGACCGCGAACGAGCGCGTGAACGAGACTAGGAGCGCCAAGTGACTGCGCTGACACTTTCTCTCGACCATGTGGGCCTGATCGTCCCCGACCTGGAGGCCGCCCGCGCACTCTGGTCCGATCTGGGCTTCACCCTCACCCGCCGCGCCGATCACACCCGCACCGGGCCCGACGGCCAGCGGGTGCCCGCCGGCAGCGCCCAGCACTCGGTGATGCTGCAAACCGGCTACATCGAGCTGATGCAGATCACCGACCCGCGTGCCGGCCACCCGCTCACCCCGGCCATGCAGCAGCGGTTTGGCCTGCATATCCTGGCCCTGGCCACCGAGGACCCCAAGGCCACCCACGCGGCGTTGGCCGCGCGCGGCTGCGCCCTCAGCCCGGTGATGGATTGGTCGCGCCCCGTGAGTGAAGAAGGTGCCGAGGGGCTGGCCCGCTTCCAGTTCTTCGACACGCCCTGGCAGGCCAGTGACGCCTCCTACTTCTGCTGGGTGCGACACCTGACGCCGGAGCTGATGCGGCCACCGGGCCTGCTCACGCATGGCAACAGCGCGCAGGCCTTGCGCGGCCTCACCTACGAAGGGTCGCCGGCGTCCTGCGAACACTGGCGCGCCCGCCTCGCCTCGCTGGCCGTCGACCTGGGCTCCGGCCTGCGGGTCGAAGCCACGGCGCTGGCCGCCCACGTACAGCCAGTAGCGATCGAGGTGCACTTCGCCGACCTGGACGAACTCGCCCACCGCGCACGCCGTTGCGGGATCGAGCCCAAGCCGGTCGCTGGCGGGCTGCAACTGGACCTGGGCCCACGCAGCCCGATACGGATCGACGCGCGACCGGGCCCGTCAGCCTGAACCCCTTTGTTCGAGGGCGCGTCTGTAGAATCGCCACCGGCCGCCGCCGTAGTTCAATGGATAGAACGAGCGCCTCCTAAGCGCTAGATGTGGGTTCGATTCCCGCCGGGGGCGCCAAGTGCAGGCGGCCTTGAATCCGCACACCGCACGCGCAGGGCCCAACCGGATATGCCCCTGCGTCTGGGCATCGGGCCCGACCGCTTGGCCCTCAACCGGCCGATCTTCTGCATGCGGAGCAAGCCATCCGAACGCTGCCCGAGGAGACACAAAGTGCACATCGACTTTTTGGGCATTCAGGCCTTTCTGGCCGTCGCCGAATGCGGGACCTTCGGCCTGGCTGCCAGCCGTCTGCACCTGACACAGGCGGCCATCAGCCACCGGATGCGCAAGCTGGAGGAGGCCCTGGGAACGCAACTGATCGTGCGAACTTCTCGCGGGGTCTCGCTGACCCAGGCCGGAGAAGCGCTCTTGCCCCGGGCGAAGCAGTCGCTGCGGCAGCTTGAGGAAACCTGGGATGTGGTGCGCAAACACGGCCGAAGCGCGCCGGCCTGGGTCAGCTTTGGCTGCCTGCCCACACTGGCTGGCGGCGTCCTCGTTCCGCTCTTGAAGCGCGTCGAGTCCGAAACCCCAGGCTTGCAGGTCCGCGTGTTCGACAGCACTCCGGGAGAGATCGTGGAGTTGGTGCAAAGCGGCACGGCCGCCTTCGGCATCACGGTCGCCCAGTCCTTGCCACCGGACCTGTCGGTCCAAGAGATCGGCGTCGAGCAGTTTGTTCTGGCCTGTCCGCCAGGACATCGCCTCTGCCTGCGCCCTGGACCCGCCACCTGGGCTGATTTGCGCAGCGATCGCCTGATCCGGATCAGCCTACCCTCCGGCAACAGCGCCACCATCGACGCCACACTGGGACCCGCCAAGGAGAGCCTGAACTGGGCGTGGGAAACGCAGCGCACCTCCATGGCACTTGAGATGGTTCGTGCCGGCATGGGCGTGACGGTGGTCCCGGCGCTGGCCCTCAACCCCGAGAACGGCCTGGTGGCCGTGCCGCTCGGCGAGCCAGGCATTTCGCGAACGCTGGCCTTGGTGACGCGCCAGGGCTCGCGCCTGGGAGAGCCGCACCAGGCCATCGCCGAGGCAGCGGTCGAACTGGTGCGAGAGCGCCTGGCAAGCGGCCAGGGCACCCAAGGACGCTCCGGGCCATGAACGCCGTGAATGGTCAATTCAAAATGATTCACTTGCCCAGGGCCGTCCCGCATCCCTAGACTGCAAGACCACAACACAGGGCCCTGCCGTGGCCCGCACGAGGAGACACCATGACCGCCAATTCCCGATCGGCAGGCGCAAGCCGCCGCGACCTGCTCTCGGCCGTCGCCGCCACGGCTCTGGCAAGCCTGGCCCCCGGCCTGGCCCGCGCGCAGGCCAAGTTCCCCAGCCAGCCGATGAAAATCATCGTCCCCTTCGGGCCCGGCGGGCTGGCCGACATCTCCACCCGCCTGGCCGGGCAAAAGTTGGCCGAGCGTCTGGGCCAGCAGGTCGTGGTAGACAACCGCGCTGGCGCCGGCGGTGTAGCGGCCGCGGCCGCTGTCACTGCGGCCCCCGCAGACGGACACACCCTCATTCTTTTCAGCAACGGCACGGCCATCTCCAAGTCGCTGCTCAAACTGCCTTACGACCCCCAGGTCGACTTCGTGCCGGTGTCGTCGCTGGCGTATTTCGACCTGAACATCCTGGTCGGAAAGAACAGCCGCTTCACTGACCTGAAGTCCGCGCTCGCGGAAGGCATGCGCCGTCCCCTGAACCTGGGAAGCATCAACCCCGGCAGCACCCAGCACCTCTCGGCGGAGCTGTTCCGGTCGGTGGCGAACATCCAGGCCACCATGATCCCTTTCAAGACCTCTGGCGAGGTACAGCTGGCGCTGCAGCGCGGCGACATCGACCTGGGCTTCGAGTCCTATGCCGCACTTCGCGCCGGCATCGACTCGGGCGACCTGCGCGCGATTGCCACCACCGGCCCGACACGCACCCCTTGGCTGCCCCAGGTGCCCACGACGCGGGAGGCCGGCATGCCCGACTACGAGGTCACCGGCTGGAACGCCGTCTACGCACCCAAGGGAACGCCCCAGGCGGTCATCGACACCCTGGCCAATGCGCTGCGCGAAGTGATCGCCGTCCCGGAGATGCGAAAGCGCCTGCAAGACCTGGGCATCGAGCCGCGCACCAGCACGCCGGCCGAAATGGCCACCGTGTTTGAGCGCGACCGCCGCAAGTGGGCGCAGGTGATCCAGCAGGCCAATATCAAGGCCTGAGTGCGATGACAGACCCGATCAAGAACGGCCGCTCCGCGAGCAGCCAGCAGCCTGACGCGCCGCTGGTCGACACCCATGTGCACCTCTTTCGGCGTGGCATGCCGATCGTTCCCAACCCGAGGCACACGCCCGACTACGAGTTCACCGCCGAACAGCTAGAAGCGACCCTGGACGCACACGGGGTGAAGTTCTGCGTGATCGCCGCCGCCAGCCCCTGGGGCGACTGCAACGACTACGTGGTGCAGTCGCTTAGAACCCACCCCTTGTGGCGTGGCACGGCCATCCTCGACCCCGAGACCACCAACCGCCAGGACCTCGATCAGCTCGCACGCGATGGCATGGTCGGCGTTCGCCTGTCCTTCATCACCGAGAGCCAGCTGCCCGACCTGCGGTCCTGGGCCTGGCGGCGCTTTCTGTGGCGGCTGGCCGACATGGACTGGCATGTCCACCTCCACCTAGACGGCCCGCGCATCGCGCAGGTGCTGCCCGCCCTCGAGGAATCAGGGGTCAAGGTGGTGATCGACCACATCGGACGCCCGGACCCCGTCCTGCGCGAGCGCTGCTCGGGCTTTCAGGCCGTCGTGCGATCGATCGAAAAAGGACGCACCTGGGTCAAGCTCTCCGGCGGCTACCGGCTTGGCGATCATTCGGCGGAACTGGCCCGCGAGATGTGCCGCCAGGTCGGTTACGACCGCATGCTGTGGGCCAGCGACTGCCCCTTCGTCGGCGCCGAGTCGACCACCTACCGCAGCACGATCGACTGGCTAGACCAGGCCGTGCCTGACCCCGCGAACCGCCGCATCCTCGGCCTCAACGCCATCGACCTGTACTTTCGAGGCGTCCTGGGTTCGCGATGATCGTCACCGACGCGCAGGTGCATGTCTGGGAGGCGCCCTCGCCAGAGCGGCCCTGGCCAGACGGCAGCCTGCAAGCCAAGGCCTTCGTGGCCGTTCCAGGGGCCCGGCCGCATCGGGCCGAACCCATTGGCGCGCCGGAGATGATCGCGATGATGGACGCCGCCGGTGTGCAGCGCGCCGTCATCGTGCCGCCGTCGCCTGCGGGCGACAGCAACCTGTGTGCGCTGGAGGCCGCCGCGCGCTACCCGGACCGCTTCCGGGTCATGGGTCGGTTCGACCCGGTGCAAGCCCACGCCCGCCAGGCGTTGGAAGGCTGGTTGGCCGATCCGCTCATGGCCGGAATCCGGATGACGTTCTACAAGCCGGCCTGGACCCGGTGGCTCGACGACAACACCCTGGACACGTTCTGGGCCGACTGCGAGCGTTTAGCGATTCCGCTGATGCTGCTGATTCCGGGGCGCCTCGATGTGGTGGCCCGCGTGGCCGAGCGCCATCCCGGCCTCAGCCTGATCGTCGACCACCTGGGGCTGCCCAGCCACCTGCGAGATGAGGCCTGCGCGCCAGACATCCAGGCCCTGCTGGCGCTGGCTCGCTTTGACAACGTCGCGGTCAAGGCCTGCGCCGTCCCTTGCTACACGGACGAGGGCTACCCCTTCGCCCGGTTCGGCGGCTTCCTGCGCTCGGTGTATGAATCGTTCGGCCCGCAGCGCACGCTCTGGGGCTCGGACGTCTCCCGCCTGCCCTGCACCTACCGGCAAGCCCTCACCCACTTCACCGAAACGCTGGACTTCATCGCACCAGCCGACCTGCCTTGGGTGATGGGCAAATCCGTCTCGCGCTTGCTGCGCTGGTCCTGAGGGCCCGGCTCAATACCCCATCATGTTGTGACGCACCCGCGTGAGGTGCGCCAGGCACACCTCACGCGCCCGAGTCGCGTCGCGCTCGGTCAGAGCCTCGACCAGCGCACGGTGTTCGCGCTGGTACTCCAGGCGCCGCTCGGGCGTGACGCTGCGCCGTTTGAGGTGGCCCCACTCGGCTTGGTTACGCGCCTGCGTCATTTGCCGGAAGACGGACAAGATGACCGCGTTGTGGGCCGCCTCGGCAATGAGTTCGTGCAGCTTGCCGTCCCAGAATTCGAAGTCCTCCAGGGTGGTGGCGGCCTCGGCCCGGTCGCAGCAGGTCAGCATGCCCTCGAAGTCCGCGGCGCGGGCGTTCACCACCACCATGTCGACGATGGCAGGCTCGAGGACCATGCGGGCATTCATCAACTCGGCGGGGCTGATGGCGCTGGCCTGCACCTGGTCCGAGGCACGCTCCTGGGCGAGCATGGCCGCCGCGCCGGCGGTGACATAGGTGCCGCTGCCTACCGTCTGCGAGATCAGGCCCCGCTCCTTGAGCCGCCCAAGCACCCGGCGCACGCTGGCACGGCCCAGGCCGCTTTTGGCGCTCAGCTCACGCTCGGTGGGCAAGCGTTGGCCGGCCTGCCACTGCTGCAGGCGCAATTGCTCGAGGAGGCGCGACTCGAGTTGCTCGGGGGTCTGAAGAACCTGCATGGTGACGGGGGAAAGCGGCCTTGCCGTGGTGGAGCCTGGTCTGGGCAGGACGCGATTGGTTTGAATTGGGCTGATTCTTCGACCTGAAATCCAACGAATGACTCAGTGAAAACCCGAATTTCAGGTCAATTTGACGGGGAATTGCTTGGTTTGGCCGGCATCATTGCCAAGCTTCGCGTACAAATCGCACCAATTCATCCCAATCCAGAATCCTCACCCAATTTCCTATCGTGCGTTACGCGACATTCATTCATGACGGCAGCCAGAAGGTTGGCACCGTGTCGGCCGACGGTCTGTCGGTCACTCCCCTGGCTCTCAACCCGGCAGAGGCCGAGCTGGGCGTTCTGGCATTGGTGATCCGCCAAGTCCAGGGCCAGGCCCTGCCGGCCCCGGCAGGCGCGCCCATGGCCCTGGCCCAGGTGCGCCTGGTGGCCCCGGTGCCCCGTCCGCGCCGCAACATCTTCTGCGTGGGCCGCAACTACCAGGCGCATGCCAAGGAGCTGGCCGGCTCCATCTTCAAGGGCAACAACCAGCCCACCGACAGCTGGCCCATCGTCTTCACCAAGGTGCCCGAGACCGTCGTCGGGCCCTTCGACAACGTGCAGCTGCCCACCGGCATCTCGGAGCAGATCGACTACGAGTCCGAGCTGGCCATCGTGATCGGCCAGGGCGGGCGCAACATCCGCCGCGAGGACGCGATGGCGCATGTCTGGGGCTACACCGTCGTCAACGACGTCACCGCCCGTGACGTGCAGACCCGCCACGCGCAGTGGCACCTGGGCAAGTCCTTCGACACCTTCTGCCCCATGGGCCCCTGGGTGGTCACCGCCGACCAGCTGGACGGCCGCGACACGCGGGTGCGCGGCTGGGTCAATGGCGAGCTGCGCCAGGACGCCAGCACCCAGGACATGATTTTTGACATCCCCACGCTGATCGAGACCTGCTCGCGCGGCATCACCCTGCTGCCCGGCGACGTCATCGCCACCGGCACACCGGCAGGCGTAGGCATGGGCATGACCCCGCCCGCTTACCTCAAGGCGGGCGACGTGGTGCGCATCGAGATCGATGGCGTCGGCATCATTGAAAACCGCTTCGTCTGAAGCACAGAACACACAACTCAAGGAGATCAAAAATGACCCAAGTGAAATGGACCGGCGGCACCGAGCACTGGATACAACGTGGCGAAGACATCAAGCTGTTCCTGTGGGAGAAGAAGGCCGCGGCCGGCGTGCCGCATGCGGGCACCATCTTCTTTGTGCATGGCTCTTCGATGGCCTCGCAGCCCACGTTTGATTTGAGCGTGCCCGGCCGGCCCTGGTCCTCGGTGATGGACTGGTTCTGCGCCCGGGGCTTTGACTGCTGGACGATGGACAACGAGGGCTACGGCCGCTCGAGCAAGCACCGCGACATCAACAGCGACATCAGCAACGGCGCCGACGACCTGGAGGCCGGCACCGCCTACGTGATGGCCCGCAACGGCGGCAAGAAGCTGTACATGTACGGCATCTCCTCGGGCGCGCTCAAGGCCGGCCTGTTTGGCGAGCGCCACCCCGAGCGGATCGAGCGCATTGCGCTGGACGCCTTCGTCTGGACCGGCAAGGACAGCCACACGCTGGAAAACCGCCGCAAGAAGCTGCCCGAGTTCATCGCCCGCAACCGCCGGCCGATCGACCGGGAGTTCGTGCACAGCATCTTCAGCCGTGACCATCCCGGCACCGCCGACGACGCCACCATCGAGGCCTTCGCCGACGCCATCCTCACGCTGGACGATTCCATGCCCACCGGCACCTACGTGGACATGTGCTCCAAGCTGCCGCTGCTGGACCCGACCAAGCTCCCGGTTCCCACGCTGGTGATGCGCGGCGAATGGGACGGCATTGCCAGCTACCAGGACCTGATTGACTACTACTCGCTGCTGCCCAACACCAACAAGCAGTTCTCGCTGATGCAGGGCATCTCGCATGCGAGCTTCCAGCAGAAGAACTACATGATGGTCTATCACATCCTGCACAGCTTCTTCACCATGCCTGAGCCCAGCTACAAGGGGTAATTCATGAAAACGCTGATCCGCGCGCTCTCCCTCGGAATGTGCCTGGTTGCCGCGGCGCCTGCGGCTCTGTCGCAGGCAGCCAACTATCCCAACCGCCCGATCAAGCTGATCGTGCCCTTCGGGCCTGGCGGCTTCACCGACGTGGTGGCACGGGTACTGGGCCAGAAGCTCGGCCAGGCCATGGGCACCTCCTTCGTCATCGAGAACAAGCCGGGCGCTGGCTCGACCATCGGCACCGCGGACGTGGCCAAGGCCGCCCCCGACGGCTACACCTTGGTGATGATTTCGACCACGCACACGGTCAGCCCCTGGATCTACAAGAGCATCCCCTACGATCCGCTCAAGGGCTTCACCCCGGTGTCCAAGCTGGTGGACTCAGCCTATGTGCTGCTCGCTCACCCCAAGGTGCCGGCAAACAATGTGCGTGAGCTGATCGCCCTGGCGAAGGCCCAGCCGGACAAGCTGACCTATGCCTCCTCGGGCAACGGCAGCTCGCAGCACCTGATGGGGGGCATGTTCGAGGCCCTGGCCGGTGTGCAGATGAAGCACGTGCCTTACCGCAGCAGCGCTGGCGCCGCCAACGACCTGGTGGCCGGCATCGTCGACCTGAGCTTCGCGGGCGTGCCCAATGCGCTGGCCCAGGTGCCGGCAGGTCGGCTCAAGGCCCTGGCAGTGACCACGCCTAAGCGTGTGTCACAACTGCCGGACGTGCCCACCCTGCAGGAAGCGGGTGTGTCTGGCTACGAGGGCTCGGTGTGGCTGGCGCTGCTGGCCCCTCCCAACACCCCGCGCGAGATCGTCACGCGCCTCAACACCGAACTGGCCAAGGTGATGGCCCAGCCCGACACCCGCAAGGCGCTGAACGACGCCGGCGTAGAGCCGTCCCTGTCAACACCCGAGGCGCTGCAGACCTACATGGCTTCGGAGCTCGAGCGCTGGGGCAAGGTGGTGAAGTCGGCCGACATCAAGGCGGATTGAGCACGGCGATCGGCGGCCAGATCTACCGCATATTGGCGACGATAATGGAATTGACTACCCTCCCATGGAGATGACCAATGTCTAGCCGCCGTTCACCGACCCTCGCCCAAGTGTGGAAGCTCTCCGCACTTCTCATCGCAACCATGAGCTGTGTTGGCGCTCGCGCTGACATGCTGCAAGACTGCAATGGTGTGGCCTCCCAGATCAACCGCAGCACGCCACAGCAACTGGACAGAGTCACCCGGCTGATCTCGTCGACCTGCGTCAGTGATGGTCGCGCCGTCCGCCTGATCTACATGAACGAGATCTCCGCCCCGAGCGGATCGGTCAGCCAGAGCGCGCTCGACGGCATGCGCCCCCGCATGGTTCAGGCCTGGTGCACCGACCCGGACCAACGTACGCTGATCAATATGATCGATATCCAATACAGCTACAGCTACCCGGACGGCCGCCTGATCGGCAAGATCAACCTGTCCCGGCGCGACTGCAGCTAAGCCCCCGCCAGGTTCTTCGGCTGGCCGTCCATGAACGCCAGCAGGTTATCCACCGTTCCGGCATAGAAGGCACGCAGGGTCTCCTCCACCGTGTAGCCCAGGTGGGGGGTGATGATGGCGTTGTCCATGCTGCGCAGCGGGTGCTGCTCGGGCAGCGGCTCCTGATCGAACACATCAAGCCCGGCGCCAGCGATACGGCCACTGCGCAGAGCGTCGAGGAGCGCCTCGGACTCCACCAAGCCCGCTCTGGCGGTGTTGACCAGGCAGGCAGTGGGCTTCATCAAACCGAACTCGCGCACGCCCAGGGTGTGGCGGCTTCGTTCGCCCAGCACCAGATGCAGGCTGATGAAATCACTGCGTGCGAGCAGTTCATCTTTTGCGCACCAGTGCGCGCCCACCGCCTCGGCCTGCGCAGGTTGAAGGTTGTTGCTCCAGGCCAGCACCTCCATGCCAAACGCCTGGCCAACCCGCGCCATCTGGCGACCGATGCGGCCCAGGCCCACAAGGCCCAAGGTCTTGCCCTCCAGGGTCTGGCCGCAGTGGCGTTGCCAACCGCCCTGCTTCATGGCCGCCGCGGCCTGAGGCAACTGCCGCGCCAGGGCGATGATCAGGCCCCAGGCCAGTTCGGGCGTTGCCCACCGGCCCAGGCCCCCATTGCCCGCCGAGGTGACCACGATGCCGCGGCGGCGTGCAGCCTCCAGGTCCAGGGTTCGATGCTCAGAGCCGGTGATCGCGATGCAGCGCAGGCGCGGCAGTTGATCGATCAAGGTGCCCGGCATCGCCATGCGCTCGCGCAAATGGCAGACGGCGTCGAACGGCGCGAGCGCTGTGGCCGCCTCGGCCTCGTCGAGGTGGCGGTCGAACACGGTGATCTGGGCACCACGGGCTTCAAGGGCGGACCAGTCCGCCAGGCGCAGGGCCAGGTTTTGGTAATCGTCGAGGATGGCTATGCGCATGCGGGGCTCCGTTTCAGTAGGTCGCCCAGCACACTGCGGGGCAGTCCGCCTGCCGCCATCAGATGTCGCTCGGCTGCGGTACGAGTTTCGGCCATCACCTCGAAGGTGAGGACACGGCCATCGGCGCGATGGGCCTGGACGCGAATCGGGTGGCCGTGCAGCACGCCATCGGCCACGCCATCGAAGTCGTAGACCTCCGAGCCGTCGAGGCCGAGTTGTCGCCAACCCTGGCCATCCTGGAAGCGCAAGGGCAAAACGCCCATGCCGATCAAATTGGCGCGATGAATTCGCTCGTACGACTCGGCGATCACCGCCTTGATGCCCAGAAGGGCCGAGCCCTTGGCCGCCCAGTCACGGCTGCTGCCGGTGCCGTATTCCTTGCCACCAAGAACAATGGCCGAGCGCCCCTCGGCGATATAGGCCTGGGCGGCCTCATGGATCGTGCTGACCTCGCCGCCCGGAAAGCGCAGGGTCCAGCCGCCCTCGCGGTCGGGTGTGAGGGCGTTGCGCAGGCGCACATTGGCAAAGGTGCCGCGCACCATCACCTCGAAGTTGCCGCGCCGGCCGACATAGGTGTTGAAGTCCTTGGGCGCAATGCCAGCCGCCAGCAGGTACTGGCCGGCCGGCGTATCGGTCGGAATTTCGCTGCCCGGAGAAATGTGGTCGGTGGTGAGCGAGTCGCCGAAGGCGGCCAGCACGCGCGTTCCCTGAAGGGCGCGCGCCAGGCTGGCGATGCCGTCGCCGCCCGGCGCATCGTCACCCGCAAAGAAGGGTGGCTCGCGCAGGTACAGCGAGGCCGGGTCCCAGGGATAGAGCAGGCCGGTGGCGGCGCTCGGGGCCCAGTCTGGCGCGGGCGCACGCGATGCATCGGTCGCACCTGGCGCGGAGGACTCGGTCACACCCGGAAGCTGCACCATCAGCGCCTGCACGTCTTCCTGCGAGGGAACAATGTCGCGCCAGTAGACCGGGCGCCCTTGTGGGTCGTGGCCAAGCGGGTCCTGGTCCAGGTCGACATCGATGCGCCCGGCCAGGGCATACGCCACCACCAGCGGCGGCGCGCCGATGTAGTTGGCCCGCACCAATTTGTGGATACGGCCGGGGAAGTTGCGGTTGCTCGACACCACCGCCGCCGTCACCAATTGGCGCCGCTCGATCTCCTGCGTCACCTCGGGCAACAAAGGGCCGGACTTGCCGCCGCAGGTGGTGCAGCCAAACCCGATCAGGTGAAAGCCCAGGTCGGCCAGGGGCTGGGCCAGGCCAAGCGCCTCGAGGTAGCGCATGACAGAGGGCGATCCGGGCGCGAGCGAGGTCTTGACCCAGGCCGGTACGGCCAAGCCGCGCGCCACCGCATTGCGCGCCACCAAGCCGGCGGCCAGCATGACCTGCGGGTTGGAGGTGTTGGTGCAGGAGGTAATGGCCGCGATGACCACCGCTCCCTCGGGCATGGCGCCAGCCTCCTCGCTGGCGCGGGTGGCGCCGAAGCCGCCCTCGACCAGGGGCAGGCCCTGGCGGCGCCGGAAGTCCGGCGCTACCTCCGGCAAGGCGAGCCGATCCTGAGGCCGGGCGGGGCCGGCCAGACTGGGAACCGCCTGGCTGATGTCGATCTCGATCACGCGGGCGTAGGCAGGCTCCGGCGCCGAGGCCTCGCGCCAGAAGCCCGCGCGCTTGCAATAGGCCTCGACCAGGGCCACTTGGGCGTCGCTCCGGCCGGTTTGGCGCAGGTAGTCCAGAGTGTGGTCATCGACGGCAAAAAATCCGCAGGTGGCACCGTACTCGGGCGCCATATTGGCCAGCGTGGCCCGCTCGGGAACAGGCATCGCAGCCGCCGCCGGCCCGAAGAATTCGACCGCGCAACTGGCCACCTGCTCACGGCGCAGGCGCTGGGTGACCATGAGCGCGATGTCGGTGGTCCAGACCAGGGGCTGCACCTGGCCGACCAGCCGCACGCCCACCACTTCGGGCAGGGGGAAGGTGTAGGCATGGCCCAGGAGTGCGGCCTCTGCGTCGATGCCGCCCACGCCCCAGCCCAGCACGCCCAGGCCGTTGACCATGGGGGTGTGCGAGTCACCACCGATCACCAGATCGGGGAAGGCCCAGACCTCGCCCGCGTGTTCGGCGGTAGCGACCACGGTGGCGATCTTCTCCAGATTGACCTGGTGAATGATGCCGCTGCCTGGCGGAAAAACCCGCAGGCCGCGAAAGGCCTGCTGCGCCCAGGCGATGAAGGCGTAGCGCTCGGCATTGCGCTCGAGTTCGCGGCGCATATTGGCGACCATGGCACCGGGGTTGCCCCATTGGTCGACCTGCAGCGAGTGGTCGACCACCAGGTCCACCGGAATGCGCGCATCGACCTGCGCCGGGTCGCCGCCGGCGCGCGCGAGTGCGTCACGCAAGGCCGCCAGGTCCTGCAGCACCGGCAAGCCGCTCGAGTCCGGCAAGATGACCCGCGCCACAAAGAGCGGCATGTCGGTGCCCACATGGGCCGGCGCATCCAGCACCCGACTCACCTCCTCCTCGCTCACCGCGCGGCCAGTGGCGCGCGCACGCAGCAGGTTTTCCAGCAGGACGCGGGTCACGAAGGGGATGCGTGCGAGCTCTCGCCCCGCCGCTGCAACGAAGGCGGGCAGGTCGACAAAACGGTACGCGCTACCCGAGACGACCAGGGCGCCAGAAGCCGGCAAGGAGGCCGGCGGGACAGGGGTGGGGGTGGAAGTCATGGCGCCCATCATTGTGTCAACACTTTGCCAGCGGAGGCCACTGCGAGGAGGCCTTGCCTGTATTGGTCAAAGCGAATTCTCTATTTAAAAATACAAGTCCCCTTTAGAAAGACCGCCTACTCAGGGAAAGCACCAGTGGCTCCAACTGTTGACACTTCAGTGCCCCCTGCCTAGATTCGTCCGCATGCCCTCCCCCACCGATTCCGACGGCAAGGCCCAGCCGCTGGCCGACACCGTGCTCGGTGAATTGGTGGCGCGCATCCACGACGGCCGGCTGCCCCAGGGCGCACCGATCAACGAGGCGGCCATCGCCGAGGAGTTCGGGGTGAGCCGCGGCCCGGTCCGCGAGGCCTTGCGCCGCTTGCAAGGCATTCAGCTGGTGAGCCGCGAGCCCTATG
>CANFQF010000043.1 GCA_947449025.1 Comamonadaceae bacterium
CAGGCCGCCCTGGCCGCTGGCAAGGGCGAGGTCCTCGCGCAGTACGCCGCCGACTACCCGCGCAAGGCCGACGCCGGCCCGCACGACCAACCGCAAAGCATGTGCCCGGCCTTCGGCTCGCTGCGGGTGGGCCTGCGCATGCGCCGCACTGCCACCATCCTGTCGGGTTCGGCCTGCTGCGTGTATGGCCTGACCTTCACCTCGCACTTCTACGGCGCCCGCCGCAGCGTGGGCTACGTGCCGTTCAACAGCGAGACCCTGGTAACAGGCAAGCTGTTCGAGGACATCCGCGACTCTGTCTACGACCAGGCCGACCCGGCCAAGTACGACGCCATCGTCATCATCAACCTGTGCGTGCCCACGGCCAGCGGCGTGCCGCTGCAGCTCCTGCCTAAGGAGATCAATGGCGTGCGCATCATCGGCATCGACGTGCCGGGATTTGGCGTGCCCACGCATGCCGAGGCCAAGGACGTGCTTGCCGGCGCGATGCTGCGCTACGCCCGCACCGAAGCCGAGGCCGGCCCGGTGGCCGCGCCGCGCCAGGCGCGCAGCGATAAGCCCTCGATTACTCTGCTGGGCGAGATGTTCCCGGCCGATCCGCCCGGCATCGCCCACATGCTGGCGCCCATGGGCCTGGCGGTCGGCACCGTGGTGCCCACGCGCGAGTGGCGCGAGCTCTACGCCGCGCTGGACTGCGCCGCGGTGGCCGCCATCCATCCCTTCTACACCGCCAGCGTGCGCGAGTTCCAGGCGGCTGGCCGTCCTGTCGTCGGCTCGGCGCCCGTCGGCGTCGAGGGCACCCACGATTGGCTGGGCGCCATCGGCCAGGCCACCGGCGTGTCGCAGGACAAGATCGACACCGCGCGCAACGCCACGCTGACCGCGATGCGCGGCGTGCTGTCGCAGCAAAAGATCCAGGGCCGCATCACGCTCTCGGGCTATGAAGGCTCTGAGTTGCTGGTCGCCCGCTTGCTGGTCGAGTGCGGTGCTGACCTGCGCTACGTCGGCTCGGCCTGCCCCGCGACGCCCTGGAATGCGCAAGATGCTGCGTGGCTGCAAGCCAAGGGCGTGCATGTCCAGTTCCGCGCTTCGCTCGAGCAAGACCTGGCGGCCGTGCATGAATGGAAGCCGCAACTGGCCATCGGCACCACGCCCGTCGTGCAGGCCGCCAAAGAAGCCTGCATTCCCTCGCTGTATTTCACCAACCTCATCTCGGCTCGCCCGCTCATGGGCGTGGCCGGTGCCGGCTCGCTGATTCAGGTGATCAACGGCGCCATCGGCAACCAGGCGCGCTTTGACCGCATGAAGGAATTCTTCGGCGGCGCGGGCCAGGGTGATGAGGCCGGCGTGTGGGCCGAGGTGCCGCGTCAATTCCCCGCCTTCCGGGCCGACGTGAAGCGCATGAACGAGAAGGCGAAGAAAAAGCGCAAGGCCGAGGAGATGGGCGGATGAGCACTCCTACACCGACCCCGATGTCGACGCCGGCCAAGCTGCCGGTCAAGCCCAACTTCGTTCTCGACCACGACCGCGCAGGCGGTTACTGGGGCGCGGTGTATGTGTTCACCGCCATCAAGGGCCTGCAGGTGGTGATTGACGGCCCGGTGGGCTGCGAAAACCTGCCGGTCACCTCGGTGCTGCATTACACCGACGCGCTGCCTCCGCACGAATTGCCCATCGTTGTTACCGGCCTGGCCGAAGAACAACTGGGCCGCGAGGGCACCGAGGGCGCAATGAAGCGCGCCCACGCGGTGCTTGACCCCGAACTGCCTGCGGTGGTGGTGACTGGCTCGATCGCCGAAATGATCGGTGGCGGCGTCACGCCCGAGGGCACCAACCTGATGCGCTTCTTGCCGCGCACCATCGACGAAGACCAGTGGCAGTGCGCCAACCGCGCCATGAGCTGGCTGTGGACCGAGTACGGCATGAAGAAGGTCCCGCCGCGTGAGCGCAAGGAAGGCGAAAAGCCTCGGGTCAACATCATTGGCCCTTGCTACGGCACCTTCAACAGCCCCAGCGACATCGCCGAGATCCGCCGCCTGGTGCAAGGCATCGGCGCCGATATCAATCTGGTCTTTCCCTTGGGCAGCCACCTCGCCGAGGTCTCGCGCCTGGTGGAGGCCGACGTCAACGTCTGCATGTACCGCGAATTTGGTCGCGGCCTGTGCGAGCTCCTGGACCGCCCTTACCTGCAGGCGCCCATCGGACTGCACTCGACAACGCTTTTCCTGCGCAAGCTCGGTGAGCTGCTGAACTTGGATCCCGAGCCCTTCATCGAACGCGAAAGACACACGACCCTCAAACCTCTCTGGGACTTGTGGCGTTCGGTGACGCAGGATTTTTTCTCCACCGCCAGCTTTGCCGTGGTCGCCACCGAGACCTACACCCGCGGCATTCGCCACTTCCTCGAAGAGGAAATGGGCTTGCCTTGCCGCTTCCATGTGGCCCGCAAGCCTGGCGAAAAGACCGACAACGCCCGCGTGCGCGAGTTGGTGCACAGCAAGCCGCCCTTGATTCTTTTTGGCAGCTTCAACGAGCGCATGTACCTGGCCGAGGCCGGCGGCGCCAGTCCGATGCGGCCAGCTTTCATCCCGGCTTCCTTCCCCGGCGCGATCATTCGGCGCCACACCGGAACGCCCTTCATGGGCTACAGCGGCGCGACCTACCTGGTGCAGGAGGTCTGCAACGCCCTGTTCGACGCGCTGTTCCACATTTTGCCGCTGGGCACCGACATGGACCGTGTCGACGCCACGTTGGCGCGCGGTATCGCCGGCACGCCCGACGTGCCCTGGGACGAGAGCGCTCAGTCACTGCTGCACCGCCTGGTGGCTAGCCAGCCGGTGCTGGTGCAGATCTCGGCAGCCAAACGGCTGCGCGATGAAGCCGAGCGCGGAGCGCGTGACCAGGGCAGCGAGCGTGTGGAGCCCGCCCACGTGGAGCGCGCTGGCGTGTCGCTGGGTTGGGGCTCGAGTCTGGCGGCAGAGGTGGCGACATGAGCCGCACTGTCCGCAGTGAAGTAATGCAAGGCATGTCGTGGCATCCCGCCACGGCCACCCAGGTTGCGCGGGTTGGGCGCAGCGCAGGCCGTGAGGCCTTTTTCTAAAAGGAGCAGTCGCATGTCGAATCGGACATCTATTTCCGGCCTGACCGACGAAGAGGCTCAGGAGTTCCACCAGTACTGGACCCAAGGATTCGTGGGATTCGCGGCTGTCGCCGTGATCGCCCATGCCCTGGTCTGGGCCTGGCGGCCCTGGTTCAGCTGAGTCGACCCCAAGCCCAATAAAGGAGTCGATCATGACCCAACCCCTCGCTCACACGCGCAGGACGCCCGCCACCTCGGTGGATCGCAGCCTGCTGATCGTGTTCGTTCCCTGCTTCGTGGTGCTCTTTTCCGTGGCGCTGCTCGGCCAACTGGTCGGACTGCACTGGAAAGGCTGGTTACCGGGCGCAGAGAACATGGACAACGTGTTCTCGGGGACCCGGGCCGCGGTCTACACCCTCTTGTCTCATATTTCCTAGGAGTTACACCATGTGGAGAGTCTGGCGTCTTTATGACCCCCTTCGCGCGATGGTCGTTCAGGGCATTTTCCTGTTCGGCCTGGCAGCAATGATCCATCTCATTCTGCTCAGCACGAACAAGTTCAACTGGCTTGACGGTGCCAAGAAGGCACCTGCCGCAGCGGCGCAAAACGCCCCGCTGCCGGCAGCTACGCCCAAGTCGTCCTGATCCGGCGATAGCCCCCGGGAGCTGTCTCCAGACGTGGTGATCTGGCACAGCCCCCGCGGCGCTCGCCCCGAATTGTTTCCATTTCCCTGAGGCAGGAGAGCCCTATGGCTATGCTCAGTTTTGAGAAGAAATACCGAGTCCGCGGCGGGACCCTGCTTGGCGGAGACCTGTTCGATTTCTGGATGGGCCCGTTTTACGTTGGCTTTTTTGGCATCACCACGATGTTCTTCGCCCTGCTTGGCACGGCGTTGATTCTGTGGGGCGCATCGCAGGGACCGACCTGGAACCTCTGGCAGATCAGTATCGCCCCGCCGGACTTGTCGTACGGCCTGCGTGCTGCGCCGCTCATGGAGGGCGGCCTCTGGCAGTTGATCACCATCTGTGCCATCGGCGCTTTTGGCTCTTGGGCGATGCGCGAAGTTGAGATCTGCCGCAAGTTGGGCATGGGCTATCACGTGCCCGCGGCATTCAGCGTGGCCATCGTTGCCTATGTGACGCTGGTTGTCGTGCGTCCGGTGTTGCTGGGCGCTTGGGGCCATGGCTTCCCCTACGGCATCTTCAGCCACTTGGACTGGGTGTCGAACGTCGGCTACCAGTACCTGCATTTCCACTACAACCCGGCACACATGATCGCGGTGAGCTTCTTCTTCACCACGACCCTGGCCCTTTCGCTCCACGGCGGCCTGGTGCTGTCATCGACCAACCCGCCCAAGGGCCAGGTGGTCAAGACGCCCGAGCACGAGGACACCTACTTCCGCGACATCGTCGGCTACTCGGTGGGCACCCTGGGCATTCACCGCCTCGGCCTGTTCTTGGCCCTGGCCGCCGGTCTGTTCTCCGCGCTGTGCATCGTGATCAGCGGGCCCTTCTGGAGCCGTGGCTGGCCCGAGTGGTGGGGCTGGTGGCTGAACCTGCCGATCTGGTCGCAGTGGCCGCTCCAATAAACCGAGGGAATTTCTGATGGCTCAATACCAGAACCTCTTTACCACCGTGCAGGCCACTGGGCCCTTGCACATGGGCGTGCCCCTGGGGCACGGCAACAGCTCTCGGACCGGACAACCCTGGTTCAACTATTGGGCTGGCAAGCTGGGAAATGCCCAACTGGGCCCGATCTATCTGGGTGGTCTCGGCGTGGCGTCCCTGCTCCTGGGCATGCTGGCCTTCAACATCATCGGGTTCAACATGCTGGCCCAGGTCCACTGGGATCCGGTGCAGTTCGTGCGACAGCTTTTTTGGCTGGCGCTCGAGCCGCCGCCGCCCCAATACGGTCTGTCGCTGCCCCCCATTAACCAGGGCGGCTGGTACCTGATCGCCAGCTTTTTCCTGCTGGCGTCGGTGATGCTGTGGTGGGCCCGCACGTACCGCCGCGCCCGCGAGCTGGGCATGGGCACCCATATTCCATGGGCCTTCGCCGCAGCCATTTGGCTGTTCCTGGTGCTGGGCCTGTTCCGCCCCATCCTCATGGGTTCCTGGAGTGAGGCCGTGCCTTATGGCATCTTCCCGCACCTGGACTGGACGGCCGCTTTCTCCCTGCGCTACGGCAACCTGTTCTACAACCCCTTCCACGCGCTCTCGATCGTCTTCCTGTACGGCTCGACCCTGCTGTTTGCGATGCACGGCGCCACCATCTTGGCGGTCGGCCGCTACGGTGGCGAGCGCGAGATCGAGCAGATCGTCGACCGTGGTACGGCGTCCGAGCGCGCCGCCCTGTTCTGGCGCTGGACCATGGGCTTCAACGCCACGATGGAATCCATTCACCGCTGGGCCTGGTGGTTCGCGGTGCTGTGCCCTCTCGCCGGCGGCATTGGCATCTTGTTGACCGGTACCGTCGTTGACAACTGGTATCTGTGGGCCATCAAGCACGGGGTTGCACCGATGTACCCGGACGTCTTCCCCGCTGTCACCGATCCTGCCCTGGGAGTCAAGCCGTGAGCCAAGCCATGACCCGAACCCAATCGCTTGTGCGTCACGGCGCGCGCCTGCTGGCCGCCGCCTCCGTCTTGCTTCTGGCCGCTTGCGAGCGCCCTCCGATGGAGACCGTGCAGCACGGCTACCGCGGTACGGGCATGGTGCAGGTGGTCAACCCCAGCACCATCCCTGCCCGCATCGAGGCCAACGAGGTCCCGGTGGCCCTGCCGGCCGCGCCCGCCGATGGCCCCAAGGCCAAGCAGGTGTACAAGAACGTGCAGGTGCTCGGCGACCTCAGCGCCGCCCAGTTCACCCGCCTGATGGCCTCCATGACCACCTGGATTGCGCCCGAGGAGGGCTGCGGCTATTGCCACAACCTGGCCAACTTCGCCGAAGACAGCAAATACACCAAGGTGGTGGCGCGGCGCATGATCCAGATGACGCAGCACGTGAACGAGGACTGGAAGTCCCACGTGGCCGATACGGGCGTGACCTGCTGGACCTGTCACCGTGGCCAGCCCGTGCCGGCCAATGTGTGGTTCAAGGCCGATGCCGCGCCTGTTGGCGCCGACTTCATCGGCGACCGCGCCGGCCAAAACGAGCCGGCCGCGTCGGTCAAGCTGGCCTCCTTGCCGGGCGATCCGTTCACGCCATTCCTGCTGGGTGATCTGCCGATTCGAGTCGGTGGTACCACGGCACTGCCCACCGGTAACCGGCAGTCCATCAAGCAGGCCGAGTGGACCTACAGCCTGATGACGCATATGGCCAGCAGCCTGGGTGTGAATTGCACCTACTGCCACAACACGCAGAACTTTGCCAAGTGGGAAGGCGGCCCCCCCCAGCGCGTGACCGCATGGCATGGCATCCGCATGGCGCGCGATCTGAACACCGCCTACATGGAGCCGCTCACACCGGTCTTCCCGGCGCATCGCAAGGGCGAAATGGGCGATGTGGCCAAGGCCAATTGCGCCACCTGCCACCAGGGCGCCTACAAGCCCCTCAACGGCCAGTCCATGCTCTCGGACTTCCCGGAGCTGTCCAAGTCCAGCGCGGGCGTTCCCGCAGTGGTTGCTGCTCTGGCGGCGTCCGCCCCTGGCGCAGGCAAGGCCACGGCCAAGTCGGCCCGCTAAGCGGCGCGGGGTTTGCGTTGACCAGTGTCGGCGCACCCCCCCGCGCGGGCGAAACCGCCACCCGCGAGGTGGCGGGTGTGCTCGCGGTCCTGCTGGTCGATCACCTGCCCCGGCATCGCGCCTGGGCTTGGTTGCGCCTGGCCCAAGGACCTTCGGCGCTGCGTGACCTGCCGGGCCTGCGCTTTGCCAAGGTCATGGGCAGCGGCGAGGGCGGAGGCTTCCGCATACGACCCAGCGCCACCCATCAGGGGCTGCTGTGTGTCTTCGACGAGTTGTCCCAGGCCGAGGCTTTTCTCGCCAGCCCGCTGGCCGATGCCTATCGCGAGCGCGCGCGTCAGTGGTGGAGCGGCTTGATGGCCGTCAGTGCTGCCCGCGGCAGCTGGGACGGCTGTGCCTGGGCGGCGACGCCCGCGGCAGCACTCATAGCCCCGGGCATGCAGATTCAATCGACCTCCGCCGCAATGCTGGACCCTGCAGGGGCAAATGCGCCGGTGGCGGTGCTTACCCGGGCCAGCATTCGCCCGCACAAGGCCATGTCGTTCTGGCGCCGCGCGCCGGGTACCGAGCGTGCGCTGGCCGAGTCGCCGGGTTGCGAGCTGGCCATTGGCCTGGGTGAGGCGCCGCTCTTGCGCCAGTGCACCTTCAGCGTCTGGCGCGACACGCCGTCCATGGAGGGCTATGCACGCGGTGGCGCCCATGGCCGCGCCGCGCAGTTCGCCTGGCGCGAGGGTCATTTTTCGGAGTCGCTGTTCGTGCGGATGCGGGTGCTGGCATCGGCAGGTGCCTGGCCCATGCCGGGAGGGGCCCATGCCGGCTGAACGCGTGGTTGTCGTCGGCGCCGGCATTGCTGGACTGACAAGCGCGCTGCTGCTCGCGCAGCGTGGGCTGCAGGTCACGGTGGTGGATGCCGCCAGCGAACCCGGCGGCAAGATCCGCCGCCTGATGGTGGACGGCGCGCCGATCGACAGCGGCCCTACCGTGTTCACCATGAAGTGGATCTTCGACGGCATCCTCGACGCCGTCGGCACTCGCCTGGACCGTGAGCTGGTCACACGGCCCTTGCCTCTGCTGGCCCGCCATTTCTGGGAGGAGGGCGGCGAGCTGGACTTGTTTGCCGACCCCACCGCCGCTTTCGACGCGGTCGCCCGCTTCGCTGGCCTCGCCGAGGCGGAGCGCTTCCGCGCTTTTTGTGCCCAGGCGCGCGAGGTCTATGACACGCTGGAGGGGCCCTTCATCCGCTCGGCCTCGCCGACCATGGCCCGCATGGTCGGTGACCTGGGCCTGCGCGGCCTGTCGGTGCTGAGTCGATTGGGCCCGATGAAATCCCTGTGGAATTCGCTCGGTCACCACTTCAAGGACCCCCGCCTGCAACAGTTGTTCGGCCGCTACGCCACCTACTGCGGCTCCTCGCCCTGGGAGGCGCCGGCCACCCTCATGCTGATCGCGCAGGTGGAGATGGATGGCGTCTGGTCGGTCGATGGCGGCATGCACGCGCTGGCGCAGATGATGGCGCGACTTGCGCGCGAGCGCGGCGCGCAGTTCCGGTGGGGCGCCCGCTGCGAGCGCATCGAGCTGACCGGCGGGCGTGCCAGCGGCGTGCTGCTCGAGGGCGGTGAGCGCCTGCCGGCCGACCGTGTGGTGTTCAACGGCGACATCGCCGCGCTGGCCAGCGGCCTGTTGGGCGACCCGGTGCGTCGCGCCGCTCCAGCCGTCGGCCAGCGCTCGCTGTCTGCGCTGACCTGGTCCATCCACGCGCCGACCGAGGGCCTGGCGCTGGACCGCCACAACGTCTTTTTCCGCAGCGACTACCGCAGCGAGTTCAGCGATATCTTCGAGGCCGGCCGCTTGCCCCGGCGGCCCACCGTCTACGTCTGTGCCCAGGACCGCGGGCAGGACGGCCCGCAGGCCGGCGCCCAGAGGCTGCTGTGCCTGGTGAATGCCCCGGCCATTGGCGGGCGTGGCCTGATTACCCCGGAGGCGATGGCCGAATGCGAATCCACGACTTTTTCCCTGCTTCATCGATGCGGCCTGGCGCTCTCGCCGCAGCCGCACCAGGTGGTGCGCACCTCCCCGGAGGATTTCGACCGGCTGTTTCCGGCGACCGGGGGCGCACTCTATGGCCAGGCCACCCACGGCTGGATGTCGGCGTTCGCCAGGTCGCCCTCGACCAGCCCGGTGCCAGGCTTGTTTCTGGCGGGGGGCAGCGTGCATCCGGGCCCTGGCGTGCCAATGGCAGCGATGTCCGGGCAGCTGGCGGCCGCGGCCCTGATGGGCAGCCTCGCTTCGACCAGCAGGTGGCGCCCGGTGGCTACCTCTGGTGGTATGTCGATGCGCTGAGCGACGATGGCCGCTTCGGCCTCACGCTCATTGCTTTCGTTGGCAGCGTCTTCTCCCCCTACTACGCCTGGGCGCAGCGCCGCGGCCCCGCGCCTGCCGACAACCACTGCTGCCTCAACGTCGCCCTGTACGGTCCCCAGCGCCGCTGGACGATGACCGAGCGCGGGGGGCGCTGGTGCGAGCGCGACGCGCACCATTTCCGCATCGGCCCGAGCGCGCTGCACTGGGACGGCAGCAGCCTGACCATCGACATCGACGAGGTGGGCGTTCCCATTCCGCAACGGGTCCGCGGGCGGGTGGTGCTGCACCCGGGCCGGCTGTTTCCGTTCACCACGCGCATAGACCCGCTGGGCCGCCACCGCTGGGGCCCCATCGCGCCCTCAGCCCGTGTCGAGGTTGACCTGGACGCGCCGCGCCAGCGCTGGCAGGGGCAGGCCTACCTGGACTCGAACGAGGGCGAGGAGCCCATCGCCCGGGCCTGCCGAGAGTGGGACTGGTCCCGCAGCACCCTGACCGATGGCAGCACCGCGGTGCTGTATGACGTGCAGAACCACGATGGCAGCGACCACTTGCTGGCCCTGCGCTTTGGGCGTGACGGCAGCGTCACGCCCTTTGAAGCCCCCCCGCGCCAGCCGATGCGCCCCACCGGCTGGCGAGTCGCGCGCCGCATGCGCGCGCCGGCCCCGGTGCAGGTGCTGCACCAGCTGGAGGACACGCCTTTTTACCAGCGGTCGGTGCTGCGCAGCGAATTGCTGGGGGAGACAGTGACCAGCTTCCACGAAACCCTCAACGTCCCGCGCCTGGTGTCGCCGGTGGTGCAGGGCATGCTGCCTTTTCGCATGCCCCGACGGGGGTGAGGGTGGCGCGGGGATCGATGCCCTGGGTCGCTCTGCCGGGACAGCCCCCGGGAAATCCCCTAGAAAAAAGAGGGGTACAGAACTGTCAATTTAGCTTGACTGTTAGTGGTGTCAACATAAAATGACATCAGCCTCCGACCATTCTGGTTGCCGGCCACCCGCGTGCGGGTTCTGCACGAGCGATAAATCTTCCAAGGAGAAACATGATGTCCGACAAAGACAAAGTGTGGCCCACCGGTTTGACCGAGGGCGAATCGGAGGAGATCCACCGCAACCTCATCCAGGGGACCCAGATATTCGGCATGATCGCGGCCTTCGCGCATCTGCTGGCCTATATCTATTCCCCCTGGCTGAAGTAAGGAGGCCTGCACATGATCTACGGAAAAATGTGGTGCGTGGTCAAGCCTTCGGTGGGCATCCCCATCTTCATCGCAGCCGTCGCTGTTGCGTCGTTCAGTGTCCACCTGGCGCTGACGATGAACACGACCTGGGTGAAAAACTTCCTCAACGGTGGTCAGAAAGTCGTGGCAGCTGCCGCGGCCGACGCGGCACCGGCGGCAGCAGCCGCGAAGAAGTAACCATCGCCAGGATGGCGAGGCCGGCGGCTTTGGCTGCCGGCCTCTTTTCCTTCCTTGTTCCTGCCCAATGCGTGATCGGGCCATGAGCATGTCAAAACCCCCAGGCGATTCGGCAGCCACCGCGGTGCCGACTGTCCGCCGCCGTTCTGGCTGGCTCGCCACTGTGGGACCGCGCTTCCTTCCCTTTGCCGACGCAGCCTCGGATGATCTGCCGCTGGCGCGTCTGCTGCGCCTTTCACTGTTCCAGGTGTCGGTGGGCATGGCGCTCACCCTGCTGGTCGGTACCCTCAACCGCGTCATGATCATCGAGCTGGGCGTGCCCGCTGCCTTAGTGGCAATCATGGTCGCATTGCCCATTCTCTTTGCCCCCCTGCGAGCGCTGATCGGCTTTCGCTCCGATCACCACCGCAGCGAACTGGGTTGGCGTCGCGTGCCCTACATCTGGATGGGCACCCTGATTCAGTTCGGGGGGCTGTGCGTGATGCCCTTCGCCCTGCTGGTGCTGGCCCGTGCCGGCGCCTCTACCAACGTGCCGCCCTGGGTGGGGCATGGGGCCGCGGCCGTGGCTTTCCTGCTGGTGGGCGCCGGCCTGCACACGGTGCAGACGGCGGGCCTGGCACTGGCAACTGACCTCGCACCGACGAAGGACCATCCCAAGGTCGTGGGATTCATGTACACCATGCTGCTGCTGGGCACCATCGGCAGCGCGCTGATCTTCGGAGAGTTCCTGTCCGAGTACTCACCCGGCCGTCTGATCCAGGTGATCCAGGCGTCGGCAGTGGCGACCGTGGTGCTCAATGTGGTGGCGATCTGGAAGCAGGAGGCCCGTAACCGCCAGCGGCGCCCGCGACCTCGGCAGGATGATGACCCGAGCTTTGGCCAGGCTTGGGAAGCGCTGCGCCAGCGGCCCCAGGCCCTGCGAAAGCTCGCTGCGCTGGGTGTCGGAACGCTCGCATTCAACATGGAGGATGTGCTGCTCGAGCCGTATGGCGGCGAGTGGCTGGCACTCAATGTGGGACAGACCACTTGGCTTACCGCGACCCTGGCGCTGGGCGGGCTGATCGGCTTTGCCTGGGCCTCCCGCGTCTTGGCGCGCGGTGTCGATCCCTGGCGCATGGCCAGCGCAGGTGCCCTCGTGGGCCTGCCGGCCTTTGTGGCTGTGGTTGCCTGCGCGCCCCTTCAGCTGCCCGTGCTGTTCGTCCTGGGCACCTTCCTGATTGGCCTGGGCGGCGGCCTTTTCGGCCATGGCACACTCACCTCCACGATGCAGATGGCGCCCGAGGGTCAGGCCGGCCTCGCCCTGGGTGCCTGGGGTGCGGTGCAGGCCACCGCCGCGGGCCTGGCGATTGGCGCCGGAGGTGTGCTGCGTGACTTGGTCGCCTCCCGCTGGGGTTCCCTCGCCGGCTACGAGGCGGTGTATCTGCTGGAATTGACGCTGCTGGTCGTGACGCTGGCCCTCATGGTCCCGATGCTGCGCCGTCCCGGTGCGCCTGCGGCGACCTCTTGATTTACTTTGGAGACGAGACGATGCAAATCCACCATATCCTGATTCTGATGTTCGTGGTGTTCGGCCTGTTCATGCTGGCCAACTGGTTCAACCGCCCGAAGAAGTAAGCGGGCGCGGGCCCGAGCGCGGGTCCGCGATCTTGCCTGGGTTCATGGGGCGGCCTTTGGCTCGCCACCCGCACGCGCTGGCGCGCCAACGCCGGCGTGATCGCGCGCGAGGCGCTCTCAGGGGGCGGGTCGCGCTGCAGGCGGTAGGCCTGCACCACGCATGCGCCTGCGCGCGGGGTGCTCCCTGCGCTCGCGCTCGCGGCGCTCGAGCAGGCCCAGGACCCACTCCACGCGTTGGGGCAGGGGGCGGTTGGGGAAGCCACTCGCCAGCGCTGCTGCGGCAGGTTGGACCTGCCCCAGATGGGCCACGCAGCCCTCGACCAGAAATTCGATTTCCGGCAAGGGCGGGGCCGGATCGGTGGCGGCGCGGATCCAGCCGGCCTGTGTCCAGGCGCTGGCCAGCAGAACCAGCTTGCGCGCGGTGCTGACCACCGTTCGCTGCTTGATGCTGTCGCCACCTTCGCGTCGCAGTTGGTGGCCGATCTCTGCATAGATCTGGCTGGCCGCCAGGATGGCCGCGCGGCAGTCGGATGGCAAGGCGCCGATGCCCGGCTGGGCGCCGGCGTAGAGCCGATCGGCCTCTTGCAGCAGGCGCGCCACCACGGCTCCGATGGCCGGAGAGAACGTCGGCGCACGCAGCCAATCCTCGGGTTCCAAGCCGGCCTGCCGCAACCAGTCGCGAGGCAGGTAGAGCCGGCCGTTGCGCGCGTCTTCGCCGACATCGCGCGCGATATTGGTCAGTTGCATGGCCACGCCGAGCTCACAGGCTCGCGCCAGCGTCCCGGGTGAGCGGGCGCCCATGACCCAGGCCATCATCGCGCCGACTGTGCCGGCCACCCGCGCACCGTAGGCATGGACCGATTCCACGGTGTCGTAACACCGGCCAGCGGCATCCCAGGCAAAGCCCTCGACCAGGGCGTCGAGCAGGTGGCGGGGCAAATCGGTCTGCTGCACCAGCAGCGCCAGCGCATGGTCTTCGAGGCAGTCGGCAGGCGTGCCCTCGTAGATCCGGTCCAGACGCTGGCGCAAGATGTCCACCGCTGCCGTTCCGCCCCCCGGTTGGTCGACCAGATCGTCGGCGACCCGGCAAAAGGCGTACAGCGCAATGGCACCCGCCCGCACTCGCGGCGGAAGCAGTCGGCTGGCGGCGAAAAAGGTACGCGAACCGCCCTGCATCATGCGGGCGCACGCTTCAAGGTCGGCGTTGGCGAGGTCTTGCGTCGCTTCTTGTGCAGAGGCTTGCGTGAGGGGCACGTCGCCTGCGCCCCCGGGGGTGCGGCGCTCACTGGGCATGGTAGGCCTCCACCGAAGGCAGAACCGACATCAGCGCCTTGGCCGACATCAGCACCCCAGGTACGCCCGCACCAGGGTGGGTGCTTGCGCCCACCATGTACAGGCCATCGACATCTTCACTGCGGTTGTGCGGTCGGAACCAGGCGCTTTGCAGCAGCAGCGGCTCCAGGCCAAACCCGGCCCCCTTGTAGGACCACAGCCGGTCCTGGAAGTCCTGGGGGGTGACCACCCGCGAGGTGACCACCCGCTGGGACAAGCCGGGCAACACGGTCTCTTCCAGCGCGGCACAGATCGCGCGGCGGTAGGTTTCGGCGTGCTCCGACCAGTCTGTCCCGGAGTCCAGGTGCGGCACGGGCGAGAGCGCATAGAAGGTGTCGCAACCCGCAGGCGCCAGCGAGGGATCGGTGGCGGTGGGCCGGTGCAGGTACAGGCTGAAGTCCTTCGAAAGGTGCTTGCGCTTGAAGATATCGGCCAGCAGCTCGCGGTAGCGAGGCCCGAGCACCATCATGTGGTGAGGCACATCCGTGTACTGCCCGCGAACGCCGAAGTACCAAACGAACAGACCCATCGAATAGCGCCCGCGCTTGATCCGGCGGTCGGTCCAGTGGCGACGGTGCTGCGGGTCCACCAGATTCTTATAGGTCCAGGCCGAGTCACCGTTGCTCACCACGATGTCGGCCGGGATGAATTCACCCGTGGCCAACTCCACGCCCCGCGCGCGGCCTTGCTCCACACGGATGCGAGTGACGGGCCGCATGCACTCGACATGCACGCCGCGCTCGGACAGCAGGTCCACCAGGCCATCGACGATGGCGCCGGTGCCGCCCATGGCCGAATGCACGCCCCACTGCTTTTCCAGCGCATGGATCAGGGTGTAGGCGCAGGTGACCGAAAACGGATTGCCTCCGATCAGCAGCGGATGGAAGCTCATGACGATCCGCAGCTTCGGATGCTTGAGGTACTTGGCCACTAGGCCGTGCAGGCTGCGCCAGGCCTGCATGCGCAGGAAGTCAGGGATGGCCGCGATCAGGTGCCGAATCGAATCGAAGGCGGTGGCGCCCATGCCCTCAAAGCCCAGCACCCGAGCGCGCTCAGCGGCCTGCATCAGGCGACGAAAGCCCGGTACGTCCTCGGGCGAGAACCGAGCGACCTCGGCCTCCATCGCGGCGGTGTCACCGCTGTAGTCGAAATGCGTTCCGTCGTCAAAACGGATGCGATAAAAGGGCGCCATCTGCCGCAGGTCGATTTGAGCGTCCATGCGGCGTCCGCACAGCGCCCACAGTTCCTCGAGGAGAAAGGGCGCGGTGATGATGGTCGGGCCAGCGTCGAAGCTAAAGCCGTCCTGCCGGAACATGCAGGCGCGTCCGCCAGGCGCATCCTGCTTTTCCAAAATGCGTACGTTCCACCCGCTGCAAGACAGGCGGATGGCCGCTGCAAGTCCGCCGAAGCCACTGCCGATCACCACCGCGGTGGGCGCGCCCGGGCCGACGCGTGGCGGCGTGTTGCGCTCCTCGGCGGCGCGAAATGCGTTCATGACCGATCTCCGCCAGCGCCCGGCAGGGCCGCTATCGCGGTGGCCGCAACTGAGGGCGCGGCCACGGTCGTGGGAGTCCCCATGGCCCAGCCCCACAGCTTTTGCAGCGGCAGCGGGAACATCATGATCAGGTGCTCCACGATGGCCAGGCCCAGCAGGGCGGCCAGCAACACCCATCCGGTGGTGACCTCAACGACGCCACTGCGTGCCTGGCCGACCAGCCACAGCCAGCTGCCGCCGGCCAGGGTGATGGATACCCAGAAAAACAGGCTCACCCGGCCCCGGCGGAAGTAGCTGCCCAGGTAGGTCAGGTGGTCCGGCAGGTACTGCTCCCCCACCTCCGGGACACCGAAGAAGAGGTTGAGCTTGGCCGACAGACGCATGCACCAGAGTAAGGCAAAGGTGCAGATCGCTACGTGGTTGGGATGACCCTGCTGCAGCACCCAGAGCAGCCCGAAATTGAAAAGCAGAGCCAGCTCGTGATGCAGCACCACCTGCACCGACTGTTTGAAACGCAGCAGGCCGCGTGCACCCGGCGTCAACGGGCACTTGCGCGCGCCGGTGATCCAGCCGCTGAGAAAGGCCATCTCGTGCCAGCCCCACATCACGATCACGCTGGCAAAGCCCAGATAAGCAGCGGCAGGGCCGCTCACCTGCATGCTGTGCCAAGCGGCCCAAATGCTGGCCAGGCCGGCGCCGGTCACCGCCGTCATCCGCCCGCGAAAGCCTCCCGCAGGTCGACGCACCAGCCACAGGATGGCGCCGGTGCCGAACCACCACGCCAGCAGCGCGAACAGCGCGGGGGCTGCGGTGTCCCGTAGCAAATCATTCATGGCGCGGTGCGTCCTTGTCCAGCAATCACCAAACAGGTTGCACGCGGATCTGCGCGGGCAGCGGCCGCCGGCGCACCGGCAGCAGCAGCAAGCGCACGAAAGTCAGCGCCGCCGCACCGGCGTACCAGGCCTGGCCCACGAGCCCGCCCAAGCCGCCGCGCTGCTTGGCGCTGGCGTGTCCAATAGAGAGCGCCAGCAGTCGCTCCAGCCCCGCCCGGAAAACAGGGTGGTCAATGTCCAGTTCCACCGGGAACACCTGGGCCGAGATTTCGGAGGTGAGGCGGAACACGTCGTAGTCGTACTCGGTCGAGTCCAGGCCCATGGCCTCATGCATCATCGGCCGCGTGTGGTCTCGCACGAACATGGTGGCATAGACCGCCAAGGTGAAGAAGCGGATCCACCAGACGTTCAGCCCACGCAGCAGGTGGGGCTGGGACCGCATGATCAGCGCGAAGGATTCGCCATGACGGAATTCGTCATTGCACCAACGCTCGAACCACCGGAAGATCGGATGAAAGCGCTTGTCCGGGTCTTTTTGCAGCTGGCGGAAGATGGTGATGTAGCGGGCGTAGCCAATCTTCTCCGACAGGTAGGTGGCGTAGAAGATGTACTTGGGCTTGAAGAAGGTATAGGACTTGTTGCGCTTGAGCCCGCCCAGGTCGATGCCCAGGCCGAAGTCGCGCAGCGCGCTGTTGATGAAGCCTGCGTGGCGGGATTCGTCGCGCGCCATGTAACGCATCAGCGCCTTGATGTCGGGGTTCGAGACGCGCTTCTGGATCTCGTTGTACAGGATACAGCCGGAGAACTCCGAGGTGCACGAGGAGATCAGGAAGTCCAGGAACTCCTGGCGCAGTTCCGGCGACAGGCTGGCCATGCCCTCGCGGGCCTCCTGCTCGAAGGTGGCGTCACGCTGAAAATGGTCGTGGTTGTTGTCGCCCTCGTACTCGGCAATCATCGCGTCCCACTCGGCACGCAGCGACGACACGTCCAGGCGGTCCATGGCGTCGTAGTCGGTGGTGTAAAAGCGCGGGGTGAGCACCGTGCTGCGGGTGGCCTTGGCCATCGCGTCGTCCGCAGACTCGACGCTGTCGATCAGTGCGGTGAGCATGTCCTGCTCAGGGTGCATGGAGGCTTGGGCGTTCATGGGGTGGCTTTCTCGGGAGATGCGGTGGCCCCGCCGGCGTCGCGCAGGCGGGCGAAGACGGCGGCATTGGTCGGTCCAAAGGATTCGAGGTCGATGCGTTCGCGCGTCGCGGGATCCGACAGGGTCAGTCGGCCATTGGTGTGGCCAGTCAGCAGAAAAGGCTGTTCGGGGCTCAGGCCATGGCGCAGGCGGGCATGGGCCAGCATGCGCAGCGCGCCGCGGGCAAAGCCCTGTTCGCCCTGCAGTCGTGACACCTCGATGCGGGTCGTGCCGTCGAGCACCGCGACGCTGCCGTCAGGGCGATCCTCGAAATGGAATGCGCGCTGCCACAGCACCTGTGCGACCAGACGGACATCGGTTTCTGCAGCGACCGGCTCTGGGGCCTGACGCTGCCAGCCCACGACACCCAGGCTGCCCAGGGCCAGCAGGGCCATGCCCCAGAGCGGCCAGCTGCGACCCCCGGTGGGATCCTCATGGCGCGCGCGCGAGGCGTGTTCGGCGCGGGTGCCGGTGATGCGGGCGCTGGCAGGGGCGTTCATGCGGTGACGGTGTTGGCGACGCCGGGTGAGGGCATTGTGGGCCTCGCGGCACTGGCGCTCACGGCAGGGGCGGCCCCTTGCGCGGCGCTTGCCGGCATCGATTGCAGGGCCTGCCAGGCTGCGACCACCCGCTCGCCCACGGCGGCAGCGCCCGGGATGCAGCGCAAGGTAGGCTCGGGGTCGGCCAGGTGCCAGGGGCGTGCATGGGGCCACAGATGCAGCCAGCCGATGCGCTCTTTGCCGGTCAGGGCCAAGGACAGATCGCCCACACCGGACTTGCGGGCCAGCAAATCGGCTCCGCGCAACTGGCGCAGGGGCACGTTCAGCGTGATGGTCAGGACGATGCCGATGCGCATCACCACGCGTCGGGTGGTCAGGGTGTAGAGGGTGGTGCGCGCGCTCAGCCAGGCGCCGAGCGCCAGCAATCCCAGGGCGCTGCCCGCCAGTACCGCGCTCAGCGCCAGCGAACTGAGCATCGTCGCAGCCGGTGCATCCCACTGGTAGAGGGCCTGGATCACCATCATCGCGCCAAAGTAGCCAGCCAGCTGGCGCAGGTGATACACGTGCAGGGCCAAGGTGCGCCAATCAGGCGCACCCTGCCAGAGGATGCGCTCACCAGCGGGCAGGGGCTCGGGCAGCCCGGGGGCGGCCTCGAACTCGTGCTCGTGGTGCGGTGTCATGCCAGGGGCTCCTGGCGATCGGGCGTGGCGTAGAGCGTGCCAGCGCCGTAATAAGCGCTGACCTTTTCTTCCTCGAGCATGGTGATCTGGTCATTGCGCGCCAGTGCCGGCACATTGCCGAACTGGGACGCAAGCAGCGCGTCGACCACCACTTCGTCCTTGCGGATGCGGGCGAAGGCGATCGGCAGCAGCACCCGGCCACCCGCGGGCAGCCGCACTTCAAGGTAGCGGAACATCATCTCGCAGCGGTCGATCCACAGGTCGCCCACCTTGCCCGCTTCCTTCCCGTCGGCGCCGATGACCGGCAGTCCGCGCGGGTCAGTGTCGCGCGGAGCGACGCCGTGATCAGCGGCCAGGCGCAGTGGCACGATCTTGGGCTCGTGCTCGTGCATGTCGGGGATGTCGGCGCGCGCAGCCCAGGCGCCGGGGCCCACGCCTGCCAGCAAGGGGTCGCCGACCGGATCGAGCGGCGCGCCGTTCCAGGGGTGCGCGGGCCGTGCGCTGTAGCTGCCGTCGACACGCTGGAAGTCCGGAGCTTGAAACTCGCGGCCATCCTCGAGCTTGTAGGTCTTGGGCTCGGGCACCGGCCAGCCGGTGACCTTTGGACCGCCTTCGCGGCCCGAGTCCATCGGATAGCCTTCGCGGTGGTTTTCTCGGACGAGGTAGTAGATCAGGCCTGCAAAAAAGGCCCAGAACATGTACAGCACAATCTGTGCGACGTCGACATATTGGGTGATGGCGCCTGTTCCCATGGGGGTCTCTCCTAGTTTGACGCGGTGAAGAAATCAGCCTGGCAGCTGCGCCAGCCCGAAGGGCTGCGGCGCAAGCGGCACAGGGGTGGACGAACGGCGTCGCGCCAGAGGCCCGAGGGCCACCAGCACGACGAACAAGAGATAGATCTCGAGGTGGAAGACGACGCTGTAGCCGGTCGCCTTGGCGATGAGGGATTCGCCGAGCCAGCCTTGCATGGCCAGGTGGCTGGCGACGTCACGCACCACGCCGCCTAGCGCCATGGCCACGCCGGCCGCCGTGGCCTGCACCGCGCCCCAGGCGCCCAGCACCATCCCGGTGAGATCGCGCTCGGGCATATCCATCGCAGTGAGCAACATGCCCACCGAAAACAGGCCACCCGAAAAGCCGATCAGAGCTGCTCCCAGGCGGAACAGGTTGGGCGCCTCCAGCGGCGCCGAGAAGATCACACAGGCAAAAGCCGGCAGCCCCAGCAGCGCACCGGCGGCCGCCAGGCGTACCGCGTCGACGCCGCGTCCGAGCAGGCGGGCTGCCAGCAGGAATGCGCACAGCGCGCCGCCTGCCGACAGGGCGGTCAGTGCGCTGGTCAGGCCTACGTCCAGGCCCAGCACTTCACCGCCAAAGGGTTCAAGAACGATGTCTTGCATGCTGAAAGCGGCGGTGCCCAGGCCCACCGTCCACAAGAAGCGGCGCATCTTGGGCAGGGCCATCAGGCGTTGCCAGTTGCGGCTGAAGCCATCGGGCTCCCGCGCGCCGCGCCGCGCGCCGCGCGCTTCCTGCTTCCACAGGGACATCAGGTTCAGGACCACCACCAGTACTGCTGCGCCTTGCACCACCTGGATCAGGCGCAAGGGGCTGAACTTTTCCAGCAGGCCACCCAGCATCGCGCTGCCGATGATCAGACCGACCAGCAACATGGCATACAGGAGGGCCACCACGCGCGGGCGCTTGTCTTCTGGCGACACGTCGTTGGCCAGCGCGATGCCGGCAGTCTGCGTGATCTGCAGGCCCGCGCCGACCACGATGAAGGCCAGCGCCGCGCCCGTGCGCCCCAGCCAGAGCGCTCCGGTGGTGTCGGCCTCGGCCAGCAGCATCAAGGCGAAAGGCATGATGGCCAGTCCGCCGAACATCAGCAGGGTGCCCATCCAGAGATAGGGCAGCCGGCGCAGGCCCAGCACCGAAGGGTGCGTGTCACTGCGGTAACCGATCAGGGCGCGCAAGGGCGCAAATACCAGGGGCAGGGCTACCGACAGCGCCACCCACCAGGCCGGTACGCCCAACTCGACGATCATCACGCGATTGAGCGTGCCTACGAGCAAGGCGGTGGTGATGCCCACCGCCACTTGGAACAAGGACAGGCGTAGCAAGCGCGCCAGCGGCAGGTCAGGCGACGCCGCGTCCGCGAACGGGACGTAGCGATTGAAAACGCCGACCAGCGCAGGCGGCAGGCGAAAGGCCATCCTCATCCCCGCCTCCACTCCCATGCCTGCGAGGTGTAGAAGCCACTGGCCACGCGCTCAGTCCGGCCTTCCTGCCAGCCTTGGGGGCCCAGACTCGCGAGCAGCGCTTCGCGCAGCACCGGTTCGGCCTGCGGTTCGAGCGACGGGGAGCGATCCGACCGCGGAAAGAGCCGGCCCACGCGGTGCATCACTGCCAGCAGCGGTGTGCGCGGCGCGAAGGTGAACAGCATGGCGTCGCGGGTGCGTTGCGACAGGCGCGCCAGGGCATGCACGATGTCGGGCGTGTCGTAGTGAATGAGGGAGTCCATCGCCACCACGTAGTCGAACTCACCCAGAGCTTCATCGAGCATGTCGCCCGAACGAAAGTCGATCCGGCCCGTCATCGCGTGTCCCGCCAGGCGGTGGCGCTCGCGTGCCAAGTTGACTAGTGTGGGCGAGAGGTCGATGGCGATCACATGCGCGCCGCGCTCGGCTGCCACTTGGGCCAGTGCGCCAGTGCCGCAACCGGCATCCAGCAGGCGCATCCCGTCCATGCGCTCGGGCAGCCAGGACAGCAGGTTCTCGCGCATGCGGTCACGCCCCGCGCGTACCGTGGCGCGGATGCGGCCGACGGGCGCGGTGGAGGTCAGGCGCTCCCAGGCCTGGACCGCGGTGCGATCGAAATAGTGTTCGATCTGACCGCGTCGCTCGATATATCGGGTGTCCGCTTGCATGTCAGTCGTATCCCAGCAGGTCGAAGATGTCGCGGTCTTTCATCGGCACTGCGGGCAACGGATCCTCACCCAACCACAGCTTGGCGGCCAGACGCATGTACTCGTCCTTGACGGCCTGCAGTCCGGGGGAGTCCTCCATCTCGAAGAGAGTGGACTTCTTGAGGCGGCTGCGGCGGATGGCGTCCAGATCGGGGAAGTGTGCCGCCAGCTTCAGGCCGGTGCGGTCGTTGAATTTATCGATCTGGTCGGTGCCGGCGCTGCGGTTGGCGATCACGCCGCCCAGACGCACGTTGTAGTTCTTGGACTTGGCGCCGATGGCCTGGACGATCCGGTTCATCGCGAAGATCGAGTCGAAGTCGTTGGCAGTCACGATCAGCGCCCTGTCGGCATGCTGCAGGGGCGCGGCAAAGCCGCCGCAGACCACGTCGCCGAGCACGTCGAAGATGACCACGTCGGTGTCTTCCAGCAGGTGGTGCTCCTTCAGGAGCTTGACCGTCTGACCCACGACGTAGCCGCCGCAGCCGGTGCCTGCAGGCGGGCCGCCGGCCTCGACGCACATCACGCCGTTGTAGCCGGGGAAGACGAAGTCTTCGGGCCGCAGTTCTTCCGCATGGAAATCCACCGTTTCCAGGATGTCGATGACGGTGGGCAGCATCTTCTTGGTCAGGGTGAAGGTCGAGTCATGCTTGGGATCGCATCCGATCTGCAGCACCCGCTTGCCCATGTGGGAGAAGGCCGCCGAGAGGTTGGACGAGGTCGTGCTCTTGCCGATGCCGCCCTTACCGTAGATGGCGAAGACCTTGGCGTTGCCGATCTTCAGGTTCGGATCGAGCTGCACCTGCACGCTGCCCTCACCGTCGAGGCCCCGTTGGGGCGCAGGCCCCCGGCGGATAGCCGAGGGGGAAATGGTGGTGGTCTCGCTCATACGGTTGCTCCTTCAACGACGCCTTCAAGGCGATCTTCCAGTTCCTCGCCTGCCCGGCGCAGGGCTTCCAGCATCTCGGCATCGGGATGCCAGTAGTTGCGGTCGGAAGCTTCGATCAGCCGGTTGGCCATGCGGG
>CANFQF010000044.1 GCA_947449025.1 Comamonadaceae bacterium
CCTCTCAACGCCCAGGCACACAGCAACCCAGGAAGACCCCATGCCCGTCACGCCTCCAGGCACTGTTCTCCAGCAGGTGATCGACCGGCGGCTGTCCGGCAAGAACAAGTCGGTCGGCAATCGTGAGCGCTTCTTGCGCCGCTATCGCGAACAGATTCGGCAGGCGGTGCGCCAGGCGGTTGGCAACCGCAGCATCCACAACATCGAGCAGGGGGCTGACATCACGATTCCCCGCCGGGATATTGCCGAGCCCGAGTTTGGGCATGGGCCGGGGGGCAGCCGGGAGCTGGTGCACCCCGGCAATCAGGAGTGGCTGCGGGGCGACCGCATTGCGCGACCCAAGCGCAGTGGGCAAGGGAGCGGGCAGGGCGAAGGCTCCCCCGACGCTCAGGGCGACGATGAGTTCACCTTCCGCATCACGCGGGAGGAGTTCATGAACCACTTCTTCGACGATCTGGCCTTGCCGCGGATGATCCGTACCCAGTTACTGGCCGAGGTGCCAGAGTGGAAGCTGCGTAACGCCGGATTCGTCGCCGAAGGCAACCCCACCAGCTTGCACGTCGTGCGCTCGCTGCGCGTGGCCCTGGGGCGGCGCATCGCCATGGGCAGCGAGGCGCGGCGGGCGCTGAAGGAAGCGCAGGACGTTTTGGCGCGGCTGCTCGCCACCCCCCACCCCGCAGACGCCTCAGACACCTTTGAGGCCGATGTGGAGCGGGCCCGCGCCGAGGTGGACGCGCTGCGTGCCCGACTGGCCCGCGTGCCCTTTCTCGACCCGATCGACCTGCGCTTTCGGCATCGGGTTCGCGACCCTTTGCCCACATCAAAGGCGGTGATGTTCTGCCTGATGGACGTCTCCGGCTCGATGGACGAGTCCCGCAAGGACTTGGCCAAGCGGTTTTTCATCCTGCTGTATCTCTTTCTCTCCCGCCATTACCGGGAAACCGAGGTGGTGTTCATCCGCCACCATACCCAGGCCTCGGAGGTCGACGAGGAGCAATTCTTCGGTGCCACCGAAAGCGGCGGCACCGTGGTCTCGAGCGCGCTCACCCTGATGAACCAGATCGTGCGCGAGCGCTACCTGGGCAGCCAGTGGAATATCTACGGTGCGCAGGCCTCGGACGGCGACAACTGGCAGCAGGACTCGACCAAGTGCCGGGAACTCCTCGCGCGCGAACTGCTGCCCCTGGTGCGCTACTTTGCCTATGTGCAAGTGGCCGACGAAGACCAGAACCTGTGGGAGGAGTACAGCAGATTGCGCACCGACCATGCGCAATTTGCGATGCAAAAGATCACCGCTGCCGAGCAGATCTTCCCGGTCTTTCGCGAGCTGTTTCGGCAGGTCCCCGCAGGGAGCGCGCAGCATGGCCAGTAACCGCCCCCTCGCACCTTCTCATGCCTCGTCACAGACGCCGCGTTCGCAGCGCGCCCCCAGTGATGCACAACATGATTCGGGTCGCCGCCTGCCGGCGGGTTCTGACTGGTCTTTCGACCTGATCGACACCTACTTCGACGCCATCCGGGAGGTGGCGGGGCGCTACCGCCTGGACACCTACCCGGTGCAATTGGAAATGATCTCCGCCGAGCAGATGCTCGACGCCTATGCCTCGGCGGGCATGCCGGTGCATTACCGCCACTGGTCCTATGGCAAGCAGTTCATCGCCGCAGAAAAGCGCTACCGGCGCGGGCAGATGGGCCTGGCCTACGAGATCGTCATCAACTCCGACCCCTGCATCGCCTACCTCATGGAGGAGAACACACTGCCGATGCAGGCCTTGGTCATGGCCCACGCCTGTTTTGGCCACAACAGCTTCTTCAAAGGCAACTACCTGTTTCGGATGTGGACCGATGCGGGCTCCATCGTCGACTACCTGGTCTATGCCCGTGACTACATCGCCGATTGCGAGCAGCGCCATGGCGTCGATGCGGTAGAAGAAATGCTCGATGCATGTCACGCGCTGATGCACTATGGCGTTGACCGCTATCGCCGGCCGCAAAAAGTCACCCTGGCCCAGGAGGAGGCGCGGCGCAAGGACCGCGAGGCCTATCTGCAGCAGCAGGTCAACGACCTCTGGCGCACCCTGCCACGTTCGCCTGACCGGCGCTCACAGCCCGAAGAAAAGCGCTTTCCGGCCGAGCCCCAGGAAAACCTGCTGTATTTCATCGAAAAGCACGCCCCCTTGCTCGAGCCTTGGCAGCGGGAGGTGGTGCGCATCGTGCGCAAGGTCGCCCAATACTTCTACCCCCAGCGCCAGACCCAGGTGATGAACGAGGGCTGGGCCACCTTTTGGCACCACACCCTCCTCACTACCTTGTACGACGAAGGGCGCCTGGCCGACGGCTTCATGATGGAGTGCCTGGCGTCGCACACCAATGTCATCTTCCAGCCCGGCGTGGGGGACCCCCGCTACAGCGGGATGAATCCCTACGCGCTGGGGTTTGCCATGTTCACCGACCTGCGCCGCATCTGCGAGCAGCCCACCGACGAAGACCGGGCCTGGTTCCCGGACATCGCCGGCAGCGACTGGGTGGCCACGCTGGACCATGCCATGCGGCACTACAAGGACGAGAGCTTCATCGGTCAGTACCTCTCGCCCCGCCTCATGCGCGAGATGCGTCTCTTTTCAGTGGTGGACGACGCCAATTTGAGCGAACTGGAGGTCTCCGCCATTCATGACGAGACCGGCTGGCGACATTTGCGCGAGGCGCTGGCCCGCCAGTACGACCTCAACTGGCGCGAGCCCGCTATTCAAGTGTGGAACGTCAACCTCCGTGGTGACCGGTCCCTGTTGCTGCGGCACCTGCGGCAAAACGACCGCCCACTGAGCGAAAGTGCGCGTGAGGTGGTTAAGCATCTGGCACGGCTGTGGGGCTTCCGGGTGCGGCTCGAAAGTGTGGACGCGCAGGAGCGCGTGATCCAGCACTGGGAGGTTACGCCGACGGCGGTACCGGGCTGAGGTCGGACTCCGCCCTCTGCATCGGGGGCTCCAGTGGCATCGCAGGAGGCTGTGGGGTCGACGCTCCGGTGTGCTGGGTGGATCCGCCTGCTGCCCGCCCCAGATTCACCAGCGCCGACCGCGCCTCACCCAGACCCTTGAGTGTGCCCAAGGCCAACGTCATGGCCGCCTGGCCTCCCAGGGTGGCCGGTGTCCCTGCCAGCGCCGCAATGCATTCCGCGGGCAGACCCAGGGTTTCACGCAGGCTGCACACGTCGGCCGCACGGACCAACGCATGCTGCGCCCCCTGACCGACATGTGGCCTCATCACCAGGTTATGCAGATGGGCCTGGTCCTCGCTGGCCCGGTGGTTAATGACGGCCCGTGCCCCTTCCAGCAGCCCGGTACTGAACGCGTGCGACGCGACCTGCGCGGCGGGGCTCTCTTCCAGCCAGGGCGCGATGGCGAACCCAAGGCCTGTTTGCAGCGCGGTGCAGGCGAAGGTGCGAGGCATGGCCTGCAGCGCCCGCGCCCATTCGATGTGTACCTTGAGCGCCGGGACCACGCCGCTCCCGCGTGGGCTCACCATTTCGCCCCGCGGAAGCCAAGCCGCCAGGCCGTGGCTGCTCAGGTCGCGGACGGACCGCTCGACGAGTCCGCCCGCAAAGAGAAGTACCGTCGTCGTGGCCTGCGCCGGCGCCACGGCCATCGTCACGGCGCTGGCGATGACCACGGGCAGGGCGGCCAACGCCAGCCGGCAGGCCCAATGCGCGCGCCCAGGTCCTCCGGCCAGTGCGCGCTCCGAAAGGGAGTACGCCCGCCAGCCTGCGGCCGCCAGGCCCGCACCCACCCAGGCTGCTCCCGCGAGTGCGCCACCCGCGCCTGCGCCCCGCAAGGCGTGACTTATCCCGCTGGCCACCACCGAGCCGGTGGCCTGGGCGAGGAACTCCCGCAGGGCGCTGGTGCGGGCGCGCAGGGCCGGGCAGGTGGGTTCGACTTCGCTGGCAGAGACAGCGGCCTCAAGGTCAATGGAGGGGGGATCAAGGGATGGCGACTGAACGGACGGCTGCGCAACAGGTCGCTGATGAACGGGAGGCAGGTGGAGGCGGACGATCTGCGGCATGGACGGGCGGGCGTTGAAAGAGCGCCAGACTCCTCCTCGCTGATGTCGCCTCGATGAAATCTCGCATCCCTTCAGGCGCGGGTCAGGAGGGCCTCGGCCACTGTTCGATCGGTTGAGCTGCCAGTTGCGCGGCCAGCGTGTTCTGCTCAGCCCTAGGCATGTCCGCGCGTCCTTGGGGCTTTTGAGAGAGGCGTCGGTCGAGCCGAATATCTGTGCTCGGTGTTTGTCGCTTGGCCCAGGGCGCGACGGGCATGCGGTACGGGCGCATCGAAGCCGCCGGGCCCCTGCCGCATGCCCGGCGCGTTCCACGCCAACGCCAACAAAGGCCCAAAGGCAAACCGAAACCGAAAGCCAAAGCCAAAAAGAAAAATCCCGCCGAAGCGGGATTGAAGGAGGGGGAGAACAGGCTGCAAACGCGCAGCCTGAACACCCAAGCCGATCAGGCCTCGCCCCACACCTCCTGTGCGGTTTCGATCACGAGGCGCAGCTTGGTGCGCTGGGCTTCGACCGCGATGTTGTTGCCGTGGACGGTGCTGGAAAAGCCGCACTGCGGCGAGAGCGCCAGTTGCTCCAGCGGGGCGTACTTCGCGGCTTCTGCGATGCGGCGCTTGAGGTCGTCCTTGCTTTCCAACTGGCCGAACTTGGTGGTCACCAGGCCGAGCACCACGGTCTTGCCCTTGGGCAGGTAGCGCAGCGGGCGGAAGTCGCCCGAGCGGTCGTCGTCGTACTCGAGGAAGTAGGCGTCAATGTCCATCTCGGACAGCAGCGCCTCGGCCACCGGCTCGTAGTTGCCGGCCGCTGCATGCGTGCTCTTGAAGTTGCCGCGGCACAGGTGCATGGCCAGGGTCATGCCGGCGGGCTTTTGGGCCACGACCTTGTTGATGAACTTGGCGTAGCGATGCGGCAGCTCGTTGGGGTCGTCACCGCGCTGGCGTGCGGCTTCGCGCATTTTCTCGTCGCACAGATAGGCCAGGTTGGTGTCGTCCATCTGGACATAGGTGCAGCCTGCTGCCGCCAGCGAGCGCAACTCGTCGCCATAGGCCTGGGCCACGTCGTCGTAGAACACCGGGTCGAGCTCGGGGTAGGCCTCGCGGCTGATGCCGGCACGGCCACCGCGGAAGTGCAGCATGGTGGGCGAAGGGATGGTCACCTTGGGGGTATAGCCGGCGCCCACCTGCGACTTGAGGTACTGGAAGTCGGCCAGCTGGATGTCCTTCACATGGCGCACCTTGTCGATCACGCGCATCACTGGAGGGGCCAGTTCTTCGGTGCCATCGGGCTTGATGATGGTCACCGGGATGTCGGTCTTGACGCCGCCGATCTGCTCGAGGAAGTCGACGTGGAAGTAGGTGCGGCGGAACTCGCCGTCGGTGATGGACTTGATGCCCAGATCCTGCTGGAACTTCACGATCTCGGTGATCGCCTTGTCCTCCACCGCGCGAAGCTGCTCGGCACTGATCAGGCCCTTGGCTTTTTGCTCACGGGCCTCCAGCAGATACTGGGGGCGCAGGAAGCTGCCCACGTGGTCGTAGCGGGCGGGTAGTTTCACCATCGGTTTCTCCTCGTTTTTTGGCAAATTCAAGCTGCTGATGCTACAGCGGCGGCGGTGGGTGACTGGGTGTGCGGCGCAGCAGACCCGGGGGCTGCCGTTGCAGGCGCTGGGGCTGCTGCGTTTTCGGCTGCGATCATCTTGTCAATCATCCGCCGCGCCTGCACCCCACCGGCATCGATATTGAGCATCAGAAGTTTGCGACCCGGCCAGGCTTCGACGGACTTTTGCTGTTGCTCCAAGATGGCGGTGTCTTCGGCGAAGACCTTGCCCTGACCCTCGCGGATCTGGGCGGTGAGTTGGGTATCCTGCGCGCGGAAGTTACGCGCCATGCCCCAGAAGTACCACATGGTGCGGTCGGTCTCGGGGGTGATGAAGTCCACCACCACGCTGGAGACCTTGTACTTCGGGTCGGCCTCATAGCCTCCGTGTCCGGCCAGGGCCACGCCCACTTCGATCATCACGTGGCTGGGAGGGCTGAAGCGGCACACCTGCCAGCGATCGACCGGCTGGTCGTCCGGCAGGCCGTGCGCCCGCAGGTTCGCCCGCCAAAAGGGCGGCGCCATCACGCCGTCCATGTAGCGGCGGCAGATCACCTCCTGGCCCTCGATCCGCGTGCTCACCGGCGCCTCGTCGATCTCTTTTTGGCCGATGCTGGTGCTGTGGACATAGGTCTCGTGGGTGAGGTCCATCAGGTTGTCGATCATCAGACGGTAGTCACAGTGAATATGGTAGAGCCCGCCGCCATAGGCCCAGTCGGGGCTCTCGGCCCATTCGAGGTGGGGGATCAGCGCCGGATCGGCCAGGGCTGCTTCGCCGGGCCAGACCCAGATGAATCCGTGGCGCTCCACGGCGGGATACCGGCGGATCGTCGGGAAGGCGCCTACCCGCTGCCCCGGCATGGACACCGTCTTGCCGTCGCAGCCCATGGCCAGGCCGTGGTAGCCGCAGACCAGTGCGCCATCGCAGACCTCGCCCAGCGAGAGCGGGGCGCCGCGATGCGGGCAGAAGTCCTCCAGCGCCGCGAGCTCGCCAGGCCGCGGGCGGTAGATCACCAGCTTCTGGCCGCAGATCTGCCGCCCCAGCGGCTTGGCGGCGATCTCGTCGGGCGTGGCGGCGACGTACCAGGTGTTTTTCGGATACATGGGTCAGGCGAAGTGGAGCGGGTTAGGGTGGGCGTGCCGGAGTCGCGATCCGGCGCTGTTCGGTGCATCTCGGTGCAGGATTATGAATCTGGAATACGTGATGTATACATTGTTTGCGGGAATACCCGGATAAATCCGAGAAAAACGCGATTTCGGGCCTGTTTGTGCGGACTCTGTGAGTTACATTGCATACATGGCGGATGCAGAAATTCTCCAATCGTCCCGTGGAGCGGACCCCGATGCCGGCGGCTCGCAGGCCTTGCGTGCGCTCATGCGGCTGCGCGAAATGGTGCTGGCCGGGGAGTTGCCCGCGGGATCGCGCATTGCCGAACTGACCCTGGCCCCCCGCCTGGGCGTCTCGCGCACCCCCATCCGAAGCGCCTTGGTCCGTCTGGAGCAGGAGGGCCTGCTCGAGTCCCTGCCCGGCGGCGGCTATGCGGTACGCACCCTGTCCGAGCGGGACGCGGCCGACGCGATTGAATTGCGCGGCACCATCGAGGGCCTGGCCGCGCGTCTGGCCGCCGAGCGCGGCGCGGCGGCCGGTGTGCTCGGTGAGGCCCGCGACTGCCTCGACGCCATTGATCAACTGCTCCTTCCCCCCTCGCTCGACGAGGCGGCCTTTGCCCAATATGTCGATCTGAACGCCCGCTTCCATCATCTGCTGGCCGAGATGGCTGGGTCCGGCACCTTGGCGCGCGAGCTCGATCGGGTGGTGCGCCTGCCCTTCGCCTCACCCTCGGGCTTTGTTGCCCTGCAGGCCAATTCTGCAGGCGGGCGCGACATGTTGGTGGTCGCCCAGGACCAGCACCGGCAGGTGCTGGAGGCCATCGCCGCTGGCGAAGGATCGCGGGCCGAATCCATCATGCGCGAGCACGCCCGCCTGGCCCGGCGCAACTTGAACACCGTGCTGGCCGGGCGGGACCCGGGCCGCATGCCGGGTGTGCGCTTGATCCGGCGGGCCTGACCGGCCTTGGGAACGCGCTACCATCCGCACCACAACGGACCTGAATTCAATCGATCCACAGACCTAGGAGACTTCCCATGAAAAAGCGCGTCCTTATTCAGGCTCTGGGCCTGGCTGCCCTGGCGACTGCCAGCGGCATGAGCCTCGCCCAGCAGCAGCCCTTCAAGATCGGCCTCATTTTGCCCATGACCGGTCAGCAGGCCACCACCGGCCGTCAGATCGAGGCCGCCGCCCGCCTGTACATGGCGCAAAACGGTGAAACCGTCGCTGGCCGCAAGGTCGAACTGATCGTCAAGGACGACACCAGCCTGCCCGACGTCACCCGCCGCCTGGCCCAGGAACTGGTCGTTAATGACAAGGTCGACGTGCTCGCCGGCATGGGCGTGACGCCCTCGGCCATGTCCGTGGCTCCAATCGCCACCCAGTCCAAGACGCCCCTGGTGGTGATGGCTGCCGCCACCTCCAGCATCACCGAAGCCTCGCCCTACATCGTGCGCACCAGCTTCACCCTGCCGCAGGCCTCGGTGGCCCTGGCCGACTGGGCACCGAAGAACAACATCAAGACCGTGGTGACTCTGGTCTCCGACTACGGCCCGGGCCTCGACGCGGAGAAGTTCTTCAAGGACCGTTTCACCTTCAACGGCGGCAAGGTGACCGAAGCCCTGCGCGTGCCGATGCGCAACCCCGACTTCGCCCCCTTCCTGCAAAAGGTTCGTGACCTCAAGCCCGACGCCCTGTTCGTCTTCGTGCCCTCGGGCGCTGGCGCAGCGGTCATGAAGCAGTTCCTCGAGCGCGGCATGGACAAGGCCGGCATCAAGTTGATCGGTACCGGCGACGTGACGGACGACGACCAGCTCAACGACATGGGCGACGGCGCGCTGGGCGTGGTCACCTCGCACCACTACTCGGCCGCTCACCCCTCCGCCGCGAACAAGAAGTTCGTCGAAGCCTTCGAAAAGGCCAACAAGGGCCTGCGTCCCAACTTCATGGCCGCGGGTGGCTATGACGGCATGCGCGTCATCTATGAAGCGCTCAAGAAGACGGGCGGCAAGGGCGGCGGCGACGCCCTGCTGGCCGGCATGAAGGGACAACTCTTCGAAAGCCCGCGTGGCCCGATGTTCATCGACGCGCAGACCCGCGACGTCGTGCAGAACATCTACCTGCGTAAGGTCGAAAAGAAGAACGGCCAGCTCTATAACGTCGAGTTCGACGTCATCAAGGACGTCAAGGACCCCGGCAAGTCCAGGTGATGTTCCGGGCGCGCTGGCCTGTGCCTGCGCGTCTCTGGGCATCCCCGTAGTGATGGCGGGCCTTCGGGCCCGCTTCACTTGGCGCAACGGTTTTTCCTGACCCACTCCACCCATGCTCACCATCCTTTTCGACGGCGTTGCCTACGGCATGCTGCTGTTCATCCTGGCCTTGGGCTTGGCGGTGACCATGGGGCTGATGAACTTCATCAACCTCGCCCATGGCGCTTTTGCCATGACCGGCGGCTACATCACGGTGCTGCTGATGCAGCGTGCCGGCGTTCCTTTCCTGGCCTGCCTGCCGGTGGCCTTTCTGGGCGCGGCGCTGCTGGGGGCAGTCCTCGAGCGCACGCTGTATCGGCCGCTGTATCACCGCAATCACCTGGATCAGGTGTTGTTCTCCATTGGCCTCGTTTTCATGGCGGTGGCCTCGGTGGATTTCTTCATCGGATCCACCCAACAGATCATGCAGCTGCCCGAGTGGCTCAAGGGCCGCACCGAGCTGGGTAGCGACCCCTGGACCCTGGGCATGGGCCACTACCGATTGTTCATCATTGCGGTCTGCGCGGCGCTGGCGATCGTGCTGCAGTTGATCCTCTCGCGCACCCGCTTCGGCAGCCGACTGCGCGCCTCCGTCGACGACCAGCGCGTGGCCGCGGGCCTGGGCATCAATGTGAACATCGTGTTCCTGTCCACCTTCGCCTTCGGTTGCGGCCTGGCCGGACTGGGCGGGGCGCTGGGCGCCGAAGTGTTAGGCCTGGACCCGAACTTCCCGCTGAAGTTCATGTTCTATTTCCTCATCGTCTGCGCCGTCGGTGGCACATCGTCCATCACCGGTCCGCTGCTGGCCGCGCTGCTTTTGGGCGTGGCCGACGTGGCGGGCAAGTACTACATCCCCAAGATGGGGGCCTTCATTGTTTACACGCTCATGATCGCCATCCTGATCTGGAAGCCCCAGGGCCTGTTCGTGCGTCAGGGGGGCAAGTCATGACCGAACTCGCCAGAGCCGCATCGGGCTCCGCCCAGCGTGACCTGCTGTCCGCGTCCCGTTGGCGCTGGTGGGAGCCGCTGGTGTGGCTGGCCTTCTTCGCCGCGCCCCTGCTGTTGCCGCGTAACGCGGCGATCGTGAGCGAAATCGCCATCGTCGGCCTGTTCGCTGTTTCGCTGGACCTGGTGCTGGGCTACACCGGCATCGTGTCTCTGGGACATGCGGCCTATTTCGGGCTGGGCGTGTTTTCCGCCGGCCTGTTTGCCAAGCATGTGATGCCCGACCCGCTGGTGGGCCTGGTCTTCGCCGTGTTTGTCTCGGCAGCCGTCGGCGTGGTGGGCAGCCTCACCATCCAGCGCGGTACCGACCTGACGCGTTTGATGGTGACCTTGGGCGTGGCCCTGATCCTGATGGAGTTGGGCAACAAGCTCGACTGGCTCACCGGCGGCGCCGACGGCCTGCAGGGTGTGGTCATGGGCCCCTTGCTGGGCCGATTCGAGTTCGACCTGGCCGGTCAGGTGGGCGCGATTTATTCGATTGCCGCCTTGCTGGTGTTCTTCCTCTTCGCCCGCCGCCTGGTCCGCTCGCCCTTTGGTGCCACGCTGATGGCGATCCGCGACAACCCGTTACGGGCCATGGCGATTGGCATTCCGGTGCGGGCCAAGCTGTCGGCCGTCTACATCATTGCTGCCGGTATGGCTGGCGCCTCGGGCGCGCTGTTGGCGCAGACCCAGGGCTTTGCCTCGCTGGACGTGTTCGAGCTGCACCGCTCGGCCGACGTGATGTTGATGCTGGTCATCGGCGGTACCGGCTGGCTGTGGGGCGGCGTGTTCGGCGCCATCGTGTTCAAGGTGATGTACGACATTCTTTCGAGCATCACCCCGCAGTACTGGACCTTCTGGCTGGGCCTGTTCCTGGTGGTGCTGGTGCAAGTCGGCCGCGACCGCCTGCTGCGCCCCTGGACCTGGTTTGCCCGCGGCCCCAAAGGGGGTGCCCGATGAACGCCCCTTCCCGCCAGACCGGAGCCGATGGCGCTGAGGTCGTGCTCTCGGCCCAGAACCTGGTCAAGCGCTTTGGTGGCATCACTGCGACCGGCAATGTCTCTCTCGACCTGACCCGTGGCGCGCGCCACGCCCTGATCGGCCCCAACGGTGCCGGCAAGACGACGCTGATCAACCTGCTCACCGGCGTACTCGACCCCACCGAGGGCCGCATCACCCTGGAAGGCGAGGACATCACCCGCCTGGCGCCGCACCAGCGCGTGCGCCGGGGCATGGTGCGCACCTTCCAGATCAACCAGCTGTTCAAGTCGATGACGCCGCTGGAGACCCTGGCCTTGGTGATCGCCCAGCAAAAAGGGCAGGGCGCCCGCTGGTGGAAGCCGCTGGGCGGCGACGCCGCGGTGGCCGAGCGCGCCGAGCAGTTGCTCGAGACCTTCCGCCTTTCGGAAGTGCGCAATCAGCGCACCGAGCACCTGGCCTACGGCAAGCGCCGCCTGCTCGAAATCGCCATCGCCCTGGCCTGCGAGCCGCGGGTGCTGCTGCTCGACGAGCCGGTGGCCGGTGTGCCGGCCGGTGAGCGTGAGGAAATTTTGCAAACCGTGGCCGCCCTGCCGGCCGATGTGTCGGTGCTCCTCATCGAGCACGACATGGACCTTGTCTTTAGCTTCGCCAAGCGCATGACGGTGCTGGTCAACGGCACCGTGCTCACCGAGGGCACGCCCGAGCAGATTGCCAACGATCCGCAGGTCAAGGCCGTCTACCTGGGCCACGGCGATGACCACCCTGACGCCGGCAACGGCACGAACGCAGCGAATGGAGCCGCCCATGGCTGAACCCCTGCTCCAGGTCGCCGGCCTGTCCGCCGGATACGGCGAGGCCGTTGTTCTCAATGGTGTTTCTTTTGACCTGGAAGAGGGCAAGACGCTGGCCCTGCTCGGTCGCAACGGCACCGGCAAGACCACGCTGATGGACACCCTGGCCGGCGCCACCCGCCAACATGCGGGCACCATCCGCTTGGGCGGTGTGGCCCTGCACAAGCTGCCCTCGCACCAGCGTGCGGGCGCCGGCATTGGCTGGGTGCCGCAAGAGCGCAACATCTTCAAGTCGCTCACCGTGCACGAGAACCTCACCGCGGTGGCCCGCCCGGGGCGCTGGTCGCCGCAAGAGGCTTATGAGATGTTCCCGCGCCTGGCCGAGCGCAAGGGCAACCTGGGCACGCAGCTGTCGGGTGGCGAGCAGCAGATGCTGGCCGTGGCCCGCGCCCTGGTGCTCAATCCACGCCTCTTGCTGCTCGATGAGCCGCTGGAGGGCCTGGCGCCCATCATCGTCGAGGAGCTGCTCAAGGCCATTCGCCGCATCACCCGCGAGGAGGGCCTCGCCGCCATCATCGTGGAGCAGCATCCGCAGGCAATCCTGGCCATTTCGGACAGCGCCATGGTGCTGGACCGGGGCACCGTGGTGCATCGTGGCACCGCGCAGCAAATGCGTGAAGACCCGGCCTTGCTCGATCGCCTGCTCGGCGTGGCGCGCTGAAATTTTTGGGCCACAGGGCTGGGCCTTCGCCCGGCCTTGCTTGGGCAAAGCGTGGGCCCTTTTCCATCCGGAGACAAAAACATGACATTGCATCTGCGCCGCATCGGCGTCATCGGCTACGGCGAAGTCGGCAAGATCTTCAGCGCGGGCTTGCGTTCGGCCGCGGGCGTCGAACAGGCCTCGGCCTGGGACCTCAAGCTCGCTGCGGGTGCCGCCACCCGTGAGATCGAGCGCGCCCACGCGCAGGCCGCTGGCATCGGGGCCTGCGACAGCGTGGCCGATCTGTGCGCCGTTTGCGATTTGGTCATCTCGTCGGTGACCGCCTCCAACACCTTGGCCGTGGCCCGCGAGGCTGCTGCGCACCTCCAGCCTGGCACGATCTTCCTGGACCTCAACTCGGCGTCCCCCGGCACCAAGCAGCAGGCTGCAGCGCTCATGGACGCGGCCGGTGGCCACTACGTCGAAGCCGGCGTCATGACCTCAGTACCGCCCTACGGCGTGCGCGTGCCCATGCTCCTGGGTGGCGCCAAGGCCGCTGATCTGGCGGCCGTTCTGAGCGCCTGGGGTCTGGATACGAAGGCCGTCTCCGAAAAAATCGGCATCGCCAGCGCCATCAAAATGAGCCGCAGCGTGATGATCAAAGGCCTGGAGGCGCTGGTCATCGAGGCCTACACCAATGCCCGTGCCTACGGCGTGGAAGACCATGTGCTGCCGACGCTGCAGGAGACCTTTCCGTCCATCGACTGGTCAGAGCAAGGGGCCTACTTCTTCAGCCGTGTGGTGCAACACGGCAAGCGCCGCGCCGAAGAAATGCGCGAATCGGCCAACACGGTGCGCGAGGCGGGCTTTGAGCCCTTCATGGCGTCTGCCATCGCCGACAAGCAGCAGTGGGTGGCCGACCAGGCCGCGGCCGGCGTGTTCCAGGGCCTGCCCAAGGACGCGCCTTGGAAGGACTACGCGGACCGCTTGCTCGCGATGCGCAGGGGCTGATCTCCCTCTCGGTCCCCTAGGAAGCTATTGACTTGGTCTTGCCCGGCGATGTTCGGGCCTCTTGCGTGGCACGTGCATCACTGCGGTGGTCGGCCCCTTCCGCTTTCGCGACAAAGATGCTGGGGGTCGAACTCGCCCGCTGCAAACGGAGGCGATGGAGATCGTCTGGCGATAGCTTAGGCCTGAGCGTGCCGTCCGCATCCTCAATGGTGTGCTTTTTTCGCATCTGGGCGGTGTACTCGCTCTCCGGGAAAGCTGCTGCTTTCTGGACCAGTGTCTTGAACGCTTCGTGTTCGAAGTAGGGGATGGGCTGGCCCTTGTAGTTCTCCTTGATGTGCTGGCTGAATTCATCGAACACGGCGTGTACCCATCGGTCCAGCGTCATGCGAAACCCCCACGCGGGAGCGGGGCCCACGTCGGGAAGCATGGTGGCGATCAAGGGCATCCACCGGGGGTCATGGAAGGGCGCCTCCAGCAGCATTCGCAGGCAGCGCCTCAGCTGCGCTTCCTCCGACGCTTGTCTTTTGGTGAGCGTCACGCGGTTCTGGTCGGCCGCGGTGTGCAAGACCACCTGTCTCAGAGCACTGGCGACCCACATAGCATGCTCGCCCAGGCGTTGCGTGCTGTCCTCTGCGGTCGGGATGTCGTCTGGCTCACGGGAGATCGCGGCCACGAGCAGACGCAGATGCGCTTCGGCTATGCGCGGTCCGCCGAGCTGGGTCACCACCGGCCGGACGATCGAGCTGGTCATCAAGGCACCGACGTTCACGTCACGGCCATTGGTGCGGAACGTCTCCCCAAAGCGCCAACTCCACACCTGCAGCAATTGCTCCAGGTGAGCCGCGCTCTGGCTGGGGTTGCGCGCGATGGCGCCGGCCATGGTCTCCATGAAGTTCGACAGCTTGTGCCTATCACGCGACTCCGGAATCCCGCGAAAGCCCTCGATCAGCTGATTGAACTCGTATCCAACGACTTGTGGTTGGTATCGTTCCAGTTCCTCCACTTGATCCGTGATCGATGCGTGGCCTGCGCTTTCTGTTCCGGCGCCAGTCCAAGCCCCGGCCTGGTCTGCGATACCCGACGTTGAACCCTGGGCACCCTCGTTCAGCGGAGACGGCTCCGGTACAGCCGAGCGCATCAGCAGCCGTGTCCCCAAGGCGCCCAGACCCAGGGCCAGGGCCAGGAACTTCGTAGTCCGCGAGCACAGGCTGGTGCGAGGGGGCCTTAGCGCTGCTGGCGCATGCGGTGTCGTTCGCGCCGAGGCTTGCGGCGCGTCAGAGACGAGTGCAGCAGCGCGCCGCTGCACCACGCTGTGGTTGCTCTTGTCCCTTGCTTTCGGAGCCGGGAGAGTCGGGGGCGCTTTCGGTGCGGGAGTGGCTTCGGCCTCGCGAGATGGCCGGCTCGGTGAATGCTGTGCTGACCGCTGAGATGGCTGCATGGGCTTTTACCTCTTGGAAAAGAGGGCGATGCTAGGCAGCCCTCAGGCAGCAGTGCCCCGTCGGCCTGACGCCTGCGCTTTGCGGTGCCGCGCACCCGCCATGCGCGGGGCTGGTCGGGGTCCGGCCATTGCGCAGGAGGCGCCGCCAGGGGGCAGGGTCGATCGGATCCGGACCAGAGTCGGGTGGCCAGTTGCGAGAGCAGGTATACCGGTCGTCCTTGGGCGATGGGCGCCGATCCTAGGAAAGAGGCAGAGCGACGCTTGCATGCGCACTGACGGCGTCCAGCGTCTGTCCGGATAGGGCGGCGAAGACGGCCGCGTACCAACGGGGCTCGCCCACGATCTGCGCCTTCAACATGCGCGAGCAGGCCTCGCCGTGCGGTACGTCAATCTGCGCTGCGACCCCCGTGTGCCCGGCGGATCGGCGGTGTAGGGGCATGGTGACGGTGATCACATAGCCTATGGCGTCGGCCGCGTGCTCGGCGTGGCGCATCAGGGTCACTTCGTCCAGGTCTTCTCGGGGCAGGCCTTCGGGCGGTCGGCTGACCGCGCCAATCAGCAGGCCCAAGTGGGTGTGTGAGATCAGCGGCCCGCCCAGTCCCTCTGCCACGGTCGATGGGATGGCCCAGGTCAGTGTGGTGGGATGGAATCCATCGGGTGCGTCCCGCTCGTCCGCCAACTCCCCGTAGTGCCAGCTCCACACGCGCAGCAGGTGTTCCAGGTGGGCGCCAGACATGTCTCCCGGGCGGATGGCGCGGATCATGCCCGCCAGAAAATCGCGCATGGCATCGTGCCGGCGCCAGTGACGCGAGGCGCGGTAGGCGTCGACGAGCCGGTCCACCGTCTGCAGCGTCACCATCCGCCTCGGCCCGCCGGCCAGCCGTGTCACCAAGGCCTGCAGGCCCGCCTGCGGGCTGGCTTGGGACAGCAGGGTCTCGATCTCACGGGTCAGTGCCAGGTCGCGGCTCGCTCCGGCCAGCAGGGCTTGCGTGAGTGCGCTGGGTGGGTCTCGGTCCTCCCTGCTGGTGGACGGTGGTGCGGCGTCGTGGCCGATAGCGTCTGTGCTGACGCCGCGCGGGCCTTCCGTTGGTGCGTCGGTGCTACGGCGCTGGAGGTGGCGCATCAGCGCGGCGCCCACCACCGCGGCCCCGCCCCAAGCCAGGCCGGCCCCTAGTAGCAATAAGCCAGTGCCGCAGAGACAGACCTTGCGCGTGGACAAGCGCCTGCGCGGTGCTGCGAAGGGTTCGGGATCTGGCGCGCCAGGATGTGCCGCCGGGGCGAGCGCCACATGTGCCACGTGTGCCACAGGTGCCACAGGTGCAACGTAGGCCGCGTGGGCTCCATGGGCTGCATGGGCTGCATGGACGGCCGACGAGCGCGCAGGCTCGCGGTCGGGCGCTGGAGCGACCCGTACCGATCGGGCATAGCGCTGAGCGGGCGAGCACCGGACGGCGGGTGCCGCCGCGGCGGGGCGGGTGTCTGTGAGGGTCAGGCCCCCGGGTTGCTCGGAATCGAGCCAGCCATCGGACTGTTCAGTGCCTCGGCGGCCCAGGTCCGGGCGCTTGCAGTCACGGGCAGTCGTTGGGGAGCTAGCTTGCATCGGGCGTGCCATGAATAGGGGTGGCCGATAGTAGGGAGACGCCCGTCCGACAACCGCGCCGGGCCTGACAGCCCCCCTGGAGGGCCGGGCGACCTCAACGCGCCCTGGCCGCCCTAGCGCTGAAGCTCCTCAGGGGTCATGCGCCCAAGTATCCGGCCCGCGCGCAGAAGGTCAGGGTCGTAGAGCGCGGTCATCGCTGTCTCGAAATTCGGGATAGGGCCTAACTGGGGCTGGCTTTCCGCGAGGTGCTCCCGGGCTGTGTCGAGAATGATGCTTTTCCATTGGGCAATGGTCATGAGCGTATCTTGGGTCTTCAGGGTGAGCCCCCTGTTCAAGGCGATCAGCACCATCGTCTTCCACCGGGGATCGAAGGACGGTTGCTGCAGAAATTGCCGCAGGCAATTGCGCAGCGCTTCCGGTGCCAACCAACCGGGTTCGCCCTCTTGCCCTAGCGTCAACGGGCTGCGGGTAAGAACCATCACCATGATCAGGGCGTCCCCCACCCAGCTCGCGTGCGCGCTGAGGACCGGGTCACTGATGCCCGACAGCACGATGTCGTCGGGCTCCGCCGAGACGGCGTTGACCAGAAGGCGCCATTGAGAGGCGGGCATGTTGTGGCCTCCCAGTCCTGTTGCCAGCGTCTCGGCAAACCCGATCCTCAAGGCGTTTATGTCGAGGGGTCCTTGTTTTTCCCCATGGGGCCGGGCCTCCCCATAGCGCCAGCTCCAGACGGTCAGCAGCTGTTTGACCTGTTCGTCGCTCGCACGCATGGGACCGATGGCGTTGATCATGGCGTCCAGGAATTTCGTCATGCCGGAGGTCTCGCGCCAAGACCTGGAGGCCCGGTAGGCCTCGACCATCCGCTCGACGGCGGCCAGGGGCAGGCCCTTTCGGGACCATCCGCCTCCCAGTCCCATGGCAATGTCGATCAGGGCATCCAGGTTACTTTTGGTCAGGGCCGATTCGATGCTCTCGGTGAGAGTCCGTGCACTCAGCGGCTCAATGAGGTGCGCAGGCGGCGTCGGCGCTCGGGGGTCGGTCACCTCATAGGGCAGCGTGGCACTCGCCTCGTGCATCAGGCGACTCAGCGGGCGCTCTGACGCTTCATCACTGCCCTGCAGGGGCCCCGTGCCTGCACCGGGGCCTGGGGCCGGAAGGACGCTGGCGTTTCGGGAGAGGGCGTACAGCAGCGGCGCGCCGACGAGGGCCGCGAGACCTGCGATGCGCCAGTACGCCTTTCGCAGGCCCAAGGGCTTGGGCTGAGGTGCCGGGTGTGCTGGCGCCAGCACTGCGACGGCTTTTTCGGCCGGCGCCTGCGCTCGTACGTGTGAAGCTTTACCCACCCGCTTGCGCAGCCCGGGTTCTGCGTCGGGCGGGGACGCGATACCGGGCTGGTCGGGGTCCAGCCAGGCGACCTGCTCGCTAGAACCCTGGTGTTTCAGTTCTCGGCGCTTCCAGTCACGGCTGGCAGTCGGGGAGGTGGGGTGCATCGGGCGTACCTTGAAAAGGGAAGGCCGATGGTAGGAAGACACCCGGTCAATGCTTGAGCAAGGCCTGACTGCTTGCCTGCGGATGGGCCAGCGGATGCGCGTGTTATAGCGGAATAGTTTTAAGTTTGAATGTGTGGCCTGCCTTGAATTTTTCCGGATCAACGAACGCCTCGAGGGCTTCACCGAAGGTGTGTGCCGGCCGAAGATCGGGCGCAGTCTCTGCGAGGTGTTCCTGGATTGCTTGAAGGATGAGGCGCTTCCATTCAGGGGTCGGCATCATTTCTCGTTTTTTGGATTGCGGCGCCTCCTTCTCCAGGTGCGTAAGTACCAAGGGGTGCCACCGCCGATCACCTGCGGGTTGCTGTAAGAATATCCGTACGCAGCGGACCAGCTGTGTGGGACCTATGGTGTATTTTCCTGCGGATGCTCCGCTCACCTGCTCAGTGGAGTGCGACATCAATTCCGAAATGGCGTGTGAAACACGTCTGGCATGGGCCGACAAAATCCAATCGGACCCAGGCCCCGAGTTCAATCCCCCCGGGCGGATGTTATCGGGCTCCTTGGCGACGCTCGCCATCAAGAGTCGCAGGCAACTATCCGATATGGATGGCCCCCCCAGCACGAGTATCAGAGCATCGGCGATCCATGAGGGGTGCACGTGCTTTTTGAGATCGATTTCCTTGCCCGCCTGATCGTGCAACTCTCCGTAGCGCCAACTCCAGACGTGCAGGAGGTGCTCGAGATGCTCAATGTTCATGCCGCCCTTATTCAGCGCAAGGATCATCGCGGATAAAAAATTGCGCATCGGATCGGGCTCGCGCCACACGCGCGATGCCCGGTAGGCGTCGACCATCCGGTCCACAATGACTACCGGCAACGTGCCTTTCCGCCCCTCCGCCAGTTGGGTGGCGAGTGTTGACAGCTTCGTCCGCGGGTCGCTCTCGAGCAGGATTTTTTCGATGGCCTCGGAAAGTGTCTGTGGTGCAAGGGGATTGCTTGACGTTGTGCCCCCAACACTGGCAGCCAGCGGGCGCTGCGCCGGTTGCGCGACCGGACTCCTCGGCGTTATCCCCTCAGTCGCCTCGCTTGTGCTTGCCTCGAGGGCTGTGGCTGTCGCTGCAACTGTGGCTCCGGGTGCAGGTGCAGGTGCGGCGGGGGGAGCAGGTGCTGTGCTGGGCTCTCCCTCCAGCACGTCGGCCTCGACACGTGTTGTCCCCTTAGAGGGCGTTAGCGGGTGGGTCGGCGCGCACACCAAATCGGCTTGTGCATCCCCCCAACTGCGGTTCACCCCCTCTGGAAAAATCGGTCCAGCCGAGCTCTTGGAGACTTCGCGCGAGCTCAGCTGCCGACTGGCGGAATAGAGCAGCGCGCAGGCAAGCAGCCCTGCGCCGGCCCGAAGCCAACTCGCCGTTCGTGCACAAAGACGTGTGCGAGGGCGCGGAAGGGGCCTTGGCGCCACGGGTGCTGCGTCCCTTGCTTGACGCGAAATAGGCGGCGGCGCCGATGTGCTGCGTTGGCGAAGGCCAGCCGCCTGCTGGCCCGCGGCTGGAAGCGCCGCAGGCGCGGCAGGCGGCTTTGCCAAGCCGGGTTGGTCCTCTTCCCATTGCGCGGGATCGAGGGGCGCCGCTGCGTTCTGCGCGTTCTGCGCGTTCTGTGGGGGCTGAGGGTAGGGGCGGGGCAGCCATCGGGCGAGAAATTGCACAGTTCCTCCTGGGTCAAAACCGACCGATCCTAGGAAGAGTTGCCGATTGCGCTTGCTCGCCGCCTGACGCTCGGCAGGGGCCGCGCGCAAGGGCCTAAGGCCAGAAGGGCCGCCCCGGTTGAGCATCAGTAGCCCCAGGGGCTTCCAGCGTGGGTCCTTCGTCGGTAGGTGCAAAGCCAGACTCTCAACCGCTGCTCGAGCCGACGCTTTGCGGCGCCGTGCGCGCCGCTGCGCTTCGTCGCTATGTCTGATTCGGATGGGACCGCGCACTTGCACTTGCCCGTGCCCGTGCCCGTGCCCTTCAGCCAGGCTCGCTGGATACCCCCGTGACCTGCTCACGGAGCACACCCACGATGACCTGCTGCAGCCGCCCTGGCGGCAACCATGATTGCCGTTGCGCGATGCCCTCGAGACTGTCAAAACCGTCGAGGATCGCGTTCTTCCAGCGCGGCTCCAGAGCCGAATCCTCCATGAGCAGACGCAGGCAGCGCCGCAGCTGCGCTTCATCCAATCGGCCGGACCTGCCCTGGCGTCCCTTGGACAGAGGTTCTGAAAGGCTCTGGGTCAGGTACAAAAGTGCATGGGCCACGCTGGCGCCATGCCGCGACAGCACCTGGTCCTTGCTCCGCACCGGCGGCGTGCCTTCTGGCTGTCTGCACGCCGTATCGAACAGGATGCGCAGGTGCCCGTCGGACATCGCCGGCCCACCCAAGAGGTACGCCGTCGTGCCGACGATAGATGCGCTCAGCGTCGCGCTCAAGGGATCACTGATTTCTTCTTTTGGGGATCCGCGCAAGTCCCCATAACGCCAGCTCCAAATGCGCATCAGGTGTCTGAGCTGACTCTCCTGAATATGCCTGTTTCCCATCAGTTCCAGCATGGCGATGAGGAAATGGGTGGTGGGGTCATTTTCACGCCAGTAGCGCGAGGCGCGGAAGGCGTCGACCCGCCTGTCGACGCGCCACAGTGCCATGCCGGCTTTGTCTGGCGACAACAAAATGCCGGCAAGCCCCTTTACAACCTGGATGGCTTCGTCCTCAACCAGAATTGTTTCCATGGCCTTGGAAAGGAGCTTGGTTCCGCCCGTTTCCTCTTCCCTCGCCAGGGCGGCAAGCTGGGCCGTGAGCCGGCCTGATAAAGGTGTCGATTCCCACCAGGGCTCGCCCGGGGTATCGACGGACCCAGGCTCTGTTGCAGGGTTGAACTCCCCTCCCAACCCCGCGCCACTGTATCCCGCGCTTCTGTTCCCCCCACTTGTATAACCCGCGATCCACGTCAGTCCGAGCAGCCCCACAGCCACGCACAGCCAGCGGCTGGTGCGGGTGCACAAGCTGCGGCGTGGTTCCTCGGCAAGCGCTGGTACTGCAGCGCCGGCCTGACCTCCTTTGTGGGCCGCCTTGCGCGCCGCCTTGCGTGCGGCCTGCCGCGTGACCTGGCGCGCCTCGGCTGAGCCGATGGAAGCCTTGCGTTGGTGGAGTGGCGCATGGGGCTGGATTTCACCGGCCCCTACGGCCGATGACACAGAGCTGCCTGCGCCAGGGGGTGGGATGTCTGGCGGTCCCGCGTCCAGACCGAGCCCCGACGCAGCGGATGCCGCCCGGCCACGGCTCATAGGCCGTGTGTCACCGGGCTGGTCTGGGTCTGGCCAATCGGCAGGCCCCTGCGCGGATTTCATATCGCTTGGCTGCCGTTGAAGCCTACGGGACAGTGCTTGCATTCATCCTCCTACGTCGTGCAGCGGCGATGCTAGGAAGAGAACGGGATCAGGTATGAGCAGCGCCTGACGCTGGGTGGCGGCCGTGCATCAGGTACCCTGCCTCTGGTGTTACCTCGGGATGAATTTGATGTCGAATTTTTGGCCTGATCGGCGCTCTTTTGGATTGAACAGCGCCATGATGGCCTCCCCAAATGTGCGGGCCGGCACAAGATCGGGCGCAGTCTCTGCGAGGTGCTC
>CANFQF010000045.1 GCA_947449025.1 Comamonadaceae bacterium
CGAGCATTGCCTGGCGACACAGACGCTGGCCCAGGCCAAGCCGCAAACCATGCGGGTGAATTTCGAGGGCGAGTTGCCCCCGGGGGTCTATGCCAAGGACATGATTCTTGCGTTGATCGGCACGATCGGCGCCAACGGCGGCATCGGTTATGCGGTCGAATACGCCGGCAGTACGGTGCGCTCGCTGGCCATGGACGGCCGGGCCACGCTGTGCAATATGGCCATTGAATTCCAAGCGAAGTATGGATTCGTCGCGCCCGATGACATCACGATCGAATACCTCAAGGGCCGCGACTACGCGCCGCAAGGGGCGATGTGGGACCAGGCGGCGGCGCATTGGCTGTCGATGCGCAGCGACGAGGGCGCCAGCTTCGACAAGGAAGTCCATATTGATTGCTCGAAGCTCAAGCCGCAGGTGACCTGGGGCACCAGCCCCGAGCAGGTGATGCAGATCGACGCCGTGGTGCCCGATCCGTCGCTGCAGCCCGACGCGCAGTCGCGCCTGGAAGCCGAACGTGCCCTGGAGTACATGCAGCTCAAGCCCGGCATGTCCCTGCTGGGCCTGCCGATCGATGTGGCCTACATCGGCTCCTGCACCAATGCCCGCCTGTCAGACCTCAGGGCTGCTGCGGAGATTCTCAAAGGACGCAAGATCAGTCCCAACGTGCAAGCTATTTGTGTGCCGGGCTCGACGCCCGTCAAGCTGGCGGCCGAGGCCGAGGGGCTGGACCGCATCTTCAAGGACGCGGGCTTCGAGTGGCATGAGTCTGCGTGCGGAAACTGCGGCCATATCGGCGACAACCGCTTTGCCAACCTGCGCACCATCAGCACCACCAACCGCAATTTCAAGGGGCGCCAGGGGCCCAACACCCGTACCCACCTGGCAAGCCCGGCCACCGTTGCCGCTTCGGCGCTCACCGGCCGCATTACCGACGCAGTCAAGGCCTGACCATGGAGCAATTCGTTTCTGTCCGAGGCGTCGCGGCGCCGTTGATGCAGATCAACATCGACACCGACCAGATCATCCCCGCCCTGTATCTGGGGGGGACCGATGCCAAGGGCTATGGTGCGCATCTATTCGCCAACTGGCGCTTCAAGAGTGACGGCAGTCCGAACCCGGACTTCATCCTGAACCAGGAGCCCTATACGCAGTCAGCGGTCCTGCTCGCGGACCGGAACTTCGGCTGCGGCTCCTCGCGTGAGCGTGCGCCCAAGGCCCTGCGCGAATTCGGCATCCGTGTGGTGATTGCCCCCTCGTTCGGCGGCATCTTCTTCAACAACTGCTTCCGCAACGGCATGGTGCCAGTCAACCTGCCCATCGAGCAGGTGCGCGAGATCGTGGCCCTGGTCGAGGCGAGCGGCGGTCGGGCGCAAGTGGGCGTCGATCTCGAGCGCAAGGTGGTCGAGTTGCCCGATGGACGGCAGTTTCCCTTCGATGTGCCCGAGACGCTGCGCCAGATGCTTTTGCTGGGTGTCGACGAGATCGACCAGACCAAGTCGCACCAGAACACCATCGATGCGTACCGCGAACGCGACCGCGCACGCCGTCCCTGGATTTATATCGACCCGGCGCCCCAGCCAGACGCGCGCTGAGGCGTGCGCCAGCGCCGGTTCAGTGAGTTGACCCTATTGCGCCAATGTGCAGGAGATAGAGCCATGAAGAACGATCCTCAACACGGCCGCCGAAGCGCCCTTGCGGCGATGCTCGCCGGTCTCGGGGGAGTGGGGTCGGGTCTGGCCCTGCCGGCACTGGCCCAAGGCAGCGGCAGCAAGGCCGCTCCGTCTGCGGCTGCCGCAGCGGCCCAGGCCTGGCCCACGGTGGAGGCTGCAGGCAAGAAGGAAGCGAAGGTCGTTTTCTATCACAACATTACGCCGCCCGGAGGCGAGATGGTGGTCAAGGAATTCCGCAAGGAGTTCCCCGGCATCGAGGTGGAGGCCACCCGTTTTGCCAGCGCTGCTTTGATCGAGCGCTTCTCGACCGAGTTCTCGGCCGGGCGTCATCTGGCCGATGCCGTACTGACCGTGCCCGACGAGCGCATCTTCGATGGCACCAAGGCGGGTTGGATGGCCAGTTGGGTGCCGCCCGAGGCCAAGAACTATCCGGCGAGCGTGAACTGGAATGGCCGCAACATGCTGTTCCACATCGACACAGCGCGCGAGGCCATCATCTGGAACAAGCGACGCGTCCGCCCGGCTGATGCCCCCAAGGATTGGACCGACCTCTTCGACCCCAAGTGGAAGGGCCGTGTCGGCATGAACCCGCCCTGGCGTTCTGTCGGGCCCCAGGCCGTGGTCGCCCTGTGGGAGAAGCTGGGCTACGGCGACACCGCAGCCAAACTCAAGGCCAATGATGTCCGCTTCTTCGAGGGATCCGGCGGGCTGCTGCAGGCCGTGCTGCGCGGCGATATCGATGTGGCGCAAATTTCCGACCTGCCACTGAATGTGGCGCTGCAAGACGGCGCCCCGCTGGGATTTGTCTACTCCCCCACCGCCAACGTGATGTCGCTGGGCTGGGCCTATGTGGCGGCCAAGGCCCAAAGGCCGAATGCGGCCAAGGTCTTCGTCAATTGGCTGATGTCGGCGCGCGGGCAAATAATGATCCAGGCCTATGCCGGCCTGCCGGCCTCGCGTCCCGGAATTCCCCCGCTGTCCCACCTGCCGCCGACGGCCAACCTCGCCAACCCCGTTGACGGGCTGACGCTGATTCCGCCGGCCAAGCAAAAGCAGATCGTCGACCACTGGCGCTCCACCTTCGGGGTCATGTGATGCGCAGGTGGCAAAAGTCAGTGCCCTGCCGACGCTTGTTTTGAGGTGAAGTTTTGAACGCAAGCTCCGTGACCCACCTCGATGCAATCACTGGCCGTCCGGTGCCACTGGCGGAGCGCCTCTTCGGCTCCGGCAAGGTGCTGGGGTTTTTGTACCTGGCCTCTTTTCTCGTCGTCGCGCTGCTGGTGCTGATTCCGCTGCTGGCCTTGGTGATTGGCAGTCTGCGCGACGCTGCGCCTGGGCTTCCCGGCAGTTGGACGCTATCGAACTGGGCGGGCTTGCTGTCCAAGGGCGTGATCGGCACCTTCACGACGACCATCGGCATTGGCCTGGCTTCCAGCCTGGTGTCGGCCTTCGTTGGCACCGCCATTGCCATCATCTTGCACCGTACCGACATGCGTCTGGCCCGGGTGCTGGCGGCACTGGTGAGCCTGAGCTTCTTCCTGCCCTCATTCATCCTGGCGATGGCCTGGATCATCATCGGTTCGCCCGGTGGGCTGATCAACGGCCTGCTGCAGGATGTTCTCGGGATCGAGAATTTCAAGGTCGACGCCTATTCCTATTTCGGCATCATCTTCGTGATGGCACTGCATCAGGTGCCCTTTGTGTATCTGATGATGCGCGGCCCCATCATTGGCATGGATGCGAGCTTCGAAGAGGCGGCCCGCGCTGCCGGTGCGTCCCAGCTGTCGGTGCTGCGGCGGGTGACGCTGCCGCTGTTGTCGTACTCGCTCACCTCGAGCGTGGTGCTGTCCTTCATCCTGGCGATCGAGCAGTTCGCCATTCCCGCCCTCATGGGAATTCCCGGCCACATCACGGTGCTGGCGACCCAGCTTTACCTCCTCGTACGCTTCCCTCCGCCCAACTATGGTCTGGCCGCGGCCCTGGGCCTGTCGCTGTCGATGCTGACCGCATTGGCCCTCTGGTTGCAGCGGCGGATCGCGCGCAAGAACCGTCTGGCGGTGACCACTGGGAAGGCCGGGCGACTCGCGATGGTGCCGCTGGGGCGCTGGCGTCCTTTGGCGAGCGTGTTCTGCTGGGGCTACGTGCTGCTGGCACTCATCCTGCCGGTCATCATTCTGGGCTACGTATCGGTGATCAAGTACTTCAACGCCAACCCGTTGGAGGCTGCGTACACCCTGCGCAATTACCTGTTTCTGTTCGATTCGAGCGCGACGCTGCGCTCGTTCTGGAACACGCTGGTTGTCTCTGGCTTGGGCGCTTTGCTTGGGGTGGTGCTGGCCACCTTGGTGAGCTATTTCACCCTGCGGCTCAAGCCCCCCGGCCACACCGCGCTGGATCTGGCAGCCAACCTGCCGTTTGGTGTGCCGGGTGTGGTGCTGGGGCTCGGCCTGCTCTGGGCCTATGCCTATCTGCCTGTACCCATTTATGGCACTGTCACCATTTTGGTGATCGCCTTCATCACCCGCTTCCTGGCCTACGCCACTGAAACCATTGGCGGCCGTCTGGTGCAGATCGACAAGAGCCTCGAGGAGGCCGCCTGGACCGCCGGCGCCACGCGGCTCGAGGGAATCCGCAGGGTGCTTCTGCCGCTGGCCGTGCCCTCGTTGCAGGGCGCCTATTTCCTCTTGTTCATGGCCTTCTTCCGCGAAATCGCATCGGCGGTGCTGCTGTACACGGCTTCGTCGAATGTGTTGTCGACCTCGATCTGGTCCTCGTTTGAACAGGCCAACTGGGGCCTGGCCTCGGCTCTGTCTTTGATCGGCATGATCGCCGTCTTCATCTTCATGTACGCGCTGATGCTGCTGACCCGCGGCAGCCGCCGCGGTGAGCGCACGCGCCTTGCGCCGGACGCCTAGACCCCTTCCTGACCCTCCTCATTCCTGCGAGCACCATGGGCATCCGAATCTCCAAGCTGGTCAAGATCTACGGGTCGAGCACCATCGTCAACCAAATCTCGTTCGAAGTTGCCGATGGCGAATTCGTGACGCTCCTGGGCCCGAGTGGCTGCGGTAAGACCACGACCTTGCGCTGCATCGCCGGGCTGGAACGGGCCGATGGCGGCACCATTGAAATCGATGGCGCGGTGGTGTCGGACGGATCCCTGGGCATCCACGCCGGCACCCACGAGCGCAATCTGGGCATGGTGTTTCAGTCCTACGCCATCTGGCCGCACATGACGGTGGCGCAAAACGTCGCCTTCCCGCTTCAGGTGCGAGGGTCCACCCGCAATGACGCGATCGACGAGGCGGTGCGCTGGGCGCTCGACGTCGTCGGCCTGGGGGCGCTGTCCCAGCGCCATCCCTCGGAGCTTTCTGGCGGGCAGCAGCAGCGCGTGGCGCTGGCCCGCGCCATCGTGGGCAAGCCCAAGGTGTTGCTGTTCGACGAGCCGCTGTCGAACCTCGATGCTCGCCTGCGTGACCGCACGCGCGCCGAAATCAGCCGCATCCAGAAGGAGCTGGCCATTCCGGCCGTCTACGTGACCCATGACCAGGGCGAGGCCCTGTCCATGTCGGACCGGGTGATCGTGATGAGTGGAGGCGTGACCGTGGAGGAGGGCTCGCCGCGCGACCTGTACCAGCGGCCCCGCAAGCGCTTCACCGCCGAGTTCATCGGCGCTGCCAACTTCCTTGCGATGACCTGGGACGGCCAGGCGTGGAAGACCGCCGATGGCGCCTCTCTGGCGATACCCGGTCATTCTTCGGCAGCCCCGGGTGAGACGCGGCAGGCTGTCCTGCGCTCCGAGGTCCTCCATGTCGAGGCGGCCGATGCGCCAGTCAGCGCGGGCTACACCGCACTGCGCGGGAAGGTTTTGGGTCAACAGTACATGGGGCCCTATACCGAGTATTCGATCGATGTCGCAGGCGCCACCATCATGGCCCACAGCTCCGCGGAGTTTCCGGTTGCAAGCCCCGTGCATGTCACCTTCCGGCCGCAGGATATCCACCTGCTCGCCGCGGACGCCTGAGGGCCCATCTCCCATCGGAGCACTATGAACGACAACACCAGAGCGCATCTCCTTGCGCCCGGCATCGCGACCCGGCTCGCCGACAAGATCTGCGGGACCACCGCTGCCCAGGTGACACCAGAGGCCCTCCAATGGGCGGTGACGGCGGTGGTGGACACCCTGGCGGTGACCTATCTGGGTGCCCCCGAGCCCTGCACCACCTTGCTGCTCGATACCCCTGGCATCGGCGAGGCGCCCGGGCCCGCGCTCCTGTTCGGAACCGCCAGGCGCGCGAGCATGCTCGACGCGTCGCTGGTCAATGGGACCGCCGCCCACGCTCTGGATTACGACGACGTGAGTGGCACGGTCGGCGGGCATCCGTCTGCACCGATGGTCGCGCCCTTGTTCGCCGTGGCAGAGGCCGAGCACCGGTCGGGCCGGGACCTGCTGGTGGCCTTCATGGTCGGCGTCGAGGTCCAGCACCGCATTGGGCGTGGGGTCAACTTTCATCACTACACCAAGGGCTGGCATCCGACAGCCACTCTGGGGATCTTCGGCACCACGGCGGCCGTGGCGCATCTGCTGCGTCTGGACCGCCAGCAGGTGGCGGTGGCGCTGGCGATCGCGGCCTCGTTCGCGGCTGGCGTCAAGGCCAACTTCGGGACCATGACCAAGCCGCTGCATGTGGGTCACACCGCGCGCAGCGGCCTGCTCGCGGCGCTGCTGGCCCAGCGCGGATACACCGCCAACCCTGCGGCCATCGAGCACAAGCAGGGCTTTCTCGAGGTGTTCAACGGGCGGGGCACCTATGACATCGACAAGATGTTCACCGACTTCGACGCACCCATCGGCCTGGACCCGTCGCTGGGCCTCAAGCAGTTTCCCTGCTGCGGAAGTACCCACCCGGCGATCACCATGATGCTGCGCCTGGTGAGGGAGGAGGGGATCACCGCCGCAGACGCGGTCAAGATCGAGATCCTGGCCCAGCGCAATCGCCTGCCCCATACCAACAACCCCGATCCGCGCAGCGGACTCGAGGCCAAGTTCAGCATCCAGTACACCACCGCCCGGGCACTGGTCGACGGTGCGGTGCGGCTGGAGCATTTCGAGGGCGAGGCGCACCTGGACCCCAAGGTACGTGCCCTGATGGCGATCACCGACACGCGCGAGCATCCAGACATGCCGGTGGATGGCCCTAATGAGTTCGGCTCGGAGGTGATTGTCACCACCCGCGACGGACGGCGACTCGCGCGTCGCATTGACCAGCTTGTGGGGCGTGGGCCGGACAACCCGATGTCCCGCGAGGAGCTGCAGGAAAAATTCACCGACTGCGCCAAGCGCGTGCTGACGCTCAGCCGGTGTGTGCAGTTGTTCGAGGCGCTCATGGGCCTCGATGCCGTCGACGACATCGCCACTTTGTCGCGCGCCCTGGAAGTGCACTGACTGCGCAGACCTGCACCCAGACATCCACCCAGACCTACACCCGGACGACTAGGCAGATCCAGTGCCACCCGATACCGAACACCAAGAAGGAGACATCCCCATGAACAGCAAACCACTCGCACTTTCATCCGCAAAGGGGCGGCGCGCGCTCTTGTCGGCGTCGATCGCCCTGGCGGCTGCTTGGGGCGCGTTCCTGCCCGCTTCGGTCCTGGCCCAGGGGGCCGCTTCGGCCTGGCCTGCGGTCAACGCTGCCGCCGCCAAGGAAGGCAAGGTCACCCTGTATCACAACCTCAGCCCCGATGGCATGGAGGTGCTGGCCCGGGAGTTCCGCAAGGACGTGCCCGGTGTCGAGGTGGAGTTGGTGCGACTGGGCAGTGCGGCCCTGTCCCAGCGCTTCTCGACGGAATTCAGTGCACAGCGCCATATCGCTGATGTGGTGGTGACCACCGTGGACCCGAGCATCTTTGCCGGCGTCGCTGGCGGCTGGGCCGCGGCCTGGACGCCCCCCGAGCTCACCGCCTACCCCAAGGAGGTCAACTACAAGGGCCAGAACATGCTGTTTCATGTTCTGACGGTGCGTGATGCCATCGTCTGGAACAAACAGCGTGTCCGCGAGGCCGATGCGCCCAAGGAGTGGGCCGACCTGTTCGACCCCAAGTGGAAGGGCAAGGTGGGCATGAACCCGCCTTGGCGTTCAGTCACGCAGCAGGCCATCATTGCCTATTGGGACAAACTGTCCTTGGGTGATACCGCCGCTCGGATGAAGGCCAACGATGTGCGCTTCTTCGAAGGCTCCGGCGGCGTATTGCAGGCCGTCATTCGTGGCGACGTCATGGTCGCCCAGATGCTCGACCTGCCGCTGAACTCGGCCATCGCCGACGGCGCCCCCATCGGCTTCGCCTACCCGAAATCGGGGACGACCGTGTCCCAGGTCTCGACCTTTGTTGCGTCCAAGGCGCCACATCCGAACGCCGCCCGGGTTCTCACCAACTGGCTGCTCACGGTCAAGGGCCAGACGAATCTGCAAACCCATGGCGGCCTCGCAGGGACGCGGCCGGGCATTCCCCGCATGACGCACCTGCCGCCGACGTCGACCCTCTCCAACGTGGTGGACAGCCTCGAGCTCACGCCACCCGCCAAGCAAAAGGAAATCGTCGAGCTCTGGCGCAAGACCTTTGGCGTGCAGTAAGCCCGCTTCGAATTCCATCTCCACCTCAAGAAAGGCATCATGGCCTCACTGACCCTGGCGCCCAACCCGACCCTGCCCGACCCGGCGGGGCCCACCATCGCCCAGCAACTCTCGGCATTTGCCAGTGGCTTCAGCTACGAAGGCATTCCCGAGCGGGTGCGTGAGTCGGCCAAGGACTTCATCCTCGACGCAATCGGCTGCGCGCTGGCATCGTCGGGGTATGACTTCTCCCACCGGATCCTGGCCGGTCTGCGCGGGATCGACGAGGCCGGCACCTGCACCGTCATCGGCTTTCCTGATCGCCTGCCGATGCGCGATGCCGCGCTGATGAATGGCACGCTGATTCATGGGCTCGACTACGACGACTCGCACCTGGAGGCGGTCCTCCATCCGGGCGTGACCTCACTGGCCTGCGCGCTGGCGCTGGGCGAGAAGACCGATCGCAGTGGCCGCGACCTGCTGGCCGCTTATGTGCTTGGCGTGGAAAACGTCATCCGCATTTCCCGGGCCTCGCGTGGCGGCTTTCATCATTTTGGCTACCACCCGACGGGCCTCATCGCGCACTTTTCCTGCGCGATCGAGGCCGCCTGGCTGCTCGGGCTGTCGGAGCGCCAGATGACCATGGCGCAGGGCCTGGCCGGCAGCACGGCGGCGGCCACCCAGGAGTTTCTCGCCGAAGGCGCCTGGAACAAGCGGCTGCACCCGGGCTGGGCAGCGGCCGCCGGAATCACCGCCGCCTCTTTGGCCCGTGGTGGCACGATCGGTCCCACCAAACCCTACGAAGGACGGCTGGGCATCTACAACACCCACCTGCACCATCTGGCCGAGAAGGTCGACTACACCCTCATCACCCGTGGCCTGGGCGTCGAGTGGGAATTGCTCGAGATTGCCGTCAAGCCCTTCCCGGTCTGCCACTTCGTGCATGCCTGCGGGGATGCGGCCCTGACCCTGCGCGAGAAGCACCAGATTGACCCCGAGCAGATCGAGCGGATCACCGCCTATCTGGCGGAGCCGACGATGCATATCGTCGCGGAGCCCGTCGGGATCAAGCGCCGTCCGGCCAATGACTACGACGCAAAGTTCAGCGTCCACTATTTCGTGGCGGCCTGCCTGGTTCGCGGGGAGTTCGGGCTCGCGGAGCTCAAGGAAGACTCGCTGCGAGACCCCAAGATCCTGGCGCTGGCCGAGCGGGTTGACGCGGTGGTCGATCCCAAGACGCTCTACCCCAAGTACATTTCGGGGGGTGTCACCATCCACATGAAAGACGGAACGCAGCATGTGCACTACGACGCGGTCAATCGCGGCGCCGGCGACCGGGCTTTGACCCGGGCCGAAGTCGAGGCGAAGTTCTTCGCCAATGCCAAGCTGGCCGTGACGCCGGTTCGTGCGCGTGAAATCCGTGACGCGGTCTACAAGCTCGAGGACCTGAGCGCGCGCGAATTTGGCGCTGTATTGGCCGGCCGCTAAGCTTGAGATCGCCCTGAGTCCTTTCCTTCGCTCCATCGCCCCGATGCCCTCGCCGTGACACCCAGAAAGCCCATCAATTCGCTGGCAGGCGACGAACTGGACGTCTTGGTGCAGTCTGTTTATCAGCAGATCAAGGACGCGATCCTCGACAACCGCCTGCGCCCCGGTACCAAGCTGACCCACCAGGCGCTGGCCGAGATGTTGGGTGTCTCGCGCACGCCGGTACGCGAATCGCTTGAGCGCCTGTACCAGGAAGGCTATGTCAGCCGGATCGCCAACCGCGGGCATTACGTGGCCGAGATCAACTCGGCCGACGTCCGCGACCTTTACGAAACACGCGAGGCGCTCGAGACCTTTGCGGTGCAGCTCTTGTTTGCCAAGGGCAAGGTCGAGGTGGCCGCCAAGCGCCTGGGTGCCATCAACAAGGAATACCGCAAGACCTGCGAGGCCAAGCTCACGCGCGAGCGGCTGCAACTCGACCGCGAATTCCACCTGGCGCTGGCCGGTGAGACGGGCAATGACTACCTGGTCAAGATGCTTGCCGGGGTGTTCGACCGCCTGATCCTCAAGCGCAGGATCGAGGGCTTCCAGGACTTGCGCGGCATGGATCCTTATAACGAGCATGTCCGCCTGGTCTCGGCCCTTGGCAAGAAGGACCAGGCCGCGGCCCTGGCGGTGCTCAATAGCCATATCGGCAGCTCCTGCGAGCGCTTCGCGAACTATCTCGAGGTGGAACGGGGAGCGAACGCGGGCCTTTCCGGTCTTGGGGTCAAACGCCTCTCCTGAGCCCCGAGCCTGAGTCCTGAGGGTGGGTGCTTGGGTCGCCCGCGCGGCCAGTTTCCGACCCACGCTCTGGCGCGCACTTCAGGCGCCACACGGCCCGCCACGGTCCCTCATCCGAGCTTTCTTCCGGTCCCTGACCGCCCCCATCCCGCCCCCATGTCGCCCCCATGTCGACCCAGTAGGCTGGACAATCAGACTTTTCTTGTCTCCACCCCCCCACAAGGAGCCGCCCCGTGGCCTGGCCTGTCCTCGTCTTTGACATTGAATCCATCCCCGACCTTGCCGGCCTGCGCAGCCTGCGCGACGACCCGCCCGAGTGGACCGACGACCAGGTCTATGAGGCCTGGGTCAAGGAGCGCGCCGAAAAGGGCCAGAGCGACTTCATGCCGCTGCACCTGCAGCGGGTGCTGGTACTGAGCGCAGTGTTTCGCAATAGCGAAGGTCTGAAGGTGCACTCCTTCATCGACCGCGATGGTGTCAGTGAGGGCAAGGTCATCCAGCAGTTCTTTAGCACCCTGGAAAAGCACGAGCCGCAACTTGTGAGCTGGAACGGCGGCGGCTTTGACCTGCCGGTACTCAATTACCGTGGTCTGCGCCACGGCGTGGTGGCCTCCAAGTACTGGGATCAGGGCGAGGACGAGCGCGAGTACAAGTTCAACAACTACATCAACCGTTATCACAACCGCCACCTGGACTTGATGGACGTGCTGGCCATGTTCCAGGCCCGCGCCAACGCGCCGCTGGACGCCCTGGCCAAGCTGTGCGGCTTTCCGGGCAAGCTGGGCATGGATGGCTCCAAGGTCTTCGAGACCTATAAGAACGGCGGTCTGGAAGACATCCGGCGCTATTGCGAGACGGACGTGATGAACACCTACCTCGTCTACTGCCGCTTCCAGAAGATGCGCGGTGGTTTTACCGAGGCCGAGTACGAGCAGGAGGTGGCGATGGTGCGCGGCTTCCTGGAGACGCTGGCGCCGCAGGAGCCGCACTGGCGCGAGTACCTGGACGCCTGGACCTGAACGCCACCCGCCGGGGCTCGCCAGACGCGGTTGGGCCCCGGTCCCGGGTCATGGCGCGTCCAGCCTGAGACAATCGGGCCCATGTCATCGGAGATCGAACAAACAGCAGCCCACGGGCAAGCCCCGGACTTGGCGCCCACCCCCGACCGTCCCCCGCGTCCCCAGGGCGTGCCGGAAGACGCCCTGCATGTCGACGCCCTGGACATCGAAGCCCAGGGCGTGGCCCGCCGCGACGACGGCAAGGTCGTCTTCATCGAAGGCGCCTTGCCCGGTGAGTGGGTGTCGGCCAATGTCCATCGCAAGAAAAACAACTGGGAGGCGGCCAGCCTGCGTGCCGTCTACCGCGCCTCCTCGCAGCGGGTGCAGCCCGGCTGCGCGCACTTTGGCTTGCACGAGGGGGCCTGCGGCGGCTGCAAGATGCAGCACCTCGACGCCAGCGCCCAGGTCGCCATCAAGCAGCGGGTGCTCGAGGACAACCTCTGGCACCTGTCCAAGGTCCGGCCCGACACCGTGCTTCGTCCCATTCATGGCCCTACCTGGGGCTACCGCTGGCGCGCGCGCTTCTCGGTGCGCCATGTGCACAAGAAGGGCGTGGTGCTGGTCGGCTTTCACGAGCGCAAGAGCCGCTATGTGGCCGACATTCGCGCCTGCGAGGTGGTGCCCCGGAATGTGAGCGACCTGCTGTTGCCCTTGCGCGGGTTGATCGGCAGCATGGACGCGATCGAGACCTGCCCCCAGATCGAGCTGGCCTGCGGCGTCGACGCGGCCAACCCCACCCGGCCCGTCATTGCCCTGGTGCTGCGGCACCTGGAGCCCCTGTCCGTAGGCGACCAGGACAAGCTGCGCGCCTTCGCTGTCACCCATGACGGCGTGCAGTGGTGGCTGCAGCCCAAGGGCCCGGACACGGTGCACCTGATGGACCCGGGTCCGCAACTGTCCTATGTGCTGCCCGAGTTCGGCATCACCATGCCCTTCAAGCCGACCGACTTCACCCAGGTCAACCCCTTCATCAACCAGGTGCTGGTCGCGCAGGCCCTGTCCTTGCTGCAACCCCAGCGCAGCGAGCGGGTGATTGACTGGTTCTGCGGCCTGGGTAATTTCACCCTGCCGCTCGCCACCCGCGCCGGCGAGGTACTGGGCATCGAGGGCAGCGAAGTCCTGGTGGCCCGCTCGCGAACCAATCTGGCGCTGAACCAGCCGCAGGCCAGCGCACCCACCCGCTTCGTCGCCCGCAACCTGTTCGAGATGACGCCGGCCATGTTGGCCGCGGACGGCGTGGCCGACAAGTGGCTGGTCGACCCGCCGCGCGAGGGCGCCTTTGCCTTGGCCAAGGCCCTGGCCGACATCCACCAGGACCCGTCCCTCGCCCCGGGCTGGACACCGCCGGCGCGCATCGTCTATGTGAGCTGCAACCCGGCCACCCTCGCGCGTGACGCCGGGCTGCTGGTGCATCAGGCCGGTTACCGCTGCACCCATGCCGGTGTGGTGAACATGTTCCCGCACACCGCCCATGTGGAGTCGATGGCGGTGTTTGAGCGGGTCGTCTGAGCGCGCTTTTTTAGGGGCTGCGCTCGGTCACCCGGCCACCGTCTGACACCCCGGCGGGTGGGTAGACGATCACCTGCTGGCCGGCCGACAGACCAGACTTCACCCAGCCCACCCGGCTGTTGCGCCCGCCGAGTTCTACCGGCTGCAATCGGGCGCGCCCGCCTTCGAGCCGGTACACCGCCATGCCGCCCTCGGGCCGTGGGAACAGCGCGCCAATGGGCACCAGCAACACCCCGTCCGCCGAGGTGGTGACCACCCGCACCAGGACCCGGAAGCCATCTCCCATCCGCTGCCAGGCCTCGGGGGTGGGCGTTACCTCCAGCAGCACATTGACCCGCTGCTCCTCCACGCCCAGGGCCGAGACTTTGGTGAAGGCGGCCGGCTCCACACGCCGCACCCGGGCGGGTAGGGGAGGGCCGCCCCAGCCCTCGATCACTGCGGCGCCGCCAGGCCGGGCCTGCACCGCGTCGGTGGTGAGGAGTTGGGCCAGGATTTCCATTTGGTGCGTGTCGCCGATTGTCATCACCACCGCACCGGCAGCGACCGACGCCTCGCTCGGCTGGGGCACCCTGAGCACCACGCCGTCCTCCGGTGCACGCAGCACCAGCGGGGCAGCGCCCGGCTTCGCGCCGGCAGCACCCGGCGGCTGCAAGGCCGCCGCGGCCTGGGCGCGCTCCTGCCGGGCTACCTCTCGCTGGCTGGTGGCCGTATCCCGCTCGCGCTGGGCCGCGTCGACCGCCAGCCGGTCGTCGTCGAGCGCCGCGTTGGAGACAAAGCCCTGCTGGGCGAGACCCTCGCTGCGCACGAGCTTGTGGCGGGCCTGGGCCACCGCCACCCCGCTACGATCGAGGCGGGCCTGGGCGACGGCCACCCCTGCCTCGGCCGCCTGCAGGCGGGCCCGTGCCTCCGCGACGGTGCGCGCATCCTGCAGCGAGGGCAGTTGCGGTGAGAGCAGGGCCAGCACCTGGCCGGCCGTCACCGAATCTCCCTCGCGTAGCGTGATGCGCGCCAGTCTCCCGGCCAAGGGCGCGGAGACGGTGAAGCTGTCGCGGATGCGTGTTCGGCCTTCCTCTTCGATCGCGGCCTCGAACGGACCGCTCACCACGCTCGCCGCCTCCACGGCGATCGGCTTAGGCATGAAGGCCCAGCCGAGCGCGGCCAGGGCGATCACCGTGGTGGCGGCCAACATCCAGCGGGTATTGCGTTTCATCGTCATTCCCTTGTCTTGAGTGCCGACACCATGTCCAGCTGGTCGATGCGCCGGCGCACCACCGCGGCGCTGGCCACGCCGGCGGTGACCACCGCGACCGCCGCCCAGGCGTAGGTGCGCGCCTGGATCACGACCGGAAACTGAAACTGGTCAGAGGCCACCAGGCCCACGATCAGGTGGGTGAGGCTCCAGCCCAGGAAGAACCCCAGCGGCAGTGCCAGGGCGATGGACAGGGCCAGCTCCCCGAGCAGCAGCGTGGACACCTCGGCCCGGGTGAAACCCAGCACCCGCAGGCTGGCCAGCTCCCAGGTGCGCTCAGACAGCGCGATGCGGGCGTTGTTGTAGACCACACCCACCGCGATCACCGTCGCGAACACGGTGAGGATGGTGCTCATGATCAGCACATTGCGCGCGCTGACCTCTTGCATATTGCGCAGCATGTTGGCCTTGCTGAAGGCGCCGGCCACCCGAGGCAGGCCCTGGGTGGCCTCCAGCACCCGATCCACCTGGCCACGTTCAGCGGCCAGTGCGAAGTTGTTGGCAAGGTCGCCCTCACCGAGCAGTCGGTTCAGGGCGGAGCGCTCCATGTAGGCGTTGAGCCCGAACATATCGCTCACGGTGCGCTCGAGCACCACCTCGTACACCCCACGCCGGCCCTCGCGGACCTCAACCTGCACCCGCTCGCCCGGAGATAAACCCAGCTTGTGCGCGAGCCGGTCCGTCATCACCAGCCCGTGGCTACCCACCGGCACCTGGCGCAGGTCGGCGTCGATGAGGCGCTGCAGCACCGCCTGCGGCTCGCGCCCCACGATGCTGCCTTTCTCGCTGTGCGCGCCGTGGACGAAGCGCACGGCCACCCGCCGGCCCGGCTCGACCTGGGTCACGCCAGGCAGGCGCGCCAGTTCACGGCCGGTGCCGGCGCTCACCGGGTCGACCGTCCACACCATCACGTCGCCGCGCAGGACCAGGTTGAACTGCGAGTCGACGATGGCCTCGATCGCATCGCGAAAGAAGTTACCCATGATGACAATCGCCACCGCGCTGGCGATCCCCACCACGGTGACCCCCGCGCGCAGCGGTCGCCGTTCCAGGTTGCGCAGGATCATTCGCAGCGAAGGCGCCAGGCGCAGCCAGCCCAGACGCTCGATCAGCGCCCGCCGGTAATGTCCCGGCGACGGCGGGCGCATCGCCTGCGCCGGGGACAGGCGCACCGTGGCCTGGATCGCCACCAGCGTGCCGGCCACCGCAGTGGCGAGCGCCAGGCCCAGGGCGATCAACGCCAGCCGCGGGTCCAGGTGGTAGTCGAAGCGGGGAAAGCGAAACAGATCGGCATACAGGCCCATCATCCCCTGCCCCAGGGCGCGTCCCAGAAGCAGCCCGAGGGCGTAGCCGCCCAGCACCATGGGCGCCACCAGCTTCAGGTAGTGCGTAGCAATGGCCCGGTCGGGGTAGCCCAGGGCCTTGAGCGTGGCCACCTGCTCGCGCTGCGTGGCCACCAGGCGGGCGGTGACCATGTGCAGCAGGAACCCGGCCACCGCCAGGAAGATGGCGGGCAGCACCGAGCCCATCACCTGCTGCTCGGTGATCTCGTTGGCCAGCATCGCGTGGGAGGCCTGCTCATCGCGGCCATAGGCCGGCTGCCCGCCGTAGGGTGCGAGTTGGCGGGTGAGGGCGTCCTGCACCGCGGCCTGGGAGGCGCCGGGCGCCAACTTGACCGCCACCTGGGTAAAGGCGCCGGTCATGTCGGTGGCAGCCGCCAGCTCGGCGCGGTCCAGCCAGAACACGCCAAAGGAGCGCAGATCGGGCGAACCCAGCATGCCGCCGAAGATGTACTCGGGCGAGAGCGCCACCCCCACCAGACGCAGCGGCCGTCGTTTGCCATTGACCAGAGCGCTCACCCGGTCTCCCATCTGCAGGTGGTGGGCCAGCACGAAGCCCTCGCTGGCGACAGCCTCCAACTCGCCGGCGGCCAAGCGCCCTGACTCTGGCCAGCGACCGGCGCGCAACTGCACCCGGTTCAGGCGTTGCGGCGTGCGGGGGTCCAGCCCGATCAGGTGGCCCACGATCGGGTCACTGCTGCCCACCACGCTCACACGGGCGTTGGCCTCCACCGTCCCCTGTACATCGACCACACCGGGCCAGCTGCGGATCGGGTCCAGCACCGAGGCCGGCGCGCGCCGCACGCTGGCAAAAACGTCGGCGAAGGCGCCGCTGGCGTAAAAGTCGTCCCGCGCCCGGGCCAGCGAGTCGACCGCCGAGAGCGTGGCCAAAAAGCCGCCGATACCGCTGGCCACGACGAGGGCAATCGTCAGGGCCTGGCTCCACAGCAGCCGCAGCTCGCGAAGCACCTTGCGGTCCAGCGCGCCGATCCGGCGGCCTGGCCCGAGCGGGCTACCCGGGCGGTGCAGGCCTTGAGGTGCCTTTGGCCGGTCGCCCGGCGTGGCGCCGGGCAGGTCGGGGCCGGCAGGCGGGGGTGGCGTGTCCTGGCCCATTCGATCACCAGGTCAATTCGGCCGGCGACAGCCGCCGGGCAGGCCTGTCGATGCGGTCGATGCGGCCGTCGACCAGTCGCATCACCCGATCGGCCATCCCGGCGATGGCGGCGTTGTGCGTGATCACCACTGTGGTCGTGCCCAGCTCCTGGTTGATGCGGGCAATGACCTCCAGCACCCGCTTACCGGTGGCGTAGTCGAGTGCACCGGTGGGCTCGTCGCACAGCAAGAGCTGCGGCCGCTTGGCAATCGCGCGTGCGATAGCCACCCGCTGCTGCTCGCCACCAGACAACTGGGAGGGGAAGTGGTCCCGGCGCGGCATGAGCGCCACCAGGGCGAGCGCCTCGTCCACCGACATGGGGTCGTCGGCGATATCCGTCACCAAGGCCACGTTCTCGGCCACCGTGAGGCTGGGAATCAGGTTGTAGAACTGGAAGACAAAGCCCACATGCGCGCGTCTGTAGCGGGTCAGCGTGTCTTCGTCGGCGTTGCTGAGGCAGTGATCCTCGAACCAGAGCTCTCCGCTGCTGGGCCGGTCGAGCCCGCCCAGCAGGTTGAGCAAGGTCGACTTGCCGCTGCCCGACGCACCCAGCAGCACGATGAACTCACCGCGCGCCACGTCCAGGTCCACCTCCCACAGGGCACGGACTTCGGTGTCGCCTGTCCGGTAGACACGGGACAGCGCCCGGGCGCGCAGCACGGCGGGGGCGGCCGGCCCATCCGCCAGCCTGTTCGCTGTCCCGTAGGCCGTGCCGTTCGCCGTGCCATCCGCTGGTTCTTTTGGCGAATGGGCAGTGGGCGTAGGCATGCGGGCAATCTACCCGCGGGCGACGCAGGCGCATTGACCTGCCGCAAGACGGCGTCCACTGCTTGAGGCCCACCCATGAAAAAGGGGCCCGGAGGCCCCTGAGGATGAGTGCTTGATCGCACTCAGTCGCGTTGTTTAGTCGCGTTCGCCGCCCAGGATGCCCAGCATGGCCAGCAGGCTTTGGAACACGTTGATGATGTCCAGATACAGCGCCAGGGTGGCGGTGATGTAGTTGGTTTCGCCGCCGTCGATGATGCGGCGGATGTCGTAGAGCATGAAGGCGCTGAAGATCATGATCGACAAGGTGCTGATCACCAGCATGCCGGTGGTTGATCCGACGAAGGCGTTGATCACACTGGCCACCAGGAGGCCGATCACGCCGACGAACAGGAACTTGCCCATTCCCGAAAGGTCGCGCTTGATCACGGTGGCCAGGCTGGCCATGGCGAAGAACACGCCGGCGGTGCCGCCAAAGGCGGTCATCACCAGGCTCGCGCCGTTGGAAAAGCCCAGGACCGAGGCAATGAGACGCGACAGCATCAACCCCATGAAGAAGGTAAAGCCCAGCAGAACCGGGACGCCGGCGGACGAATTCTTGGTTTTCTCGATGGCGAAGATGAAGCCGAAGGCCCCCGCCAAGAACAGCACCATGCCGAGAATGCCCCCCATGTACTGGCTGATGCCGGTGGCGACGCCGACCCAGGCGCCCAGCACCGTGGGCAGCAGGCTCAGGGCCAATAGCCAGTAGGTGTTACGCAGTACGCGATTACGCTCTGCCGCGGGCAGAACCTGGTCCCAAGTTTGGGTGTGCAGGGAATCGTTCATGAACTGGCTCCTGTGATAAGCGGATGGTCCGCAGATGGGCGCATTCTAGGGTTCTTCAAGCGCCGATGTGAGGTCCTTGAATTCCCCTCCGAACCCAGGGCGTATTGGCACTGATCTGGACCCGGAAGGAGCACGGCTGGGCGTTATGCTCTTGGGCATGAAAACCACGCATTCCCTGGAACTGGCCGACATCAAGGCCATCGCCGCTGCGGCCGAAGCCGAAGCGCTCAAGAACAAATGGGCGGTCACCATCGCCATCGTCGACGCTGGCGGTCACCTGCTGTGGCTGCAGCGCCTCGACGGCGCGCCGGCCATCTCCGCGCACATCGGCCCGGCCAAGGCGCACACCGCCGCGCTTGGCTGCCGCGAGAGCAAGGTTTATGAGGACATCATCAACGGTGGCCGCTACGCCTTCCTCACTGCGCCTGCGGTCGAGGGCATGCTCGAAGGCGGCGTCCCCATCATGAAGGACGGCCAGTGCATCGGTGCGGTCGGCGTGAGCGGCGTCAAGTCCAACGAAGACGCCCAGATTGCCAAGGCCGGCATCGCCGCGCTCGGGCTCTGAAAAGTCTCTGAGCGGCCAAATAGTGGCCAAAGAGCGGCCAAAGAGCGGCCATAAAGCGGCCCTGCATCGGCCGTTCGAAAACGCCTTTGGGGGGTGACTACAAGGCGAACTCGATCGGGACGATGAACCACATCGTCTCGGGGATGCCGCCGCGTGTGCCTGGGCGGTAGCGCCACTTCAGGGCGGTCGCCAGGGCGGCTTGGTCCAGGCGGTCAAAGCCGCTGGACTGGCCGACTTCCGCCTTGAGCGCAGCCCCGTCCACGCCGATCAGGACGCGGATCTGCACCTTGCCCTGTTCTCCCATTTTTCGGCTGAGGATCGGGTAGGCCGGCTTGGGGTTGTGCAAGTACGCGGCGTCGCTGGAGGGCAGCTCGACGCGGGCAGGCACCGCCGGCGCGGCCGCGGGCCTTTCCGCCGTTGCGGTGACTGCCGCCGAGGGCGCGGTGGTAGGACCGTTGGGGGGCGCGGCGGAAGGGGCTGAGGACTGTGCCGTTGCGGCCAGGCCGTTCGAAACTGTTGCTGGGGCGCGCCCGGCAGAGGGAGACTGCGGCGCAGCAGGCGTTGTCGGGGCTGTCGAATGGGTCGGCACGGGGACGGGCACTGTCGCCGCGCCCACGTTGGCTAGCAGGTTCGGCAGGGGAGTCGGTCGAGGCGCCGCTGCGGTCGGTGGTGCCCCTAGAGACATGACCGCTGCTGCACTTTGCGCCCGGGGCGTAGCGGCAGGTTCAAGCACCGGGCCCGATACATTCGTCGCTGCCGGTGCCGGTGCCGGTGCGGTCGTCACCGTTGGTGCAGCAGGCAATGCCGGCTCAGGCGCTGCAGCACCCGTGGAATTGGGCTGCGGCGGCTGGGCGGGCAATGACACCCGCTCGCGGACCGGGTCGGTCCGCGCTGACGCTGCTGATGGCGCGCCTTGGGACGCCTGGAGCGCCTGGGACGCCTGGAGCGCTTGGGGCGCTTGGGGCGCCGCCGCCTGTGGCGCTTCCCTCATCAAGACCTGCGGGCCCACCGTCTCCTGTGGCCTGCGCAGCGCCCCGCCGCTCAGCGCCCAGAGAGCGGCCAGGTGCAGCCCTAGCACGGCTGCGGCGAGGAGGAGAAGACGGCGGTCTGCGAACAAGGGTGGGGCGCTTGCGCGGCAATCAAGGCCCCTCAGTGTAGGACGGGTCTTGCGCGGCGCCAGCGCCGCCCTGCGCTAGGCGGCC
>CANFQF010000046.1 GCA_947449025.1 Comamonadaceae bacterium
CATCAGCGCGGTGCCATGGTCGAGGGTTTGATCAGCCGTTTCCAGCGCGCCACCTCGTCGCGAATGTGCGACTCGAACTCCTGCGGGCTGGAGACGCGCACGTCGCCATCAATCACCGCCAGGCGCTTTCTCACCTCGGGGTCGGCCAGGCTGGTGCGAAGCGCCTGGTTGATCTTGTCGACCACGTCCTTCGGCGTGCCGGCGGGCGCGAGCATGCCCCACCAGACCACCGCATTGAAGCCGGGCACGCCTTGTTCGGCCACGGTCTTGACGTCGGGGGCGGACTTGAGCCGGCTCTGGCCTGTCGAGGCCATCAGCCGCACGCGCTTGGCGTCGACCAAAGGCTGTACCTGGGACATGCCGGTGAAGGTGATGTCAATGTGACCGGCAGCCACATCGGAGATCGCAGGGCCGGCGCCGCGATAGGGAATCGTCTGGATGTCGGTCCCGGTGGCTTCCTTGAAAAGCTCGGCAGCCAGGTGCGCGCCCGAGCCATCGCCCGAGGTAGAGACATTGAGCTTGCCCGGATTCTTTTTGGCGTAGGCCACCAGCTCCTGCACGTTGGTGGCTTCGAGCGTGGTGCGGGTCACCATGGCGAAGGGGTAGGAGATCACCTGCGCGATGGGGGCGAAGTCCTCCGGGGTGCGAAAGCGCAGATTGGGCACCAGCGAAGGGTTGGTCGATAGCGCGGTGCTCGCAAACAGAAGCGTGTAGCCATCGGGCGCGGAGCGCGCGACGTACTCGGTGCCGGTGACGGTGTTGCCACCGCCGCGGTTTTCGATCACCACCGGTTGGCCCAGCGCCGCCGCGAACAATTCCGACCAGGCCCGGACGATGAAGTCGCCACCGCCGCCGGTGGCAAAGGGCACCACGATGCGTACCGGGCGGGTGGGCCAGGGGTCGGCGGCGAACACCGGCAGGGCGGCGGCCGCGAGGCCGACGCACAGCGCGCGCCGGGCGAACGAATGCAGTGGCTGGATTTTCTTCATGGGCAGGACTCCTTGATCTGTCGAGGCCGAGGCCGAGGGCGATCGCGGCCGCTGGGCTGTGCTTGTTCGCCAAAGTGGAAAGGATAGTGGATTTACACATGGACCCGCAGCGCCAGGGCCAGCACCCCGCGCCAGATACCTCCTGCGGCTGCGGCGCCTTCGCAGGCCCACGCGCCAAGCCCACGCGGCAAGTCCATGCGCGATGACGCACCGGGCCTAATCGGGCGTCGCTGCAGGCCCGGTGCGATGGACGCGTGCGTTGCATCGATTCGCCCGCCTCAGCCAACCCGCCTCAGCCAGCCCTGGGACCGTATGATTCGGGGAGCAACCGATCGGCCTCTTTCCAGTTTGGCCGCTAATCTCTCTTCCATGCCCGCAAGCGACCCTTCCTGTTTGGTCGAATGCATTGACCTGCGTTTCGGCTACGGTGACCGCCCCATTCTCGATGGGGTGAGTTTTACCGTGCCCCGCGGCAAGGTCACAGCCCTCATGGGGGCCTCGGGCGGCGGCAAGACCACGGTGTTGCGCTTGATCGGTGGCCAGGTCCGGCCGCAGGGCGGCAGCCTGCGCTTTGAGGGGCAGGAGGTGGCGTCGCTCGACCGCCCAGGCCTCTACGCCATCCGTCGGCGCATGGGCATGCTGTTCCAATTCGGCGCGCTGTTCACCGACCTGTCGGTATTCGACAACGTGGCCTTTCCCTTGCGCGAGCACACCCACCTGCCCGAGGCGCTGGTGCGCGACATCGTGCTGATGAAGCTGCAGGCCGTCGGCCTGCGCGGCGCGCGTGACCTGATGCCCAGCGAGATTTCCGGCGGCATGGCCCGTCGGGTTGCCCTCGCCCGTGCCATCGCCCTCGATCCGGCCCTCGTCATGTACGACGAGCCCTTTGCCGGGCTGGACCCGATCTCCCTGGGGATTGCGGCACAGCTCATTCGCCAGTTGAACGACGCGCTGGGCATCACCAGCCTCATCGTCTCGCACGACCTGGAGGAGACCTTCCGAATTGCCGACCAGGTCATCATCCTGGCCGGCGGCAAGATCGCCGCCCAGGGCTCGCCCGCGCAGGTGATGGCCTCGGAAGATCCCCTGGTGCGCCAGTTTGTCCACGCCCAGGCCGACGGCCCGGTGCGTTTCCACTACCCCGGTCCCACGGTAGCCCAGGACTTCGGCCTGCCCGGCGCGCGAAGCCGGGGAGGGCGCCGATGAGGTTCCTGCACCCCGCCCGCGTGGGCTACGCCGTCCGCTGCCAGCTGGCGCAGCTGGGCCGCGCGGCCCGACTCTTCGGGCGCTTGATTCGGCTCTCGGGCCCCACGCTGGTCCGCTTCGGTCTGGTGCGCGACCAGATTCACTTTCTGGGCAACTACTCTTTGGCCATCATCGGGGTCTCGGGCCTATTTGTCGGCTTCGTGCTGGGCCTGCAGGGCTACTACATCCTGCAGCGCTATGGCTCCGCCGAGGCCTTGGGCCAGCTGGTGGCCCTCACTTTGGTGCGCGAGCTGGGGCCGGTGGTCACCGCCTTGTTGTTTGCCGGCCGCGCCGGCACCTCGCTCACTGCCGAGATTGGCCTGATGAAGGCCGGCGAGCAGCTGGCGGCGATGGAGATGATGGCGGTGGACCCGGTGCGCCGCATCCTGGCGCCACGCCTGTGGGGCGGCATCATCGCCATGCCCGTACTCGGCGCCGTTTTCAGTGCGGTGGGCATCCTCGGTGGCTGGGGGGTGGGCGTGGGCATGATCGGCATTGATCCCGGTGCATTCTGGAGCCAGATGCAAGGCGGGGTCGACGTCTGGAAGGACGTGGGCAACGGCCTCATCAAAAGCTTTGTGTTTGGCGTCGCGGTGACTTTCATCGCCCTCTGGCAGGGTTATGAGGCGCATCCCACGCCTGAAGGGGTGTCGCGCGCGACCACCCGCACGGTGGTCAGCGCCTCGCTGATGGTGTTGGGCCTGGACTTCATTCTCACTGCGATGATGTTCAGCCTGTGAAGCGAGTGGCTCGTTGGAAGGATCTGCAAAATGGAACGTTCTAAGAATGATGTGTGGGTGGGCCTCTTCGTGCTGCTGGGCGCAGCGGCGATCCTTTTTCTCGCCCTGCAGTCGGCCAACCTGCTGACCTTGAGCTTCCAGTCCACCTATCCGGTCGTTGCCAAATTCGACAATATCGGCGGTCTCAAGGCCCGGGCGGCGGTCAAGAGCGCTGGCGTGGTGGTTGGCCGGGTGCAGTCGATCACGTTCGATGACAAGAGTTTCCAGGCCAGGGTCACGCTGGCCCTCGAGTCGCGCTACGCTTTCCCCAAGGACAGCTCCCTCAAAATCCTGACCAGCGGCCTGCTGGGCGAGCAATACATTGGCATCGAAGCCGGCGCCGAAGAAAAGAACCTTGGCGTGGGTGACCAGGTGTCCAGCACCCAGTCGGCTGTGGTCCTCGAAAACCTGATCGGACAGTTCCTCTACAACAAGGCCTCTGATGCCGGCGGTTCTTCAGGCAAGCCGGCAGCTGCTGGTGCTGCGCCCGCGACAATCAAGTAACAGATAGATGCGCCTGAACTCGTCTCTCCTTCGCCTGCTGCGTGCCGGGGCCCTGGCTCTGGTCGCAGTGTGGCTCGCCGGTTGCGCGAGCCTGGTGGGGGACGCGCGCCATCCGGTCGACCCCTTTGAGCCCATGAATCGCAAGGTCATGTCCTTCAATGACGACCTGGACAAGGCGGTGATCAAGCCGGTGGCCCTGGCCTACCGCGACCGCGTGCCCCGCCCGGTTCGCTTGGGCGTGAGCAACGTGTTGGGCAATATTGCCGATGTCTGGTCTTTCTTCAACAGCACCTTGCAGCTGAAGATGCGGCAGGCCGCCGAATTGGGCGGTCGGGTGGCCATCAACTCGGTGTTTGGCCTGGGGGGCCTGCTCGACGTGGCCAGCGAGCTCGGCCTCGAGCATCGCGCCGAGGACTTTGGCCAGACATTGGGGCGCTGGGGCGTGCCAGCCGGGCCCTATCTGGTGCTGCCGGTGCTGGGCCCGTCCAGCGTCCGCGACGCCGCCGCCACCCTGACGCTGGACCGTTACATGGACCCGCTCACCCACTTCGACCATGAACGTGTTCGGTGGGTGATGTATGGCCTGCGGGCGGTCGATACGCGGACCAATCTGCTGAAAGTGACCAACGTCGTCGACGAAATTGCGCTGGACCGGTACACCTTTATCCGCGACGCCTATCTTCAGCGGCGGTTCGCCGAGGTGGGCCGGGGTCGGCCCGCTCCCGCGCCCCCTGACCCGAGCGATGTGTGGGACGGGCGTGACGACACCCCGGCGCCCGTCTCCCCGACATCACCCGCCATACCCACATCACCGACATCACCCACCAGCCCGGCCTTGCCAGCGCCAGGGCTGATCGCGCCAGAGGACAATCCCAAGCCATGAGCACCACCGTCTTCACCCCCGCGCTGGCCTGGGCCCGCCGCCAGTTCCTTGGCCTGGCAGCCCTCCCGCTAGCCCTCCCCCTGGCGTTATCGCTGGCAGCCCCGCTGGCAGTTCCGCTCACCGTCTCTCTGGGGGCCTCGCTGGCCCTGCTGCCCGGTTCCGCCCGGGCAGCCGAGGTGTCGCCCGATACCTTGGTCCGCTCGCTCTCCGAGGAGATGCTCACGACCATCCGCGCCGACGCCTCCTTGCGCACGGGCGATGTGCGCCAGATCATGGCTCTGGTGGACGCCAAGGTCATGCCCAATGTGAACTTCCAGCGCATGACGGCGCTGGCGGTGGGCCCGGTCTGGCGGCAGGCCACAGCCGAGCAGCGCAAGCGGCTGCAGGAGGAGTTCAAGACCCTGCTGGTGCGCACCTATGCCGGTGCGCTGACCCAAATCCAGGACGAGACGGTGGTGGTGCGCCCGGTGCGCCTGTCGCCCGGCGACACCGAGGTGGTGGTTCGCACCGAGATTCGTGGCCGGGGTGACCCGGTTCAACTGGATTACCGGCTGGAAAAGACGCCCGGTGAGGGCGCGGGCTGGAAAATCTTCAACCTGAACGTTCTCGGTGTCTGGCTCGTCGAGACCTACCGCAGCCAGTTTGCCCAGGAGATCAATGCCCGCGGCCTCGATGGCTTGGTCAACGCCCTGGCCGAACGCAATCGCACCGCCGGCGGCCGTCCGCGCAGCTGACCGGCGCATTTCGGACGCCCACTCTCCCGCGCGCGACTTTCCCTCCCAATAGACGCCCATGCCGACCCTGGCCCTGCCCTCGACCCTGACCCACGCCGAGGTACCCATCTGCCTGCAGGCCTTGGCCAAGGCTTGCGGTACGGCGGGGCCTTCTTCCGGCGGACCTGCGCTTCGCTCGGAGGGCGGACCTTCGGGCCAGACCCTGGTCGCCGATGCCTCGGCCCTGTCGCATTTCGACTCTTCGGCTTTAGCCGTTTTACTCGAGGCCCGGCGGCTCGCCACCGCCCAGGCCATGGGCTTTTCGGTGCAGGGCCTGCCCGCGCGCCTGGCCGGTCTGGCCGCGCTTTATGGCGTGACCGACCTGCTGGCCGGCCTATAGCGGACCGACTGCGGACCGACTGCGGACCGACTCCGGGCCGATTGCGGACCAATTGCAGGCCGATTGCAGCCCAGCCGCCTAAAATGGCGGGTTCACATGCCTGCTGCCATCTCCTTCCAATCGGTTTCCAAGACCTACCACTCCGCCCAGCGCCAACTGCAGGCGCTCGACCGGGTGAGTTTCGACATCCAGCCGGGCGAGTTCTTCGGCCTGCTCGGGCCCAACGGCGCGGGCAAGACCACCCTGATCAGCATCCTGGCCGGCTTGGTTCGCCCCACCTCGGGCCACGTCACCGTCCACGGCCACGATGTGCAGGCCGATTACGCCCAGGCGCGCCGCCAGCTGGGTATCGTGCCGCAGGAGCTGGTTTTCGACCCCTTCTTCAATGTCCGCGAGGCGCTCCGCTTCCAATCCGGCTACTTCGGCGTCAAGCACAACGACGCCTGGATCGACGAGCTGCTCGAAAGCCTGGGCCTGGCCGACAAGGCGGGCAGCAATATGCGCCAGCTGTCTGGCGGCATGAAGCGCCGGGTGCTGGTGGCCCAGGCCCTGGTGCACAAGCCGCCGGTTATCGTGCTTGACGAGCCCACCGCGGGCGTCGACGTGGAGCTGCGCCAGACCCTGTGGCAGTTCATCGCCAAGCTCAATCGCGAAGGCCACACGGTGCTCCTGACCACCCATTACCTCGAGGAGGCCGAGGCCCTGTGCAGCCGCCTCGCCATGCTCAAGTCGGGCCAGGTGGTGGCGCTCGAGCGCACCTCCGAGCTGCTGCGTGCCGCCTCCAGCAATGTGCTGCGCTTCAAGACCGAGGGCCATGCCCTGCCGCCCGCCCTCGCAGCCAAGGCCCGCATCACCGGCCGCATCGTGCAACTGCCGGCCCATGACGCGCGCGAGATCGAGGCCTACCTGGCGGCGGTGCGCGAGGCAGGCCTCGTGGCCGAGGATGTTGAAATTCGCAAAGCCGACCTGGAGGACGTGTTCCTCGACGTGATGGCCGACCGGCAGAAAGCGGGCAGCGCGCCTGCACCTGCAGGCCAGGCACCGGTGGAGGTGGCGCCATGACCGGTTGGCAGACCCTGTTCTACAAAGAAGTGCTGCGCTTTTGGAAGGTCGGCTTCCAGACGGTGGCGGCGCCGGTGATCACTGCGCTTCTTTATCTGATGATCTTCGGCCATGTGCTCGAGGGCCATGTCAAGGTTTATGACCGCATCGAGTACACCGCCTTCCTGATTCCCGGGCTGGTGATGATGTCGGTGCTGCAAAACGCCTTCGCCAACAGCTCCTCGTCGCTGATTCAAAGCAAGATCATGGGCAACCTGGTCTTCGTGCTGCTCACGCCGCTGTCGCACAGGGCCTGGTTCCTGGCCTATGTCGGATCGTCTGTCACCCGAGGGCTGGCGGTGGGCACCGGCGTGCTGGTGGCTACTTCGCTCTTCGTGCGGCCGGAGTTCACCTACCCGCTGTGGATCCTGCTGTTTGCCCTGCTGGGCGCTGGCATGCTGGGCGCGCTGGGGCTGATCGCCGGTTTGTGGGCGGAGAAGTTCGACCAGATGGCTGCCTTCCAGAACTTCGTCATCATGCCCATGACGTTCCTCTCGGGCGTGTTCTATTCCATCCATTCCCTGCCGGGCTTCTGGCAGCAGGTGAGCCACCTCAACCCCTTCTTCTACATGATCGATGGCTTCCGCTACGGCTTCTTTGGCCAGAGCGATGTGTCGCCCTGGATCAGTTTGACCATCGTGGGCAGCGCCTTTCTGGTCGTCTCCGCGGTGGCGGTTCACTTGCTTCGCATCGGCTACAAGATCCGCGGCTGAAGTCCGCCTCTTTTTACTTTTTCCAGCGCAAACCCATGACCGCCGAACAACTGCAAGCCATCATCGCCGCCGGCCTGCCCTGCGAGCACCTGCAGGTCCACGGCGACGGCAGGCACTGGTCGGCCGTCATCGTGTCGGCCGAGTTTGAAGGCAAGCGCCTCGTCTCCCGTCACCAGCGGGTCTATGCCACCCTGGGTGAGAGAATTCGTAACGACGAGGTGCACGCCCTGTCGATGAAGACCCTCACACCGGCCGAATGGGCCGCGCAGGGGAGTGCGCAAGGGGCCGCGCAGGCCTGACCGGACCACTGATGGACAAACTCCTCATTCGCGGCGGCCGCCGTCTCCAAGGCGAGGTGCAAATCGCTGGCGCCAAAAACGCCGCTTTGCCCGAGCTGTGCGCCGCCCTGCTCACCGACCAGCCGGTGGTACTCAAGAACGTCCCGCGCCTGCAGGACGTGAGCACCATGGTCCGGCTGGTGCAGAACATGGGCGTGACCGTGACCCGCGAGGGCGAGCAGGTCCACCTGGACGCCGGCGCCCTGACCAACCCGGAAGCCCCCTATGAGCTGGTCAAGACCATGCGGGCCTCGGTGCTGGCGCTGGGCCCGCTGCTCGCGCGTTTTGGCCGCGCCCGTGTGTCGCTGCCCGGCGGCTGCGCCATCGGCTCGCGGCCGGTCGACCAGCACATCAAGGGGCTGCAGCAAATGGGGGCTGTCATTGCCGTCGAGCACGGCTACATGATCGCCAGCCTGCCCGAGGGCCGCACCCGCCTGAAGGGCGCCGTGATCCGCACCGACATGGTCACCGTGACCGGCACCGAAAACTTCATGATGGCCGCCGCCCTGGCCGAGGGCGAGACCGTCCTTGAAAACGCGGCGATGGAGCCTGAAATCGGCGACCTGGCCGAGATGCTGATCGCCATGGGCGCGCGCATCGATGGCCACGGCACCAGCCGCATCCGCATTCAGGGCGTGCCGCGTCTTTCGGGCTGCACGCACCAGGTGGTGGCCGATCGCATCGAGGCCGGTACCTTTCTGTGCGCGGTGGCCGCCACCGGCGGTGAGGCCTTCCTCAAAGACGGCCGGGCCGACCACCTGGAGGCGGTGATCGACAAGCTGCGCGCCGCTGGCGCCCAGGTAGAGGCGACCCCCGGCGGTATCCGCGTCTCGGCGCAGGGCCGGCCGCAGGCGCAGAGCTTTCGCACCACCGAGTACCCCGGCTTCCCGACCGACATGCAGGCGCAGTTCATGGCGCTGAACGCCATTGCGCAGGGCTCGGCCATCGTCACCGAGACCATCTTCGAAAACCGCTTCATGCACGTCAACGAGATGGTCCGCCTGGGCGCACACATCCAGGTCGACGGCAAGACGGCTCTCGTTGAGGGCGTGCAACAACTCTCTGGCGCCACCGTCATGGCCACCGACCTGCGCGCCTCGGCCAGCCTAGTCATTGCTGGCCTGGTGGCCGAAGGCGAGACACGGGTGGACCGCATCTACCACCTGGACCGGGGCTACGACCGCATGGAAGAAAAACTGCGCGGTCTGGGCGCCGATATCGAGCGGGTGAAGTGAAGGCAAAGCGATGACCACCAACGCCAACGAAACGATCACCCTGGCCCTGTCGAAGGGCCGCATCTTCGACGAGACCCTGCCCCTGCTGCGTGCCGCGGGCATCGAGGTGCTGGAAGACCCCGAGAAGTCGCGCAAGCTCATTCTTGCCACCAACCAGCCTCAGGTGCGCGTGGTGCTGGTGCGCGCCAGCGATGTGCCCACCTATGTGCAGTACGGCGGCGCCGACCTGGGCGTGACGGGTCTCGACACCCTGATCGAGCACGGCAGCCAGGGCCTGTACACCCCGCTGGATCTGGGCATTGCCAAGTGCCGGGTGAGCGTCGCGGTGCGTGCCGACTTCGACTACGCCAGTGCCGTGCGCCAGGGCGCGCGCCTGCGAGTGGCCACCAAGTACACCGGCATCGCCCGCGAGTTTTTTGCCACCAAGGGCGTGCATGTGGACATGATCAAGCTCTATGGCTCCATGGAGCTGGCGCCGCTCACCGGCCTGGCCGACGCCATCGTCGACCTGGTGTCTACCGGCAATACGCTCAAGGCCAACCATCTGGTCGAGGTCGAGCGCATCATGGACATCAGCTCCCGCCTGGTGGTGAACCAGGCCTCGCTCAAACTCAATCAGGCGCCGATCCGCCGCCTGATCCAGGCCTTCGCCGCCGCTACCGCCACCCGCACTGGCATCCAGGCCGACTGACGCAGCCCCGCCCTGGCCGCCCCGACCCCGCACCGACCATGACCTTCTCCGCCCGCCCCCTGCACCTGGCCACCACGGACGCCGGCTTCGACGCCGCCTTCCAGGCGCGCCTGCATTGGTCGGCGGACACCGATGCGCAGGTGGAAGACCGGGTCGCCGAAATTCTGGCCGCCGTGCAGCAGCGCGGTGACGCGGCCGTGCTCGAATACACCGCGCGTTTTGACCACTTGAGCGCGAAGGCGCTCACCGAGCTGGAGCTGACCCAGGCCGAGCTGAAAGCCGCTTTCGAGGGCCTGCCCGCTGACCAGCGGCGCGCCCTGGAGCAGGCGGCCGCTCGGGTGCGCAGCTACCACGAGGCGCAAAAAAAGGCCTCGGGTGAGAGCTGGAGCTACCGCGACGCCGACGGCACCCTGCTGGGGCAGAAGGTCACCCCGCTGGACCGGGTGGGCATCTACGTGCCCGGTGGGAAGGCGGCCTATCCGTCTTCGGTGCTGATGAACGCCATCCCGGCCCATGTGGCGGGCGTGGGCGAAATCATCATGGTCGTGCCCACCCCGCGCGGCGAGAAAAATCCGCTCGTGCTGGCCGCCGCTTATGTGGCCGGTGTCACCCGCGCCTTCCAGATCGGCGGCGCGCAGGCGGTGGCGGCCCTGGCCTATGGCACGGCCACCGTGCCCCGGGTCGACAAAATCACCGGCCCGGGCAACGCCTATGTGGCCGCCGCCAAGCGCCGCGTCTTTGGCCAGGTGGGCATCGACATGATCGCCGGCCCGAGCGAAATCCTGGTGCTGGCCGACGGCAGCACCCCGGCCGACTGGGTGGCGATGGACCTCTTCTCACAGGCCGAGCACGACGAACTGGCCCAAAGCATCCTGCTGTGCCCCGACGCCGCCTACATCGACCGGGTGCAGGCCGAGATCGACCGCTTGCTGCCGCAGATGCCGCGCGCCGAGATCATTGCCAAATCGCTCACCGGTCGTGGCGCGCTCATTCACACCCGCAGCATGGACGAGGCCTGCGCCATCAGCAACCGGATTGCGCCCGAGCACCTCGAAATCGCGTCGAACGAGCCGCACCGCTGGGAGCCGCTGCTCAAACACGCCGGCGCCATCTTCCTCGGCGGCTTCACCAGCGAGTCGCTGGGGGACTACTGCGCCGGCCCCAACCATGTGCTCCCCACCAGCAGCACCGCGCGTTTTTCCAGCCCGCTAGGCGTGTACGACTTCCAGAAGCGCTCCAGCCTGATCGAAGTCAGCGAGCAGGGCGCCCAGGTGCTGGGCAAGATCGCCTCCGTGCTGGCGCACGGCGAGGGTCTGCAGGCCCATGCCCGCGCCGCCGAAATGCGACTCAAGGGCGCCTGACGCCCTGCGCGCTCCAATCCTTGCCCCCAAGCCCGCCCGAACTCCAAGGCCTCCGCCCATGTCTGCCGACCTGACCGCCCGCATCGCCCGCCTGATCCGCCCCGACGTGCAGGCCATGCACGCCTACGTGGTGCAGGACGCCGCCGGCTTCGTCAAACTCGACGCGATGGAGAACCCCTACCGGCTCTCCCCCGAGCTTCAGGCCAAGTTGGGTGAGCGCCTGGGTCAGGTGGCGATCAACCGCTACCCGGGTCCGCGCATCGACGAGCTCAAGGCCGCCCTGGCTGCCCACGCCGGTCTGCCTGCGGGCTGCAGCGTGATGCTGGGCAACGGCTCGGACGAACTCATCTCCCTGCTGGCCCTGGCCTGCGCCCGTCCCGGCGCCAGCGTCCTCGCGCCGCTGCCCGGCTTCGTGATGTACGCGATGAGTGCGCAGCTGCAGGGCCTGCAGTTTGTCGGCGTCGACCTCACACCGGACTTCGCGCTCGACCTGCCGGCCATGCTGGCCGCCATCGCGCAGCACCAGCCGGCCATCGTCTACCTGGCCTATCCGAACAACCCCACCGCCAACCTGTGGGACGATGCCGCCATCGATGCCATCGTTGCCGCCGCTCCCGGTCTGGTGGTGATCGACGAGGCCTACCAGCCCTTTGCCAGCCGCAACTACCTGGGCCGCCTGGCGGCCCAGCCCCATGTGGTGCTGATGCGCACGCTCAGCAAGTTCGGCCTGGCCGGCATCCGTCTGGGTTACATGATGGGGGCCAGCGCGCTGATTGCCCAATTCGACAAGGTGCGCCCGCCCTACAACGTGAGCGTGCTCAACGCCGAGGCGGCGCTCTTCGCGCTCGAGCATGCCGACGCCTACGAAGCCCAGGCCCGCGAGCTGCGCGAAGAGCGGCAGATATTGCTGGAGCGCCTGGCGCAGATGCCGGGGGTCCAGCCCTTCCCGAGCGACGCCAACATGATCCTCGTGCGAGTGCCCGATGCCCGGGCTGTCTTCGAGGGCATGAAGCGCCAGGGGGTGCTGGTCAAGAACATTTCTACAATGCATCCCTTGCTGGCCCAGTGCCTGCGCCTGACCGTCGGAACCCCCGACGAAAACCTGCGCATGCTCGCCGCCCTGCAGGCCTCACTATGACCACTACCTCTGCCACCACGGCCACGATGCCGGCCGCCCGCAGCGCCGAAGTCTCGCGCAATACCGCCGAGACGAAGATCCGCGTGCGCGTCAACCTGGACGGCACCGGCCAGGCCAAGCTGTCCACCGGCATCGGCTTCTTCGACCACATGCTCGAGCAGATCGCCCGCCACGGGATGATCGACCTCGAGATCGAGGCCCAGGGCGACCTGCACATCGACGGCCACCACACGGTGGAAGACGTGGGCATCACCCTTGGCCAGGCTTTCGCGAAGGCGATGGGCGACAAGAAGGGCATTCGCCGCTACGGCCATGCCTATGTGCCGCTGGACGAGGCGCTCTCGCGGGTGGTGGTCGACTTCTCCGGCCGCCCGGGCCTGGAGATGCATGTTCCCTTCAAGAGCGGGATGATCGGCGCCTTCGACACGCAACTGGCCTTCGAGTTCTTCCAGGGCTTCGTGAACCACGCCTTCGTCACCCTGCACATCGACAACCTGCGCGGTGACAACGCCCACCACCAGTGCGAAACCGTCTTCAAGGCTTTTGCCCGTGCCCTGCGCGCCGCGGTGGAAGCCGACCCGCGCGCGGCCGGCATCATCCCGTCCACCAAGGGCTCGCTCTGAGCCGCCATTGCGGCAGGCAGTAGCGAGTAGCGAGCAGCGAGCAGACAGGCACCCACCCCATGAAGACCGTCGCCGTCGTCGACTACGGCATGGGCAATCTGCGCTCCGTCACCCAGGCCGTCATGCACGCGGCCCAGGGCAGCGGGGCTGAGGTCGTCTGGGCCCGCCGCCCCGAGGAGGTGCTGGCTGCCGAGCGGGTCGTGTTGCCCGGGCAGGGCGCAATGCGTGACTGCATGCGGGAGTTACACGCCAGCGGCATGCACGCCGCGGTGCTCCATGCGGCGGCGCATAAGCCCTTGATGGGGGTGTGCGTCGGCATGCAGATGCTGCTCGATCGATCTGAAGAAGGGCCGACCGAGTCCCTGGGCCTGATCCCGGGCGAGGTGGTCCGCTTCCAATTGGCCGGTCGCCATCAGGCCGACGGCAGCCGCTTCAAGGTGCCCCAGATTGGCTGGAATCAGGTGCGCCAGACCGGCGCCCACCCGGTCTGGGCGGGGGTGGAAGACGGCAGCTGGTTCTATTTCGTCCACAGCTACTACGCCAAACCGTCGGATGCCCGCCACAGCGTGGGGGAGGCAGACTACGGTGGTGGCTTTACCGCAGCGGTTGCCCGGGATAATATTTTTGCTACCCAATTCCACCCGGAAAAAAGTGCGCAGGCCGGCCTCGCCCTCTACCGCAACTTCCTGCATTGGAATCCCTGATCCCCGGGGGGCCTGTGCAGCGCGGTCAGTTTTGCGCGAACCCGGTCCCTCGCCTTTCCACCCCCTTGATCCACTCCTGTAGCCGTTTCACATGCTCCTGATCCCCGCCATCGACCTGAAGGACGGTCATTGCGTGCGCCTCAAGCAAGGCGACATGGACCAATCCACCGTCTTCAGCGAAGACCCGGCCGCCATGGCCCAGTCTTGGCTGGCCAAGGGCGCCCGCCGGCTGCACCTGGTCGACTTGAACGGCGCCTTCGCCGGCAAGCCGCAAAACTTTGCGGCCATCAAGTCCATTCTCAAGGCGGTGGGAGACGACATCCCGGTGCAACTCGGAGGCGGCATCCGTGACCTCGACACCATCGAGAAATACATCGACGGCGGCCTGCGCTACGTGATCATCGGCACCGCTGCGGTCAAGAACCCGGGCTTTCTCAAGGACGCCTGCAGCGCCTTTGGCGGCCACATCATCGTCGGCCTCGACGCCAAGGACGGCAAGGTGGCCACCGACGGCTGGAGCAAGCTCACCGGCCACGAGGTGGTCGACCTGGCGAAGAAGTTTGAGGACTGGGGCGTCGAGTCCATCATCTACACCGACATCGGCCGCGACGGCATGCTCTCGGGCATCAACATCGAGGCCACCGTCAAGCTGGCCCAGGCCCTCACCATCCCGGTCATCGCCTCGGGCGGCTTGGCCGGCATGGCCGACATCGAGAAGCTGTGCGCGGTCGAGAGCGAGGGTGTCGAGGGCGTGATCTGCGGCCGCGCGATCTACTCCGGCGACCTCGACTTTGCCCAGGGCCAGGCCCGCGCCGACGAACTGGCCGGCTGATCCATTCTCACGTGATCCCGCCCACCGGCCGACTGGCCCCCTGAAGGTTCCCGCTTGCTCGCCAAACGCATCATCCCTTGCCTGGACGTCACCGGCGGCCGGGTCGTCAAGGGCGTCAACTTCGTCGAGCTGCGCGACGCCGGCGACCCGGTGGAGATCGCCGCCCGCTACAACGAGCAGGGCGCCGACGAGCTCACCTTCCTGGACATCACCGCCACCAGCGACGGCCGCGACCTTATCTTGCACATCATCGAGGCGGTGGCCTCGCAGGTTTTCATCCCCCTCACCGTCGGCGGTGGGGTGCGGACCGTCGAAGATGTGCGCCGCCTGCTCAACGCCGGTGCCGACAAGACCAGTTTCAATTCGGCAGCCATTGCCAATCCGCAGGTGATCTCCGACGCCTCCGACCGCTATGGCTCGCAGTGCATCGTGGTCGCCATCGACGCCAAGCGCCGCATGGGCGACGACCTGGCAGCCCGTGGCGAGGGCTGGGATGTCTACAGCCATGGCGGCCGCAAGAACACGGGCCTTGACGCCGTCCAGTGGGCTGCCGAGATGGCCCGACGCGGTGCCGGCGAGATTCTTCTGACCAGCATGGACCGCGACGGCACCAAGAGCGGCTTCGACCTGGCCCTCACCCGGGCGGTCGCCGACGCGGTGGAGGTGCCGGTCATCGCCTCGGGCGGGGTGGGAAACCTCGCGCATCTCGCCGACGGTGTGCAGCAGGGCGGCGCCGACGCGGTGCTGGCCGCCAGCATCTTTCACTACGGCGAGTACACCGTGGCCCAGGCCAAAGAGGCCATGCGCGCCCGGGGCATCCCGGTGCGCCTCTGAGGCGGGCCCGCCCTCGGGCAGCAGCGATAGCACCTCCGATGCCGTCGGTGCCCCAGGCGCCATCAGCGACAATGCCCCTATGGATTGGCTCGACCAGATCAAGTGGGACGCGCAAGGGCTCGTCCCCGTCATCGCCCAGGAGGCGGCCACCGGCGATGTGCTGATGTTCGCCTGGATGAACCGCGAGGCTCTGGCGCTCACCGCGCAGGAGGGCCGTGCGGTCTATTACAGCCGCTCGCGCCAGCGCCTGTGGTTCAAGGGCGAGGAGTCGGGCCATGTGCAGCAGGTGCACGAGCTGCGCCTGGACTGCGATCACGACGTGGTGCTGCTCAAGGTCACCCAGACCGGCCATGAGCCCGGCATCGCCTGCCATACCGGCCGCCACAGCTGCTTCTTCCAGGTCCTGAGGGACGGGGTGTGGCAGTCGGTCGACCCGGTCCTGAAAGACCCGCAGAGCATTTACAAATGAGCCCATCTTCCACCGACTCGCTGGCCCGCCTCGCCGCCGTCATCGACAGCCGCAAGCCCGCCGCCGGCGGCGACCCGCAAACCAGCTACGTGGCCCGCTTGCTGCACAAGGGCCCCGACGCCTTTCTCAAGAAGGTGGGCGAGGAGGCGACCGAAGTGGTCATGGCCGCCAAGGACCTGGCCCATGGCCCGGCCGATGTGGCGGCCGGCCGTGCCGCCCTGGTCGGCGAGGTCGCCGACCTGTGGTTTCACACCATGATTGCCCTGGCCCATTTCGGGCTGTCGCCCGCCGATGTGGTGGCCGAGCTCGAGCGGCGTGAAGGCCTGTCCGGCCTCGATGAAAAGGCGCTGCGCAAGGCCCAGGCCCGCGAATCCGGCTCGGCCTGAGGCCTGGCAAGACCACCCATCCGACCTCTCACCCACCGCGCTCTTGACCCCGCCGCCCCGACGGGCGCCCCAGGACTTCCCGCATGACCCACGACCCGAACTGCCTTTTTTGCAAGATCGTTGCCGGCACCATTCCCTCGCGCAAGGTGTACGAGGACGACGCGCTTTACGCCTTCCATGACATCCATCCCTGGGCGCCGGTGCACTTTCTCATCATTCCCAAGGCCCATATTCCCTCGATGGCGCAACTCGGGCCCGAGCACACCGACCTCATGGGCAGGCTGATGACGCTGGCCCCGCGGCTGGCGCTGGAGCAGGGCTGCAACCCCTACCCCCAGGGCGGTTTTCGCATCCTGGCCAACACCGGCGACGAGGGCGGCCAGGAGGTTCATCACCTGCATGTGCACGTGATGGGCGGCCCACGTCCCTGGCTGAGGGGCTGAGGGTTCCAGGGGCGCCGCAGGCCGGCCTGGGCGGCGCAATCCCCGCCCCGGCGAGGGGCCCGGGCTCGCGGGACTAGAATCAGGCCAAGATCTTTCAGGAGTTTTCCATGGGTTCTTTTTCTATCTGGCACTGGCTGATCGTGCTGGCCATCGTGGTGCTGGTGTTCGGTACCAAGAAGCTGAAGAACATCGGCTCGGACCTTGGCGGCGCGGTCAAAGGCTTCAAGGACGGTGTGCGTGACGGCTCGACGCCCGAGCAAGCGGCCCAGCCTGCCCCGGCAGCTGCCCCCGCCCAGCAGGTGTCCGCTGCCGGTTCGGCCGACGCCAAGTCCGATGGCAAGACCATCGACGTCGAAGCCAAGACCAAGTCCTGACCCTTGCGCCCCGGACGCGGCCGCGCCACCTTGGCCGGTCGCTCCTGACATGCCCTCACTGACCCCCTTCTCCCTCCACCCGTGATCGACATCGGCATCACCAAGATCGCGCTTATCGGTGCGGTGGCCTTGATCGTCATCGGTCCGGAGAAGTTGCCGCGCGTGGCCCGCACTGTCGGTGCGCTCCTGGGCAAGGCACAGCGCTACGTGGCCGATGTAAAGGCCGAAGTCAATCGGTCCATCGACCTCGAAGAGCTGCGCAAGATGAAGGACACGGTCGAGACGGCCGCCCGGGACGTGGAGACCGCCGTGCAGGAAACCACTTCCGGCATCGAGCGCGACCTGACCGCCATCGTCGACGACGCCGCGTCTGAGCCCCTGGCCACGCCAGTCCCCGAGTACAAGCACCCTGGCAAGAACTGGCGCCTCAAGCAGGGCGCCACGCCGCAGTGGTTCAAGGCCCGCGCCGGCGTGCGCCGCCATGTGCTCTCCGGAGCCGCCCGCGTGGCGCGCTACCGGCCCAAGAAATTCAGCTGATGGCCGCAACCGACAAAGACGACGAACTGGCCGGAACCGAGCAACCCTTCGTCTCCCACCTGATCGAGCTGCGCGACCGCCTGATGAAGGCGCTGATCGCGGTTGCCGTCGCTGGCGCTGTGCTGGCGTTGTGGCCGGGCCCCGGGCGTCTCTACGACTTCCTGGCGGCTCCCTTGATCGCCACCTTGCCCCAGGGCGCGACACTGATCGCCACCTCGGTCATTTCGCCCTTTCTGGTGCCGCTCAAAATTTTGCTGATGGCGGCCTTCCTGATGGCGCTGCCGATCGTGCTCTACCAGGTCTGGGCCTTCGTCGCCCCCGGTCTCTACACCCACGAGAAGCGGCTCGTGCTGCCGCTGGTGGTCTCCAGCACCTTGCTGTTTTTCGTCGGCGTGGCCTTTTGCTACTACTTCGTCTTCGGCCAGGTATTCAAGTTCATCCAGAGCTTCGCCCCCAAGAGCATCACCGCCGCGCCGGATATCGAGGCCTATCTGAGTTTCGTGCTCACCATGTTCTTGGCCTTTGGACTGGCCTTCGAAGTCCCCATCGTGGTGGTGGTCCTCGCGCGTCTGGGTCTGGTCACCATCGAGAAGCTCAAGGGATTTCGCAGCTACTTCATCGTGCTGGCCTTCATCATCGCCGCGGTGGTGACCCCGCCGGACGTGGTGTCGCAGTTGGCCCTGGCCATCCCGATGTGCGTGCTCTACGAGGTTGGCATCGTGGCGGCCAAGTTCTTCATCAACTACACCAAGGCGCCCGAGGAGCCGGCTGAGGGCGCTGCCGATCAGTCGGCAGGGGAGGGCGCGCAGACTGGGCCCGCTCCCTCAGCCGCCGCCGAGCCGACCCCTGCTGCCGCGGAGGCCACGGGTGGCGAAGAAACCCGTCCTGCTTCGGACGCCCAGACGCCCCCGGCTGTAGCGCCGACCGAGCCGCCCCGGGCCTGAGCGAGCCTGGAGGGAGCCGGCACACCGGGGGGCGCTTGTCCGCGCTGGAGGCCGAGCGGTTTAGCGCGGTCTGTCTGCCGCCGGCGGCCTTGGCCGCAGGCCAGGTGTCACCGTCAGCGCCAATTCGTCGCTGCGGCGCTGGACCTTAAACACCGTCGCCACGCCGGGCTGCAGCGCCGCCACCTGTCGCAGCAATTCAGGGACGCTGCCGACCCGCTGGCCACCCACTTCCTCGATCACATCACCCGGACGTATCCCGGCCTTGGCGGCCGGTCCGCTTTGCAGGACGCCGGTGATCAGCACACCACGCTGGGCCTGGGCCCGGAAGGTTTCGCGCAGCTCGGGGGTGAGGTCGGACGGCTCCACACCGATCCAGCCGCGGCGCACCGAGCCCTCTTTCACAATGCTCTCCAGAACCTGGCGCGCGGTCGACACCGGAATGGCAAAGCCGATCCCCATGCTGCCGCCCGAACGCGAGTAGATGGCGGTGTTGATGCCCACCAGTTGGCCCTGGATGTCGACGAGCGCGCCGCCCGAATTGCCGGGGTTGATGGCGGCATCGGTCTGGATGAAGTTCTCGAAGGTGTTGATCCCCAGCTGATTGCGGCCCAGGGCGCTGACAATGCCGCTGGTCACCGTCTGACCGACACCGAAGGGGTTGCCGATCGCCAGCACTTGGTCGCCGACCTGCAATGTGTCGGAGCTGCCCAGGGTGATGGCCGGCAGCTTGTCCAATGAGACGCGCAGCACCGCCAGGTCGCTTTCCGGGTCGGTGCCGATCACCTTGGCCCGGGCGCTGCGCCCGTCGTTGAGGACGACCTGGATCTCGTCGGCGCCCTCGACCACATGGTTGTTGGTGAGGATGTAGCCCTCGGGGCTGATGATGACCCCGCTGCCCAGAGCTGCTTGCGGCTGCTCGCCTGGGTCGCCGTAGAAAAAGCGGAACCACGGCTCGTTGGCATGGGGTCCGCGCCCGCCGGACTTGGAGGTGTTGATGCTCACCACGGCCGCTGCCGCCCGCTGGGCGGCGTGGCGCAGGCTGCCGGGAGGCGCCGTGCCACCGCCGGAGGGCGACGCCTCCAGCAGGGCCACGCCACTGTTGCGGCTCGGGCTGGCTGCACCGCGCAGCCAATCGGGTTGCAGGGTAACGACCACGAAATAGGCCGCCAGCACCACGGTGACCGTCTGGGAAAAGAGGAGCCAAAAGCGTCGCATGGCCGGAGAATAGCGCCGGTCCATCATCGACAATGCGGCTCGAACGGATTTCCATGGCCACCTTGCAACAACTTCTTCAGGCCTGCGACGGCCTGCTCCAGCCCGAGCGCTTCCGCGACTATGGCCCCAACGGCCTTCAGGTCGAAGGTCGCCCCCAGGTGCGCAAGCTGGTGTCGGGCGTCACTGCCAGCCTGAGCCTGATCGACGCCGCCATCGAGGCCGGCGCCGACGCGCTTCTGGTCCACCACGGCCTGTTCTGGCGCGGCCAGGACGGCCGGGTCACCGGTTGGATGCGTCAGCGCCTGGCGCGTCTGCTGGCCCATGACATCAGCGTGCTGGCCTACCACCTGCCTCTGGATGCGCATCCCGAGCTGGGCAACAACGCCCAGCTCGGTCGGGTGCTGGGCTTGCAGGCCGATGCCCGCTTTGGCGAGCAAGACCTGGGCTTTCTGGGGGGACCGTCTGACGGCCAGGCCTTTGCCGACACCGCGGCCCTAGCTGCCCGGGTGGAGCAGGTGCTGGGGCGAGCGGTGACCGTAGTTGAAGGGCGCGACGCGCGTGGCGCAGCACCCGCATCGCTCACCCGCATCGCCTGGTGCACCGGCGGTGCCCAGGGCTACTTCGAGGCAGCCATCGCCGCTGGCGCCCAGGCCTTTCTCACCGGCGAAATCTCCGAGCCTCAGGCCCA
>CANFQF010000047.1 GCA_947449025.1 Comamonadaceae bacterium
AACTGGCGGTGGGTGCCAAGTCGGGCGGCGGCACTTCTGGCGGCATCGGCCAGATGATGTTCATCTTCTATTCGTACAGCGTGGACCTCAACGCCATCGTGGTCTGCATGGTGGTCGTCGGCTTGGTGGCCCTGCTGATCGACCGCATCTTCCGCGCCGTCGAGGCGCGCGTCATCCGCTGGAAGGACTGACCATGAGCAACACCCTTTCCTCTGCATCGCCCGCCGCATCGTCTGCCGCCGCGCCCAAGCTGCGCCTGCAGTCAGTGAGCAAGAGCTTCATTGCCCCCCACACCGGCCAGCCCACGCTGGCGGTCGACGAGGTCACGCTGGATATTCAGGCCGGTGAATTCATCTGCGTGGTCGGGCCCTCGGGCTGCGGCAAGTCCACGGTGATGAACATGATCGCGGGCCTGGACACCCCGACCACCGGCACGATTCAAAAGGACGGCCAGCCGATCACCGGCCCCGGCGCCGACCGCGGGGTGATGTTCCAGGACTACGCGCTCATGCCCTGGCAGACGGTGCGAGACAACGTCGGCTTCGGCCTGCGCCATGGCACACCCGGCCTGCACCTGTCGGCGGCCCAGCGCGAAGAGCGCATCGCGCATTTCATCGACCTGGTGGGTCTGCGCGGCTCCGAGCGCAAGTACCCGCACCAGCTCTCTGGCGGCATGCGCCAGCGCGTCGCCCTGGCCCGGTTGCTGGCCAACGGCCCGGACGTGCTGCTGATGGACGAGCCCCTGGGCGCACTCGATGCCCAGACCCGGCTGATTTTGCAGATGGAATTGCTGCAGATCTGGGGTCAGACCGCCCCGCGCGAGGCACGCAAGACCGCTGTCTTCATCACCCACGACATCGAAGAGGCTGTTTTCTTGGCCGATCGGGTGGTGGTCATGAGCAGCCACCCCGGACGGGTGCGCGCGGTGCTGGACATCGACCTGCCGCGCCCCCGCACCGAAACCTCACGCGCCGACCCGCATTTCGGCCGCCGGGTCGAGGAGATCTGGGCCCTGATCCGCGACGAGGCCCGCCGCGCCATTGGCGGCTCGCAGGTCGGCGCCGCCACCGAGCCTGCCGCGCACCACTGAGGCATGGCCTCGTCACGCCACCCCCCCTTTTTCACCGAAGACATGTCAAGCCAACACACGAAAGGAGACACCATGTCCAAGCCTCTCACTGCCAACCGCCGACAACTCGTCATCGGGGGCGCTGCCCTCGCCGGGGCCTCCGCCCTGGGCATGCCCGCCCTGGTGCACGCCCAAGGCTCGCGCCGCCCGCTGAAGATCTCCATCGGGCGCATCCCGTGGGCCGCAGGCAATTCGCCCATGACCCAGTACATGATCAACAACAAGCTGATGGAGCGTCGGGCCGCCGAACTGGGCTACGACCTCACCATCGACTGGCGTGAATACCCCACCGCCATCCCCATGGTCGAGGCCATGGTGGGCAACAACCTCGACATCGGCATGTGGGGCAATACCCCCATCACCCGCGGCCTGGCCACCGGCCTGCCGATCAGCCTGATGGTGGTCGGCGAAGGACACCTGCGCTTTTTGATCACCACCCGCAAGGGCTCCCCGATCCGCAACTTTGCCGACCTCAAGGGCAAGACCATCGGCGTGTCGCTCGGCGGCGACCCGCAAAGTGCGCTGTTCCAGATGCTGCGCTACGAAATGGGCGTCGAGGACATCAAGGAAACCGGCATCCGCTTCGTCAACATGCCGACTCACGCCCAGGCCGCCTCGGTGCCCACCGGTGTGGACGCCACCTGCACCATCTACCCCGCCTACCTGGCGGCCCAGGCCAGCGGCACGGTGGCTCTGGCCAACTCCTTCGGCTACACCGAAGAACACTACGACGGCCCGGCCGGTAAGGGCGCCGGCAAGCTGCTGCCCAACGCGAAGAAGTCGCCTTTCTATCCCGACGGTTACTACCTGCACCGCTCGTTCTGGATCGGCCGCAACGGCCTGATCGACCAGCACCCGCAAGCCGTGCTGGCCTTCTTGATCGCGCAGCAAGAGGCGGTCGCCGCACTGTCGGCCATGGACGCCGGCGTCGTCGCGCAGCTGGTGCGTGACTACTGGAAGCTCGACAACGTGCAAGGCGCCAAGGTGGTCAACGACGACGTGCTGTTCTCGCGTGGCTGGGCCTGGCCGACCGAGGCCGATGCCCGCGCCATTTTGGAAACCAGCCGCTTCATGGCCGAAAACAAGGTCATCGAAAAGCCCCTGCAGTGGTCGACCATCAAGGGCGCCTTCTCCCGCACCGCGCCGCTGATGAAGCAGGCCTACGACCGCCTCGGCGCCAAGCCGGTCCCCGGCGAATTCACCCGCACCAACACCGCCGACCTGCGCGGTCGCCCGGTCTGGGAAATCAACCAGTGGGCTGACCGCAGCTAAACCCTTTTTTTCAACCTTGTACCGGAGTCACCATCAATGAAAGTCGGATTTGTCGGCCTGGGCGTCATGGGCGGACCCATGGCCGCGAACATCCTCAAGCACGGGCATGAACTGACCGTGTTCGACCTCAGCCAGCAGGCCGTGGACCGTCTGGTCCAGGCCGGCGCCAAGGCGGCCAAGACACCGCGTGAAGTGGGCGCTGCCAGCGACTTCGTGGTCACCATGCTGCCCGAGCCCCAGCACGTCGAACAGGCAGTCCTGGGTCCCGATGGCATCGCTGCCGGCCTGAAAGCGGGCGGCATCGTTATCGAGATGAGCACCATCGACCCGGCCACCTCGCGCCGTGTCGGCGACGCGCTGCGCGCGCAGGGCAAGGATCTCGTCGACTCCCCCGTGGGCAAGACGAGCGAGCATGCGGTCACTGGCACGCTTACGCTGATGGTGGGCGGCAATCAGGCTGCCATTGACCAGGCGATGCCGGTCCTCAAGTGCATGGGCACCGACACCTACTTCTGCGGCGGCCCGGGCACTGGCCATGCGATGAAGATGACCAACAATCTGTTGGCCACCACCATCATGTGCGCCAACACCGAGGCCCTGGCCATCGGCATGAAGAACGGTCTCACCCTGGAGTTGATGCAGGAGGTGATGCGCACCACCATGGCCTGGAACCAGCAACTGGCGGTGGCCATGCCCAAGAAGGTCTTCCTCGGCGACGACAGTCCGGGCTTTGCCATCCGCCTGGCGTGCAAGGACGTGCGCCTGGCCTGCGAGGCGGCGGAGGGCATGGGCTTTACCGCGGCAGTCGGCCGCGGCGCACAGGCCACGATGGACCGCGCGATCGGCATGGGCCTGGGCGACCGGGACACCGCAGCGCTCATGTTCATTCGCGAGCGTGAGCTGGGCATCGAGGTGCGCCAGTTGCCCGCGGACGCGAAGAAAACCGCCTGAGGAGGACCGGGGTCATGGCTGCCTATGTGATCAATGACATGGTCGTCACCGACCCGGTCCTGTTCGAGGACTACAAGCGCCTGTCCCCGCCGACGGTGGCTGCCTACGGCGGGCGCTTTCTGGCGCGTGGCGGTGCAGTTCAATCCCTGGAGGGAGGCTGGTCACCCCAGCGCCTGGTGATTCTGGAGTTTCCCAGCGTGGCCCAGGCACGCGCCTGGATCGATTCGCCGGAGTACGCGCCGGCGCGCGCGCTGCGCCAGCGGGCAGCAACCTCGAACATGCTCGTGGTGGAAGGCGTGCTGCCGGCCTGATCGGCACTTTGTTTTTTTAGACAGTAGCGGCCGCCTGCAGCCGTCACTCGAACAGGGCCCCGTGGTGAAACCCCGGGGCCCTTGTTTTTTTGAAGAGGCGTTCAGCGGCCAGCCGGCGGTGTTGGCAGCTCGCCGTGCTGGTCCAGCTCCGGTGCCGACGGAAAGCGCGCAGCCTCCCACTCGGTCGCATAGGGTGGGGCCGGCATCTGCACCTCTTGGCCGTGGACATCCATCGGCCGGGTGCGCAGTTGGGGGTGCTCGATGAGGTCGTGCACCGAGTTGATCGAGCCGTAGGCGGTCTGCGCCTCGGTGAGCCGGTCGACCACCTGGGCATAGGCGAGAGCGCCGAACACCGCCTGCACCGCGGCTTCCAGCGCATCGCGGTGGCGGGTGCGGGCGGCGTTGTCGGCAAAGCGCGGGTCATGCGTCAGGCCCGGGTCGCCCATCACCCGGTCACAAAAGCTGGCCCACTCGCGCTCGTTTTGGATCGACAGCACCACCTCGCGCCCGTCGGCGCAGGTGAAGGCGCCGTAGGGGGCGATGCTCGGATGCTTGAGGCCGACGCGGTCGGGCGCCTTGCCGCCGTAACGCGCCTGCAGATAGGGCACCGCCATCAGCTCCGCGGCCGACCCGAACAGCGAGACTTTCACCCCGCTGCCCTGGCCGGTGCGCTCGCGTTGCATCAAGGCCTGCAGCACACCGATCAACGCGTTCATGCCCGCACTGATGTCGCAGACCGACACGCCGATGCGGCCCCAGGGGCCAGGCGCGCCGCTCACCGCCACCAGACCACTCTCGGCCTGCACCAGCAGGTCATAGGCCTTGAGTTCCTTGAGCGGGCCGTCTTCGCCGTAGCCGGAGATGTCGCAGGTGATCAGCCGCGGGTGTTGCTGGCGCAGTTCGTCCGAGCCGAAGCCCAGGCGCTGCGCCGCGCCTGGCGCGAGGTTCTGCAAAAACACGTCGGCGCTGGCCAGCAGCGTGTGTAGCCGGGCCTTGTCATCGCCCTGGCGCAGGTCCAGGGCCAGTGACTCTTTGCCACGGTTGATCCAGACGAAGTAGGAGGACTCGCCGTGTACCGCGGCGTCATAACCGCGGGCGAAGTCGCCCTCGGGACGCTCGATCTTGATCACCCGTGCGCCTGCATCAGCCAGCCGGCTCGAGCAGTAGGGGGCGGCCACCGCCTGTTCCAGGGCGATGACCAAAATGCCTTCCAGGGGGGTGGGGTTCATCTTGCGTGACCTTGCGCGTCTTCAGCCGGCATAGTAGTTGACGATGGTCTTGGTGGTGCTCAATTCTTCCAGTGCCAGCAGGCCCTTCTCGCGGCCATGGCCGCTGCGCTTGGTGCCGCCGAAGGGAAGCTCGACGCCGCCGCCGGCGCCGTAGCAGTTGATGAACACCTGGCCGGAGACGATGGCGCGGGCCATGCGCTGTTGGCGGGCGCCATCACGCGTCCACACCCCGGCGACCAGGCCGAACTCGGTGCCGTTGGCGATCGCTACCGCCTCTTGCTCGGTGTCGAAAACCTGTAGTGCCAGCACCGGACCGAACACCTCCTGGCAGACCAGGGGATGGGTGGCCGCCACCGGCCCGAAGACGGTGGGGGCGACGAAGTAGCCGCCCTGAAGGCCATCGGGGATGGCTGCCTGCGCGATGACCGGCAGGCCGTCCGCGCGGGCCCGGTCGATGAAGCCCTGAACCCGGGCCTGCTGGGTGGCGTTAATCACCGGGCCCAGATCGGCGTCGTCCTCGGGCCGACCGATCCGCAGCGCGGCGAAGCGCTCGGCCAGCATCGCGCTGAAGCGCTCGGCGATGCTGCGCTGGACCACCACCCGGCTACCCGCCGAACAGGTCTGACCTGCGTTCTGGGTGATGGCCTTGCACACCAGCGTGGCGGCCTGTGCCAGGTCGGCGTCCTCGAACACGATTTGCGGCGACTTGCCGCCCAGCTCCAGCACTACGGGCACATGGTGGCGCGCGGCCGCCTGCTGCACCAACTGGCCCACCTCGGGGGAGCCGGTGAAGGAGATGAAGTTGACGTCGGGGTGGGCGGTGAGCGCGGCGCCTGCCTCCTCGCCCACGCCGGTCACGATGTTCAGGGCGCCAGCGGGCAGGCCGGCCTCGACCAGCAGCGCGCCCAGCTCCAAGCAGACCGCGCAGGCTTCCTCGGCCGGCTTGAGAACGGCCGCATTTCCCATGGCCAGTGCCGGTGCGATGGTGCGCCCGAACATCTGTGCCGGGTAGTTCCAGGGCGTGATGTGGGCGGTGACGCCCAGGGGTTCGCGCACTACGCTCACGTTGTAGCCCGCTAGGTAGGGAATGACCTCGCCGTGGATCTTGTCGGCTGCGCCGCCGTAGAACTCGAAATAGCGCGCCACGGCCGCCATGTCGGCGCGGGCCTGGGCAATGGGCTTGCCGGTGTCATGCGCCTCCAGCCAGGCCAGGCGCTCGTTGTGGGCGAGCACCAGAGTGGCGAACCGCGCCATGACCCGGCCACGCTCGGTGGCCGACATCGCACCCCAGTGTCCGCCCAGCGCCGCGCGGGCGGCTTGTACCGCTGCATCGATCTCGGTGGCGCCGCCTGCGGACAGCCAGGCGAATTGCGCGCCAGTGGCCGGCGCGATGACCGGCAAGGGCTGGGGACCGCCCGCACCCACCATGGCGCCCGCGATCAGGTGACCGTACAGGGCTTGCCCCGCATGCTGGCCGATAGCGGCGGGAAAGAGGTCGGGGTGGTCGCACTGCATGGCCAAGATTCCTGGTGATAACGCCGCCGCAGCGTCATACCTGCGCCACGGATCTTCAGCGCATTCTTGGACTTGCCGCCGGCAGCGTCTATGGGAATTTGGTCAAAGCCGGCTTGTGCTTTTTCGAAAGGCACCCGCCGCAGGGGCAGGTGTCGCGCCTTCAGGCAGCGGCGCTGGCCGTCATGTGGCGCACCAGCTTGGCCACGGTGGGGTGGTGGGCGCGCTCTTTCTTCATGCAAATGAGCATGCGGCGCTCGGCCCATTCCTCGGTGAGCGGGCGCACCGTGAGGTTCATGCCCTTGCCCAGCACACTGGCCGCCTGATAGGGCAGCAGGCCCACACCCAGGCCGGCCTGCACCATGCGGCACACCGCTTCGAAGCTGCGCACCTCGACGCGCACTTGCAGTGTCCGCTCGGCGATGACGGCCTGCTCAGTCAGCAGACGCATCATCGAGGAACTGCTCTCCAGAGCGATCAGGTCGTCGTCGAGCAGGTCGGCAAAGCGCATGTCGGGCGCGCGCGCCATCGGGTGCTGGGGCTGCATCACGACCGCGATGCGGTCGGTGGCATAGGGCAGGCACTCCAGTCCCTCGGCCGGCGTGCCTTCGACGATCACGCCCAGATCGCCTTGCGAGGCCAGTAAGGCTCGCACGATCTCGTGGCTCCAGCGCTCCTCGAGCACCAGGCGCACGTCGGGGTTGTCGCGGGCGAAGCCGGCCATGTGCTCCGGCAGCGACTCCGTCATCGCCGAGGTGTTGGCCAGAATGCGCAGCGCCCCCTTGCGGCCGGAGGCGTGGTCACGCATCTCGGCCTGCATCTGGTTGATCTCCACCAGCAGGGTCTTGGCATGCGGCAGCAGCGAGGCGCCCGCCGGTGTGAGCTCAACGCCCTTGGAGGAGCGTTCGAGCAGGGGCGTCTTGAAGCGGTGCTCCAGCAGCGCCATTCGCCGGCTTGCTGCCGCCAGCCCGATATGCGACGCCTCCGCCGCCTTGGTGAGGCTGCGAAGTTCTGCTGCGCGCACGAATAATGCGAGCGAGTCGATATCTGGAAGCAAGGGGTCTCCTTGAAGCTGGCGCGATTGTGTCTAGCCCATGTCAGGCTGGCTATTACCGAGGCGAGAAGCGAGCTTTCCGCTCACGGGAAAGCTCGGAGCAGGGCATAGGGGCCCAGCGAGTCATCTGGGCTGCCGAGGCTCGCTTCCTCACTGAACGCGGTGCGCAGAGGGGTTCCCAGCTCACGCCAGGGGCTTGCGGCGCCGGCGCAGTGGGCGATCCAGGCCGAAGCGTCCATGGCTTCCAGGCGACCCCTTCGCTCGGCTGGCGCCAACAGCGCGCGAGCCGGCAATGGCACCGGGCCCAGGTTGGCGAGCAGGACTGAGCGACCATCCGGCCCCTCGCGCTCGATGCGCGCCCAGGGGCCCTGACGCCAGGCGCTGGCGCGGACGCGCGTTGCCGGTGTGAGCAAGACTTGCAGCGCATGTGCGGCAGGCGCGAAGCGCCACGCGCCATCGCCTGGCAGCAGCAAGCCATCGCCCTGACCGAGTCCGCGCAAACTGATTGCCTGCGCGCCACCTTCGATCAGCGCCGCCACATGGCCGACCAGCCAGGCCGCGCCGAACAGCGCTGCGCTGCGCGGATCCTGCTGCCCCAGGCACTGGGGCCGGGCAGGGTTCGGCGCAGGTTGCGCGCCCAGCGGACTGCGGGGGGCCGCCAGACCGCTGGGGCCTACCTCGATATGGGCGACGCCATGGCGCGCCCGCAGTGTCTGCAGCAGCGAGGGCAGGCTGCGCAGCCCGTCCATCACCAAGGTCTCTTCGGTGCCATGCACCAGAGAGCAGGTGGTGAAGGAAACAAAGTCTGCGGCCGCTAGCCGCTCGGCCCGGTTGGCCTGGGCAAAAAAGTAAGGCGTGCCTGCGCCGCGTGCCGCACCGGGAAAGGCTCTCGCCAGCGCCCGTAGCTCGGCGGCTTGGCCCGGAAAAAGCGCCAGGGCTTGCGGTGTGATGCCGGCTGCCGCCAATGCCTCCGCGAGAGCGCTCAGTGCCGGGTCGGTCTGCGCTCCGGGGCTCACGCCGCGCAGGTCCAGGCGCAAGCGTGCGCCGCTCTGGGCCAGCGCCTGCGCCAGGGCCAGGGTGTCCAGGGGCTCGGCGGCATGGTCCATCACCAGATGCAGCCGTGTTGGCCGCAGGCGGCCCAGGGCCGGTGCCCAATGCGCGAGGGCAGCCAGGTCCTCGGGCGCGAGGCCCACGCCCAGGACGGGTGGCGCGCGCCAGGCGGCGTGGTGACTGTCTTCGGCAGGAGCCGCGGGGATGAGAGATCTTGAGGGAGATGTTGAGGGGGAGGGTGAAGGCCAGGGCCAGGGGGAGTGCGTGGACGGGGGTACCGATGTCGGTGTCGGTGTCGGTGTCGGCTTGTGCTCGATGCGCAGCGTGGCCCGCTGCCAGACTGGCTCACCCGGCCCCAAGCGGTAAGGGCGGGGCATGCTGTTGGACCGGCTGTAAGTCTTGAAGGAGGCGTCCGCGTTGTTTCGCTGATCTTCGGTTTCGAATCTCTCGCCCTCGAACGTGCAGCAGGCCCAGACGCCAGACGCCAAGGGATGCTCGATCCCATGCACCGCGGTAAAGGGGGGCCACGCCGGCACCTGAGTAGGGAATTGGCTGTGCGTGTTGCGGCCGTCGTCGTGCAAGACACGCACCGGCTGCCCGGCCAGCGCCAGCGGGTGCTCGAGGCACAGGCCGGCGCGGTTGGTGAGGGCGATGTGGGCGATCTCACCGGTCTCACCGACCTCACCAATCTCTGTGGCCTCGGCAAGCTGCGCGAGCGCCTCATAGTGAACGTCGCCCCGGTCGTCGACCTCGATCGTCACCGCCAAGCTGACCCGCGGCAGCCCGGTCAGGTGGGCCTGCAGGGTCAGCGTGAAGCCGCCCTCGCGCTCGGCATGATCGGCGCTGTCCACCACCGGGGTGGGCGTCCCCCAGTGCATGTCGCGCCAGACAAAGCCCAGGCTGCTCCAGGCCAGGCGGTCTTCGTGGTGGATGTCGCGCAGGATCAGCCCCTGTCGCTCGAAGCGCCAGGGACCGCAGCGCATCGGCACCCGAGGCTCCTCGGGCAGCGCGGTGCCGTACAGGGCCTGGTGGAGCGCCGGGTCCATCAGCGGCGCGCCGTCCAAGCCCGCCGGACGGGCCCTGCGCGGTGCATCAGATGGTGCGGCCGCCGTCCACCGGCAGCTCGACGCCGGTGATGAACTGCGCCGCGTCACTGGCCAGCCATAGCGCGGCCTGGGCCACGTCTTGCGGGGTGGACATGCGTCCCAGCGGGATGCCGGCGACGATCTTGGCGCGGTTTTCGGGGGTGTCGGGCACACCCAAAAACTGCTCGATCAGGCCGGTGGCACCCATGACCGGGCAGATGGCGTTGACACGAATGTTGTCCGGGCCCAGCTCGGCGGCCATGGACTTGGACACCAGGTTCACCGCGCCCTTGGAGGCGTTGTACCAGGTGAGGCCCGGCCGCGGCCGGATACCGGCGGTGGAGCCGATGTTGATGATGGAGCCGCCCTTGCGTTCGCGCATCAGCGGGACGACGGCACGGGTCATATGGAAGATGGACTTCACATTGACCGCGAACACGCGGTCAAACGTCGCCTCGTCCACCTCCAGCAGAGGCTGGTTGCGATGCGTGGTGCCGGCGTTGTTGACGACGATGTCGGGCGCGCCAAAAGCCTGCACGCAGGCCTGCACCGCCGCCTGGACCTGGTCGCCCTTGGAGACGTCGCAGCCGATGCTGGCTGCCGAGGGGCCGAAAGAGGCAGCGATCGAGGCAGCGACCTGCTGTGCGCGCGCAGCGTCGAGGTCGGCGATCATGACCTTGGCACCCTCGGCGGCGAACAGCCGCGCGATCCCTTCGCCAAATCCGCCGGCGGCGCCGGTGACGAGGGCGACCTTGCCTTGGAGTTGTCCCATGGTGTGCTCCCTACCCGTACTTCAAGGCCAGAGGATCTGGTGTTCCTCCGCCACGATCGGGGAGACGTCCTTGGCGAAGTTGGGCAGGTCGGCCAGCAGCGTCTTGCCCTCTGGGCTTTGAAGCGCTGCGGTCAGCGCCTCTTCCGAGTCGAACCACAGCTCAGAAAAACCGTCGTAGTCAAAATGGGGAAAGCGTCCGCGGTCGACCAGATTGACCGAGTAACGGACCAAGCCGGGCAGCTTCACGCACAGGGCGGCGTGGCGCTCGAGCCAGTGCTCGACAAATTGTTGGTGGGTGATGCCATCCTTGCGACGCAGGATGCCCAGGCGCTTGATCAAAGTTTTTTTCATGATGTCTCTCCGGGTACATACCGCGCGCAGGGCGCACGCGGCGGTTCGGGAGTCATCGTAGGTCGGCAGATGCGCCGCCGTGTCTGAATTTGGGCAACACCGCCCTTGGTTGCGGGCAAGAAGGCTGCGCCGCTTAGCGTGAGGTCGCCGGGCCGGGCTGGGCCGGGGCAGGCGGTCTGCCCCGGCGGTTTCTAGCCGTTCAGGCGTTCAGGTGGTAGCCCGTCACCCGCTCGACCTCGTTTTTCGACCCGAGGATGACGCTCACCCGCTGGTGCAACTCGGTGGGCGCGATGTCCAGGATGCGCTCGCGGCCGTTGGTGGCGGCGCCGCCGGCTTGTTCGACCAGCCAGCCCATGGGGTTGGCCTCGTACATCAAACGCAGCTTGCCCGGCTTGTGCGGCTCGCGCTTGTCCCAGGGGTACATGAAGACGCCGCCGCGGGTGAGGATGCGGTGCACGTCGGCCACCATGGAGGCGATCCAGCGCATGTTGAAGTTCTTGCCGCGCGGGCCTTCCTTGCCGGCCAGGCATTCGTCGATGTAACGCTTGACCGGTGCGTCCCAGTGCCGCATGTTCGACATATTGATCGCAAACTCCTGCGTGTCCGGCGGAATCTGCACGTGCTCCTGCACCAGCACGAAGGAGCCCTGCTCGCGGTCCAGCGTGAACATGGCCACGCCCTTGCCCACGGTGAGCACCAGGGTGGTTTGCGGGCCGTAGATGCAGTAACCCGCGGCCACCTGCTGGCGGCCCGGCTGCAGGAAGTCCTGCTCGCCCACTTCAGCGCCGCCCTCGGGCTTTTTGAGCACCGAGAAGATGGTGCCGATGCTCACATTGACATCGATGTTCGACGAGCCGTCGAGCGGGTCGAACAGCAGCAGGTATTCGCCGGCCGGGTATCGGTTGGGAACGGACAGGATGGTGTCCATCTCCTCGCTGGCCATGCCGGCCAGATGGCCGCCCCATTCATTGGCCTCGATCAGCACTTCGTTGGCGATGATGTCGAGCTTTTTTTGCACCTCGCCCTGCACGTTCTCGGTGTCCGCCGTGCCCAGCACGCCGCCGAGCGCACCTTTGTTGACCGCATGCGAGATGGATTTGCAGGCCCGCGCCACCACTTCGAGCAGCAGGCGCAGGTTGCCGGGAATGAGGCCGTCCTCCCGCTGGCGCTCGACCAGGTAGCGGGTGAGGGAAATGTGGTGTGACATGGGGCCGATCGCTTTCTACGCAGGCATTTTTTGAAGGGGGCGGGCGGCGCTCAGGTGTCGGTGAGCGCGCGCGAAACCACCTCGCGCACATCGTTGGACAGGTCGGGCTTTGCCGACACCCGGGCCAGGGCCTCGCGGGCGGCGCTGCGATAGGGCTCGGCCAGCTTGCGCCAGCGGTCCAGTGCGCGCGCCAGCCGGGCGGCGACTTGGGGGTTGATCGCGTCGAGCTCCATCACCCGCTCGCTCCAGAACACATAGCCGGCGGCGTCGGTGCGGTGGAAGGCGCCCGGGTTGGCGTTGCAGAAGCTGAAGATCAGGCTGCGCGCCCGGTTCGGGTTGCGCAGTTGGAAGTCCGGGTGCGCCATCAACTGGCGCACCACGGGCAGCACATGCCCGGCCCGGTCGGGGGCGCCGGCCTGCAGCGCGAACCACTTGTCCAACACCAGGGCCTCGTCCTTGAACAGCGCGTGAAAGCGCGCCAGCGCCGACTCGGCCAGCGGGTGGCCGCTGACCACCAGTGCGGTCAGCGCATTCATGCGGTCGGTCATGTTGCCGGCGTCCTTGAAACGCTGCAGGGCCTTGCCCGGCCAGACCGGATCACCCGAGGGCGCTGCCGCCAGGCACAGGTGGGTGAGGGCCAGGCCCGCCAGCGCGCGCCGGCCGGAGGAGGTTGCGTCGGGTCGGTAGGCGCCGTTGTCCTTATGGGACTCGTAGGCCCATTCCCAGTCGTGGCGCAAGGCGTTGGCCAGTTGCTGGCGCATGGCCTCGCGCACCGCATGAATGCGCTGCGGGTCCACCTCATCCAATTGCTCGGCGATGTAGGTCTCCGATGGCAGGGTGAGCACCAGGTCCTTGAAGGCCGCGTCGAGCTGCGGGTGGCGCAGCACACCGCGCATGGCCTCGATGAAGGGGGCGTCGAGCGCCACATGGCCGTCGCCGCGCACGGCGCTGAGGGCGCGGTGCAGCGCCAGGCGCTGGGCCGCCTCCCAACGGTTGAAGGGGTCGGTGTCATGGGCCAGCAGCAGCAGAAGCTGGGCGTCCGGCGTGTCCTGCTCGAGGATGACCGGCGCACTGAACCCGCGCAGCAAGGAGGGCACCGGCTCGCCCGAGCAGCCGGTCAGCCCGCTCACGGTGAAGGACTCGCTGGCCTCGGTGAGCACGTGCAGGCCCTGGGCAATCTGGCGTCCCTGGGCGTCGAGCAGGCCCCAGCGCACGGGAATGACGAAAGGCTCCTTGGTCTCCTGGCCGGGCGTGGCCGCGCAGTGCTGCGACAGCGTCAGTGTGTAGCTGCCGGCCTCGGCGTCCCAGCGGCCCACCGCGCCCACGCGGGGCGTTCCGGCCTGGCTGTACCAGCGCTTGAACTGGGGCAGCAGGCGCGCCAGCGGCGAGCCGGGGTTGGCGTCGGCAATGGCTTGCGCGAAGTCGTCGCAGGTCACGGCCTGGCCGTCGTGCCGCTCGAAATACAGCGTCATGCCGCGCGCGAAGCCGGCGCGTCCCTCAGGGTCCGCTTCGCCGGCCACCAGGGTCTGCATCATGCGCACGACCTCGGCACCCTTTTCGTAGATGGTGACGGTGTAGAAGTTGTTGATTTCCAGGTACTGGTCGGGGCGCACCGGGTGGGCCATCGGGCCGGCGTCCTCGGGGAACTGGGCGGTGCGCAGCACCCGTACGTCCTCGATGCGCTTGACCGCGCGGGCCGAGGCTTCGCCGGTCAGGTCCTGGGAGAACTCCTGGTCTCGAAAGACGGTGAGGCCTTCCTTGAGCGAAAGCTGGAACCAGTCGCGGCAGGTGACGCGGTTGCCGGTCCAGTTGTGGAAGTACTCATGGCCGACCACGCTCTCGATATTGGAGTAATCCACATCGGTGGCGGTCGACTGGCTGGCCAGCACGTACTTGGTGTTGAAGATGTTCAGGCCCTTGTTCTCCATCGCGCCCATGTTGAAGTCGCTGGTGGCGACGATCATGAAGCGGTCCAGGTCCAGAGGCAGGCCAAAGCGCGCCTCGTCCCAGGCCACTGAGGCGATGAGCGAGTTCATCGCATGCTCGGTCTTGTCCAGGTCGCCCGGGCGCACATAGACCTGCAGCAGATGATCCTTGCCGCCGCGCGAGCGAATGCGCTGCTCGCGCGCCACCAGCTTGCCCGCCACCAGGGCGAACAGGTAGCTGGGCTTGCGGTGCGGGTCTACCCATTTGGCAAAGTGACGACCGTCATCGAGCGCGCCCGCGTCCACCAGGTTGCCGTTGGACAGCAGCACCGGGTAGAGCGCTTTGTCGGCGCGCAGGGTGACGCTGTAGCTGGCCATCACGTCCGGCCGGTCCAGGAAGTAGGTGATGCGGCGAAAGCCCTCGGCCTCACATTGCGTGAAGAAGGAGTCGTTGCTCACGTACAGGCCCATGAGCTTGCTGTTCTTGGCCGGCGCGCAGGTGGTGAAGATTTCCAGATCGAAGGGCTCGGCGCCCTCAGGCAGGTTCTCCAGCACCAGCTGGTTGCCGTCGATCTTGAAGCTGGTGCCCTGGCCGGCGACCAGCACCCGGGCCAGATTGAGCTCCTCGCCATCGAGGCGCAGGGCCTGCGCGGGTACGTCGGGGTTGCGCCGCACCCGCATGCGATTGAGCACCCGGGTCTTGGCCGGGTCGAGGTCAAAGGTCAGGTCGACGGTATCGATCCAAAACGCCGGCGCCTGGTAGTCAGAGCGGCGGATGAGGGTGCTTTGGCCTTCACGCATGGAGGTTCTCCAGAAAGCGCTTGTTCAGCAGAGTGAGGTAGTCCGGTGTCTGGGCGATCACATGGCCGCCAGTGAGTTCGGACGCGGTATGAGAGGTGCAGATCGCCACCGCGCGCATGCCTGCGCGGCGGGCGCCTTCGATGCCGAAGGGTGCGTCTTCAAAGACGATGCATTCCTCGGGTGGCAGTCCGAGACGGCGCGCGGCTTCGAGGAAGAGGTCGGGTTCAGGCTTGCCGCGCAGCCCCTCGTCGCCGCCGACGACGGCCTGGGGCGGTGTTTTCAGTGCGAGGTGACCCATGGCGAAGGCGATATTGGGCTTGTCGCCTGCGGTGGCCACGCCAAAGGCCAGCCCCCGCGCGAGCGCAGCCTGCAGGAAGCGGGCGAAGCCCGCGACCTCGCGGAAGACCGGGGCAAACAAGTCGCGGTAGTCCTGCTCCTTCTGGTGCAGCAACTCGAGGGCGCGCGCATCGCTCATCTCGCCCAAGAGCTCCCGCACTGCCTCGGTGCCGGTACGGCCGGTGGTGCGCCGCAGAACCTCGGCCATTGGCAGGTCGACGCGGTGACGGCGACAGAAGGTCTCCCAGCTGCGGGCGTGATAAGGCATGGAATCGATCATGGTGCCATCCATGTCGAAAATCAGGCCGCGGACACGGCCTGAAACAGGCACGGGCGTGCCGCGTCCGGCCAAGCCGCCGGCATCCGCCCCGCGCTCAGGCAGTTCGCGCATCACACGCCCTGCTTGAGCGAGGCCTCGATGAAGGCGTCGAGGTCGCCGTCGAGCACCTTCTGGGTATTGGAGATTTCGACGCTGGTGCGCAGGTCTTTGATGCGGGACTGGTCCAGCACATAGCTGCGGATCTGGTGGCCCCAGCCCACGTCGGTCTTGGTGTCCTCGAGCTTTTGCTGTTCTTCCATGCGCTTGCGCATTTCATGGTCGTACAGCCGCGAGCGCAGGCGTTGCCAGGCCACATCGCGGTTGGAGTGCTGGCTGCGGCTGTCCTGGCACTGCACCACGATGCCGGTGGGCACGTGGGTCATACGCACCGCGGAGTCGGTCTTGTTAATGTGCTGGCCACCGGCGCCTGAGGCGCGGAAGGTGTCGATCCGCACATCGGCCGGGTTGATGTTGATCTCGACCGAGTCGTCGATCTCGGGGTAGACGAAGACCGAGGCAAAGCTGGTGTGGCGCCCGCCCGAGGAGTCAAAGGGCGATTTGCGCACCAGGCGGTGCACGCCGGTCTCGGTGCGCAGCAGGCCGTAGGCGTACTCGCCTTCGATCTTGATGGTGGCCGATTTGATGCCGGCGACGTCGCCGCCGGTCTCGTCTTCCACATTCGACTTGAAGCCCTTGCGCTCGGCGTACTTGAGGTATTGGCGCAGCAGCATGCTGGCCCAGTCGCAGGCTTCGGTGCCACCGGCGCCGGCCTGGATGTCCAGGAAGGCGTTCATCGGGTCAGCCGGCTTGTCGAACATGCGCCGGAACTCGAGCTTTTCGACGATGGCGCGCAGGCGGGTGGTGTCGGCCTCGAGGGTGGCCAGGCCCGCCTCGTCACCCTCGTCCTTGCTCATTTCAAAGAGCTCGAGGTTGTCGGCCAGGTCCCGGTCCAGGGTCTGGATCTGCAGCACGATGTCGTCGAGCTGCTTTTTTTCCTTGCCCAGTTCCTGGGCCTTCTTGGGGTCGTTCCACACCGCCGGGTCTTCCAGCGATGCGTTGACAGTTCTCAGACGTTCGGCTTTGGCATCGTAGTCAAAGATACCTCCGGAGGTCCGCGGTGCGGACCTGAAGGTCGGACAGGGTGCTGCCGATGGCGTTGATTTGTTCTGCGTCCATGGGGGGCTCGATTCGGAGGTGTTCGGTGTAACACCCGATTTTCGCATGCGGGCCGCACCCGCAGGTCGGCCGGCCCCGGGCGACCTCGGCACTGGCTGCAAGGGTCTGTCCGGGGGCGGGAGGAGGCGGTGGACCCGTGGCTAGCCGGGCAAGTTCAGCGCATCCCGGCCAGCCGCGCTTGGGCCGTCGGGTTGCCGATGCTGGCCGAGCGCTCGAGCCACTGGCGGGCCTTGTCCCGGTCTGGCATTCCGACGGTCACCCCTTCGAGGTAGGCCACGCCCAAAAAATAGCCCATTTCGCCGCGTCCCACGCGCACGCCCTCCGGGGTGGCCTTGCCCGAGCGGCGGATGATGGCGGGGATATCGCCATTGCCCTCGGCGTAGGCGCGCATCGCCTCGACGGTGTCGGTGAAGAAGCGGTCCCGCACCATGGCCGCCGCGACCGGGTCTGGCTGCAGCGCCAGCCACTCCTGGGCCAGCACCGGCAGGGCCTCGAAGGGGGTCATTCCGGCCTGCATGCGGGGCGAGTACCAGGCCCGCAGCAGCGCCCGGTCCAGCGGCATCAGTGCGTCGACCCTGACCGGGAAGTAACTCAGCACCGTTTTGCCTGCCGGATGGCCGCGCACGCCCATGACATGCATGGCTTCGTGATGCGCGCAGCGGGACACGTCGCGCTCGCGCATTTGCACCGATGCGCCGTCGATCTGCGTCTCAGAGCGAAAGTCCAGGGTGGTCACACAGGGCTGGCGGTCTTCCAGGGCCGTGTCGGGGACGATCTCGATGCGCAGGTTGACCGTCTCTGGCACCGCGTCACTCCCCACCTCAATCATGGCGACGCCGGTCTCCTGGCTCACGGCGTTGAGTGCGCGCAGCACCACATCGCGGTGCGCGGGCAGCTTGCGTCCCGACAGGCGCCAGCGCACCGGTTGCTCCCAGCGTACCAAGCGGGTGGGTGTGCCGCTTTGGTGCCACAAAGCCTCCCAAAGCGTGGCCAAGCCGGCTTCGTCGGCCTGCGCGTGAGGATCGGCTGCAAGTGGCGGGGCTGCGTTGGCCGGGTCGGCGGCGCACAAAGCAGCCACAAACAACGCAGTGACGAGGAATGCAGCGGAGACAGCGGTGCTGCCTATCGAGCGCGATATCGCGCTCAATGTTGCGCTGAACAGGTCGGAAATTACACGTCGGAAGGTCAAGACAGCCACCTCATCGGACATGCGATGGAGCTTGGCGCAGGACTCGTCCTACATCAACTGCTACCCCTCTCCGACGCGAGGCTCAGGCCGTTTCTGCCAACAAAGTCTCAATCTCGTGGGCGACGGCCTCGGGCTGGTCGTGGTGCAGCATGTGGCCGGCGTCCATCACCTTGGCGCGGCGGATGCGTGGCACCTCGTCCAGACGCTGGTGGAATTCGGCGAGGGTGAAGCTGGTGTTCTTCCACCAGACGGACAGGCTTTCGGTGCTCGACTCGACCCAGAGCACGGGGGCCGTAATGCGCCGGTACAGCTCCAGCGTTTCATCCAGCCGGGTGATGTTCGCCCGGCTCAGTTTGTGCGCCGGGTCGCCCAGGATGCGCCAGCGGCCGTCGGCGTCGGGCCGGGCCCAGTGCTGCGCCAACCACAGGGCTTTTTCTTCCGGCAGCCGCGGGTTGGTTTTCATCAGGCGCCGGGCGACGCCCTGGGCGTCGTCGTAACCGGCCATCGCGGTCTCCCCACGGTGAAAGGCCTTGAGCTCGTCCAGCCAGGCGGCGTAGCGTCCCGGCGCCTGGGACGGCCGGGTGGCCGGCATACCAAAGCCCTCCAGGTTGCCCAGGCGGGCCACCCGCGCGGGCCGTACCCCGGCGTACAGCATGCAGACATTGCCGCCCATGCTGTGGCCCACCAGGTCCACCGCCTGCTCGGGCGTGTAATGGTCAAGAAGGAACTCAAGGTCACCCAGGTAGTCGGCAAACACGTAGTGGTCGACCCCCGTCATCTCGGTGCCGCCGAAGCCGCGCAGGTCGGGGGCGATGATGAAACGGTCCCCCGCCAGTGCGTCGACCACGAACTGCCAGGAGGCCGAGACGTCCATCCAGCCATGTACCAGCACCAGCGGCGGCCGTCCGGCCTGCGGCTCGCCCCACAGCCGCACCTGGTGCGACATGCCGCGCAGGCGGACGGATTCGATTCGGGAGGGGCGGCGCGGGATATACATCAGATTGATCATACGGAGTGGCCTCGACGCGGGCAGTCAAGCACGGGACAATCGGGGCCTGCCCAAATCTCTCTCTCCGCTATCCAAACCATGACCATGACCCCCGTTCGCCTCGGCCGCAGCAAGCTGCAGGTTTCTCCCATTTGCCTGGGCACCATGACCTTCGGCGAGCAGGTGCCCGAGGCCCTGGCGCATTCCATCCTGGATCGGTCCCTCGAACGCGGCATCGACTTCCTCGACACCGCCGAGATGTACGCCGTGCCCACGCGCGCCGAGACTTATGGCGCCACGGAGACCATCCTCGGTAACTGGTTCGCGAAAAGCCCCGGTGCACGCGCCAAGGTGGTGCTGGCCTCCAAGGTGGCGGGTCCCTCGCGCGGTACGGCCTGGGTCCGCGAGGGCCAGGGCATGACCGCTGCCGACATCCTTGCCTCTTGCGAGGGCTCGCTGCGCCGGCTGAAAACCGACGTGATCGACCTCTACCAGATCCACTGGCCCGAGCGCCATGTGCCCACCTTCGGCGCCCTCTACTACGACCCCACCCAGGAGCGCAGCCAGACCTCCATCCACGAGCAGCTCGAAGCCATGGACAAGCTGGTCCGCCAGGGCAAGATCCGCTACGTGGGTCTGTCCAACGAGTCGCCCTATGGCGTGCATGAGTTCGTGCGGCTCGCCGAGCAGCACGCCCTGCCGCGTGTGGCCACCGTGCAGAACCCGTACTGCCTGGTCAGCCGCGCGCTGGAAAACGGCCTGGACGAGACTATGCACCGGCTGGACGTGTCCCTGCTGGCCTACTCGCCTCTGGGCTTTGGGCTGCTCACGGGCAAGTACGACGCATCCGGGCACAGCGGACCGGCCGCACCGGCCGAGGGCCGCATTGCCAAGTACGAGTCGGTGCGCAGGCAACGCTGGGGCCGTTCCGCCGCCCTGGAAGCCGCGCGCCGCTACAACCAGCTCGCGCGTGACCATGGCCTCACGCCCACCCAAATGGCGCTGGCCTTTTGCTACACCAAGTGGCAGGTGGCCTCCACCATCATCGGAGTGACCTCGCTGGCGCAACTCGACGAGGACATCGACGCCTGGGGCACCCGCCTCTCGCCTGAGCTGCTGGCCGCCATTGATCAGGTGCGTGCCGAGATCCGCGACCCGGCGGCCTGAGCTGTGGCCTGAACTGCGCCCGGGTTCGGGTTACAGACGGCGGTCCTATGCAGCGAGCCGCCATCATGCAATCGTCCTCCTCCTCTCTCAACCGACAGGATTTCGCCCGCACCCCGACGCAGACACCGGAGGGCACCCCTCCGTCATCCCCGCGCGAAAACGGGGAGGTTCAGGT
>CANFQF010000048.1 GCA_947449025.1 Comamonadaceae bacterium
GAGATGAAGCAGGAAGCGTTGGACCGTGGCATTGCCACCATCCGCAAGAACTACGAGTCCCAGGTGAAGAAGGGCAAGCTCAAGCAAGACAAATACGAACAGCGCATGGCGCTCCTGTCCACCACCCTCGGCTACGACGAGATCGGCAGCGCCGATCTGGTCATCGAGGCGGTGTTCGAGGAGATGGGCGTCAAGCAAAAGGTCTTCGAAGCGCTCGACAAGGTGATGAAGCCCGGTGCCATCCTGGCGTCCAACACCTCCACCCTGGACGTGAACCAGATCGCTTCCTTCACGAAGCGCCCCCAGGACGTGGTGGGCCTGCACTTTTTCAGCCCGGCCAACGTGATGAAACTGTTGGAAGTGGTGCGCGGCGCCCAGACCGCCAAGGACGTGATGGCCACGGTGATGGCCCTGGCCAAAAAGATCAAGAAGACGGCTGTCGTCTCCGGCGTGTGTGACGGGTTCATCGGCAACCGCATGATCGAGCAGTACAGCCGCCAGGCCGGCTTCCTGCTGGACGAAGGCTGCAGCCCGCAGCAGGTGGACAAGGCAGTCGAGAAGTTCGGCTTTGCCATGGGCCCCTTCCGAATGGGCGATCTGGCGGGCAATGACATTGGCTGGGCGATCCGCAAGCGCCGCGCCGTCGAAAAGCCGGGCCTGAAATACAGCGCCAGCGCCGACAAGCTGTGCGAGTTGGGTCGCTACGGACAGAAGACCGGTGCTGGCTGGTACGACTACCAGGCCGGCAAGCGCGACGCCATTCCCTCGCCGGTGGTGACCGCGCTGGTCGAGGAGCACCGCAAGGCCCTGGGCATCACCGCGCGCAAGATCTCCGATGAGGAGATCGTCCAGCGACTGGTGTTCTCACTGGTCAACGAGGCGGCGCACATTCTGGAGGAGGGCATTGCCGCCCGCGCCAGCGACATCGACATGGTCTACCTCACCGGCTACGGCTTCCCCATCCACCGCGGTGGCCCCATGCTGTACGCCGACCAGTTCGGCCTGTTCAATGTGGTGCAGGCGATGAAGCGCTTCCAGAAGAACCCGCTGGACGACGCGAGCTTCTGGGAGCCCGCGCCGCTGCTGGCCAAGCTGGCCGCCGAGAGCAAGACCTTCAACGGCGCCGCCTGAGAAAGCGATGATCAAACGCATTCTTCTGGCGCTGCTGGCGGCGCTCGCGCTGCTGGTGATCGCCGTGGCCATCAACACCTGGCGCCACGGTTCGCGCCAGATCCAGGTACCGCCCGCGCCCCCGCTGGCGGTGGACGAAGCTGCGGTGGCCGACAAGCTGGCTGCTGCCATCCGGCTGCGCACGGTCTCCAGCCATGATGACCCGAACCTCAACGCCGAGGAGTTCCGCAAGCTTCACGCCCTGCTGGAGCAGCGGTTCCCGCTGGTGCACAAGCACCTCAAAAAGGAAACCGTCGGCGGTCTGAGCCTTCTCTACACCTGGCCGGGTAGCGATGCGCAGGCCAAGCCCGTTGCCTTCCTGGCGCACCACGACGTGGTGCCCATTGCGGAAGGCACCGAAGCCAAGTGGCAGGCCCAGCCCTGGAGCGGCGAGGTCAAGGACGGTTTCGTCTGGGGCCGTGGCGCCTGGGACGACAAGGCCAACCTGATCGCCCAGCTCGAGGCGGTGGAGATGCTCCTGGCGCAGGGCTTCCAGCCCCGGCAGACGGTGTATCTGTTTTCCGGCGCCGACGAAGAGGTGGGCGGTCGCCGTGGTGCGATGGAGGCCGTCAAGCTGCTGGCCGCGCGCCAGGTCAAGCTCGACTTCGTCATCGACGAGGGCCTGCTCATTACCCAAGGCGTCATGCCGGGCCTGGCCAAGCCGGCGGCGCTCATTGGCATTGCCGAAAAGGGCTACCTCTCGGTGGTGCTCAAGGTGGATGCCACGCCCGGGCATTCCTCCATGCCGCCGCCGCCCGGTGGCAGCGCCATCGGCATGATGAGTGCGGCCCTGCGCCGCTTGGAGGACGAACAGCTGCCCGCGGCCCTGCGCGGCGTGGCGCGCGAAATGTTCGAGACCCTTGCGCCAGAGATGAGTGGATTTCAACGTGTGGCGCTGTCCAACCTCTGGCTGTTCGGGCCGGTGGTGCAGGCCCAACTGGAAAAGGGCGCGAGCACCAATGCCATGCTGCGCACCACCACGGCGCTGACGCTGGTGCATGCCGGCAACAAGGACAACGTGCTTCCCGGTCATGCCGAGGCCACGGTGAACTTTCGCATCCTGCCTGGCGACACGCGTGACTCGGTGCTGGCGCATGCCAAGGCCAAGTCGGGCGAGCGCTTCACTCTGGAGAAGCTGCCGAACAACTCGGAGCCTTCGCCCGTGTCGCCCACGCAGTCGGCGTCCTACCGGCAGATCGCCGGCACGGTGCGCGCGCTGTTTCCCGACACCCTGGTCGCCCCGGGCTTGATGGTCGCGGCCACCGACTCGCGCCACTTCACGTCGATCAGCGACCACATCTACCGCTTTTCTCCCGTGCGCGCGGGCCCCGACGACCTCTCGCGCTTTCACGGCACCAATGAACGCATGTCCACCGCCAATCTGGCCGAGATCGTTCGCTTCTATCACCAGCTGCTGCGCAACCTGAACGCGCCGGCACCCTGAATTCACAAGAAAGGACCGCCATGTCCCGCGCCGTCATCGTCTCCACCGCCCGCACCCCTCTGGCCAAGAGCTGGAAGGGCGCCTTCAACATGACCCATGGCGCCACCCTCGGCGGCCATGTGGTCAAGCACGCCCTCGAACGCGCCGGTGTCCCCGGCGATGCAGTCGAGGACGTGATCATGGGTTGCGCCTCGCCCGAGGGCGCCACCGGCGCCAACATCGCCCGCCAGATCGCGCTCATGGCCGACCTGCCGGTGAGCGTCTCGGGCCTCACCGTCAACCGCTTCTGTTCCTCGGGCCTGCAGACCATCGCGCTTGCCGCCCAGCGCGTGATCGCCGGCGAGGCCGATGTCTATGTGGCCGGCGGTGTGGAGAGCATCTCCTGCGTGCAGCAGGAGATGAACCAGCACATGCTGCGTGACCTCGACTTGAACAAGAAAAAGCCGGAGATCTACTGGTCGATGCTGCAAACCGCCGAACAGGTGGCCAAGCGCTATGGCATCGGCCGCGAGGCGATGGACGAATACGGCGCCGGCAGCCAGCAAAAGGCCTGCGCCGCCCAGGCCGCCGGCAAGTTCAATGACGAAATCGCGCCGATCACGGTCACCGCTGGCGTGGCCGACAAGGTCATGGGCCTGATGACCAAGAAGGTCACGGTGAGTGTGGACGAGGGCCTGCGCGAGGGCACCACGGTGGATGCCATCGCCGGACTGCGCTCGGCCCTGCCGGGGGGCCTGGTCTCCGCGGGCAACGCCAGCCAGTTTTCCGACGGCGCCGGCGCCTGCGTGGTGGTGAGCGAGGAGTACGCCGCCCGCAACAACTTGAAGCCGCTGGGCCGCTTCCTGGGCTTTGCGGTAGCGGGCTGCGAGCCCGACGAGATGGGCATTGGCCCGGTGTTCGCGGTGCCCAAGGTTTTGAAGAACCTGGGCCTGAAGGTCTCCGACATCGACCTGTGGGAGCTCAACGAAGCGTTTGCGGTTCAGGTGCTGTATTGCCGCGACAAGCTGGGTATTCCGGCCGACCGCCTCAACGTCAACGGAGGCGCGATTGCGGTGGGGCATCCCTACGGCGTTTCGGGCCAGCGTCTGACCGGCCACGCTTTGATCGAAGGCAAGCGCCGCGGCGCCAAGCGAGTCGCGGTGACCATGTGCATCGGCGGGGGCATGGGCGCGGCGGGCATTTTCGAAGTCCTCTGATTTAGTTGCCCCCAGGCCGCCGCCTGCGCTGCACCTTGCCGGAGGTCAGCGCAGGTTGGCGGCCTCTTTGTTTGAGAACCTGTTTTTGGATCACGGCCATGTCCTTGCGCTCCACCGTCGACTTTCTGCTCCACGACTGGCTTCAAGCCGGCGAGCTTTCCGCCCGCCCGCGCTTTGCCGACCATTCGCGCGAGACCTTCGACGCGGTGCTCGAGACCTGCGAGCGCATTGCGCGCGAGAAGTACGCCCCCTTCAACCGCCTTGTGGACACCGAAGAGCCGCGCTTCGATGGCGAGAAGGTGATCCTGCCGGCGGCAACGAAGCAAGCCTGGGACGCGTATGCCGAGTCCGGCATGCTGAGTGCGGCGCAGGACTATGCGGTGGGGGGCATGCAGCTGCCCTACCTGGTCGAAGCGGCGGCGGGCGTGTTCTTTGGCACTGCCTCCATCAGCATCGGCGGCGGTTTGCTCACTGTGGGCAATGCCAACTTGCTGATGGCGCATGGCACGCCGCTGCAAAAAGAGGTGTTTGCCGCCAACGAATTCAATGGCCGCTTCTCCGGCACCATGTGCCTGTCGGAGCCGCAGGCGGGGTCGTCCCTCTCCGACATCGCCACCCGCGCGGTGCCCGATGGCGAGGGCTTCGAGGCAGACCCGCTGGGCCCGCGCTACCGGCTCAAGGGCAACAAGATGTGGATCTCGGCCGGCGAGCACGAGCTCACCGAGAACATCATCCATCTGGTGCTGGCCAAGATTCCGGGCCCCGACGGCAAGCTGGTGCCGGGGGTCAAGGGCATATCGCTGTTCATCGTGCCCAAGAAGCTGGTGGATACCGAGGGCCAGCTCACTGGCGAGCGCAACGACGTGGCATTGGCGGGCCTGAACCACAAGCTGGGCTGGCGCGGCACCACCAACACCTTGCTTAATTTTGGTGAGGGGAAGTTTCCGGTGCTGGGACAGCCCGGCGCCGTGGGCTATCTCGTCGGTAAGCCGGGCGAAGGCCTGCGCTGCATGTTCCACATGATGAACGAGGCCCGCATCGGCATCGGCATGGCAGCCACCGCCTTGGGCCTGGCCGGCTACCAAGCCTCGCTCGACTACGCGAAGAACCGGCCGCAGGGCCGCCTGATCAGCCCCAAGCCGGGCAGCGGCGCCAGTGCTGGCGGCAAAGACCCGAATGCGCCGCAGGTGCGCATCATCGAACACGCCGACATCAAGCGCATGCTGCTGGCGCAGAAAAGCTATTGCGAGGGCGCACTGGCCCTCATGCTCTATTGCGCCCGCCTGGTCGACGAACAACACACCGGCTCGCCGGAGTCGGCCGACGAGGCCCGGCTGCTGCTGGAGGTCCTCACGCCCATTGCCAAGAGCTGGCCCAGCGAGTTTTGCCTGGAAGCCAATTCGCTGGCCATCCAGATCCATGGCGGCTACGGCTACACCCGTGATTTCCCGGTCGAACAATACTGGCGCGACAACCGCCTGAACATGATCCACGAGGGCACCCACGGCATTCAGGCCGCCGACTTGCTGGGGCGCAAGGTGACGATGGAGGGTGGCCGCGGCCTGCAACTGCTGGCAGCACGTATCCAGGCGACCATCGCCCGCGCGCTGCACGAGCCCACCCTGGCCGCACAAGCCAACGCGCTCGCCAGTGCTTTGCAAAAAGTCGGCGCCGCGACCAAGGCCGCCTGGGCCACCGGCGATGCAGGCGACGCCCTGGCCAATGCCGTGCCCTATATGCAGGCCGCCGGTCACCTGGTGCTGGCCTGGACCTGGCTGGAACTGCTGCTGGTCGGCGAGGGCAGCCAAGGCGCGTCTGCAGGCTTTGCCTTTGAAGGCCGCCAGCGCGCCGCCCAGTACTTCTTCCGCTATGAGCTGCCCAAGATCGACGCCTGGCTGGCCGTGGTTGCGAGCCGCGACCGCACCTGCGCCGACATGCCGGAAGAGGCCTTCTGAAGGTCTGTGCACAAGGTCCGAGCACAAGGCCCTTGCACAAGGCCCGCGCTCAGAGGGCGGCCGGTAGAATCCGCCCAACCTCCTACAGCCCTCCATGAGAATTTTGCTCACCGGCGCCGCCGGCTTTATCGGCATGCATGTCGCGGAGCGTTTGCTGGCGCGTGGGGACGAGGTCATTGGGCTGGACAACCTGAACGACTACTACCCGGTCCAGCTCAAGCTGGACCGTCTGGCCCGCTTGCAGTCGCAGCCCCGCTTTCGCTTCGTCAAGGCCGGCGTCGAGGACCGGGCCGCGGTCGATGCGCTGTTTGCCGCCGAGCGGCCCGAGCGGGTCATTCACTTGGCTGCGCAGGCCGGGGTGCGCTACTCGTTGCAGAACCCGCAGGCCTATGCCGATTCCAATTTGACCGGCTTCGTGAACATCCTCGAGGCCTGCCGCCACCATGGCGTGGCGCATCTGGCCTATGCCAGCAGCTCCAGCGTCTACGGCGGCAATGCCAAGCTGCCGTTTCAGGAGCAGGACGCAGTCGACCACCCGGTGAGCCTGTACGCCGCCACCAAAAAAGCCAACGAGCTGATGGCCCATGCCTACAGCCATCTGTTCGGCCTGCCCACCACCGGCTTGCGCTTTTTCACGGTGTACGGCCCCTGGGGCCGGCCCGACATGGCGCCCATGCTTTTTGCCCGGGCGATGCTGGCCGGCGACCCGATCAACGTCTTCAACGGCGGCAATATGGTGCGCGACTTCACCTATGTGGACGACGTGGCCGAGGCGGTGGTCAGAGTGATCGACAAGCCCGCCGCAGCCGACCCCGATTACGACCGCCTGGCGCCGGATGCGGCTACCGCCAGCGTGCCCTGGCGCGTCTTCAACATCGGCAACGGCCGACCGACCGATCTGGGCGATTTCATCAACACCCTGGAACAGGCCTTGGGTGTGCAGGCCCGGCGTGAACTCAAGCCGATGCAGCCGGGCGATGTGGAGGCCACTGCGGCCGATTGCTCGCGCCTGCAAGACTGGATCGGCATCAAGCCGGCTACCGACCTGGCCACCGGCATCGGGCGCTTTGCGCATTGGTACCGGGGCTATTACCCAACCCACTCCTCGGCCAACCACAAGGCCAGCGGGCCGGCATGAACACGGTCCAGCACGGGGCCCCAGTACTGTCACGAAACAGCCGCAGAATTCCCGTGCAACTGCAACACGCCTAGGAAAAATCATGCTTAAGGTTTCAATTTTTGGGGTTGGCTATGTGGGTCTGGTCACCGGTGCCTGCTTGGCCGAGGCCGGCCATGACGTGATGTGCATGGACGTAGACGCGCGCAAGGTCGAGCGTCTGCGCGAGGGGCATATTCCCATTCACGAGCCCGGCCTGGAGCCCATCGTCCGGCGCAATGTGGCCGAAGGCCGCCTGCACTTCACCACCAGTGCCGAAGAGGCCGTTGCCCATGGACCGCTGCAGTTCATCGCGGTGGGCACGCCACCCGACCAGGACGGCTCGGCCGACCTGCGTTACGTGCTGGAGGTGGCCGCGTCTATCGCCCGTCACATGGACGGCTATAAGGTGGTGGTCAACAAGTCCACCGTGCCGGTGGGCACGGGCGACCTGGTCGCCGAGGCCCTGGCCGCAGGCCTAGCCGCCCGCAGCCTCTCGCATCCCTTCGACGTGGTCTCCAACCCGGAGTTCCTCAAGGAGGGCTCGGCGGTTGGCGACTTCCAGAAGCCCGACCGCATCATCGTCGGCACCGATTCCGACAGTGCCATCGCGCTGATGCGCGAGCTCTACGAGCCCTTCAACCGCAACCACGAGCGCACCCTGGTGATGGACCGGCGCAGTTCCGAGCTCACCAAATATGCCGCCAACGCGATGCTGGCCACCCGCATCAGCTTCATGAACGAGGTCGCCAACCTGGCCGAGCGCCTGGGTGCCGACATCGAACAGGTCCGCAAGGGCATCGGCTCTGACCCGCGCATCGGCTACCAGTTCATCTACCCCGGCTGCGGGTATGGCGGTAGCTGCTTTCCCAAGGACGTGCGCGCTTTGGCACAGTCGGCGCGCCAGGTGGGCTACCAGGCAGCCCTGCTCGACGCGGTGGAGGCGGTCAATGACCGCCAGAAGGCCACCTTGTTCACCAAACTGGCCGACGCCCTGGGTGGCGAGACCGCCCTGCGCGGGCAGACGGTGGCGGTCTGGGGCCTGGCCTTCAAACCCAACACCGACGACATGCGCGAGGCGCCCAGCCGGGTGCTGATCGAGCGCCTGTGGCAGGCCGGCGCCAAGGTCCAGGCCTTCGACCCGGTGGCCATGGACGAGACCCGCCGCATCTATGGAGAGCGCGCCGATCTCGTACTGACCGCAGACAAGTACGCCGCCCTCGATGGCGCCGCCGCCCTGGTGATCTGCACCGAGTGGCAGCCGTTTCGCGCGCCCGACTTCGGCGAGATGGCCCAGCGCATGACGCGCCGCCTCATCGTCGACGGTCGCAACCTGTACCTTCCCGCCAAGCTCCAGACCGAGGGCTGGCACTACCTGTCCGTCGGGCGGATGCCGGTGGCATGAGCCAGCCCGATCCAGCCCTCGGCGCCTGGCTGCGGCCTCCGGATTTCGGAGCCGCGGACCCCGCCCGCCGACTTGCGCTGGGTCTATTGGCCGCCACCTGCCTGGTGCTGCTGTTGGCAGGCGTTGCGGTCCAGGGCAGCGCCTGGGACCGTGGCTGGATGCTCGCCCTGGCCGCTGGCCAGGCGCCTTGGCCGGTGCAGATGGTCTGGTCCTGCCTCACCGTCGCCGGCTTTGGTTGGTCCTGCTTCATTCTTTTGCTCGCGGCCGATCGGCGTGAGGGTGCCCTGGTGGCCCTCATCGGGCCGGTGATGGTGCTCACCGGGGGCGTGAGCTACGGCCTCAAGCAGTGGCTGGCCACCCTGCGCCCGGCGGGCTCTGACATCGGTGCCTCGCTGGCGGTGATCGGCGAGCGCATCCAGGGCCTGGGCTCCACCCCGTCGGGCCATTCCTTGGCCGCGGCGGTCACCTCGGCACTGCTCGTGTTCTGGTTCGCGTCCTCACCCCGGCTGCGCCTGGCCTGCTGGGGCATAGGCCTGGCCGGCGCTGGCGTGGCCGCTTCCCGGGTCATGGTCGGCGCGCACTGGCCCTCGGACGTGCTGATCGGAGTGGCCACCGGTCTGGGCATTGTGTTGGGGGTTCTGGGCCTGGCGTCTGTCGGTCCCGTTGCCGGCTTGCTGGCGCGCCTGGCCGCGGCCAGCGTGACTGCGCGCGGCCAGCGCTGGGTGGCGGGGCTGGAGTTGCTGTCGGTGACAGGGCTGCTGCTGACACCCACCGGTTATCCCTTGGGCTGGCCGATGGAATTGGCGCTGACCGTCCTGGGTTTGGTGAGCGCCTGGCGCCGCTGGCGGCGGGCCCGCGCCAGTCGGATGGCTGCGGATGGAGACATGGCACGGTGAAGAAGTTCTTGCGCGCCGCCTTGGCCCTGGCCTTGCTGACCGGGGTGTGGTGGTGGCTGCTGCAGCACGCGGACCTCGCCGCAATGGCCGGGCGGATTGCCTTGTTGCCGGCCTGGGCCTGGGCCGCAGCCGGCATCGGCCTGCTGGCTGGGCACTTCATGCGGGCGCTGCGCCTGCGCGCCGAGTGGCGGCACCGGGGTGACCCGGGCCTGGCCGCCTGCCTGCGTATGGTGCTGGTGCACAACGCGGCGGTCTTGCTCATTCCCCTGCGCGGGGGCGAGGGCGCCTACCTGTGGATGGTCACGCGCCAGTGGGGGGGGGGCTGGGCCGCAGCCGCGGCCAGCCTGCTGCGCTGGCGTCTGCAAGACCTACTGGTGCTGTGCGCCGCGGCAATCCTGCTGCTGATGCCCTGGAGCGTCGCCGGCCGCCTGCTGGCGCTGTTGGCGCTGATCTTGTTGGCGGCCAATGGGCTGCCGCCGCTTTGGCCCTGGCTGGCCCGAAGGTCGGGGTTGGCGATGCAGGCGGAGCAAGCGGGGCCGGACGGGCAGGCGGAGCAGGGCGCACGGCAACGGGTTTTGCTGGGTGACCTGTGGCATGGCACCGGCGCTAGCCTTGCCTTGTGGAGCCTCAAGATCATGGCCAATGGCGGCCTCATCGGCGCGCTGGCCGGTCTGCCGCTCGAGGCGGCCTTGCGCGCCGGCCTGGGCGGCGAGCTCGGTGGGGTGCAGCCGCTGCAGCCGCCTGCGGGTCTGGGCGCCTACGAAGCGGGGGTCTGGTTGGCTGTCCGGCTGCCTGTGGAGCGCGCCCCGGAGCTGGTGGCCGCCGCGCTGGCCGTGCACGCGTTCAGCCTGTGCATCGCGCTGGCTGCAGCCGCCCTGGCCCAGGTGGCCATCCCCCCGTCGGCCGGGTCTGGGCTGGCTGACGAAGGTGCCCCCGCCGCCCGGCGACAATCAGGGGGATGAGCCCAGTGACCCCCCGCACCGAACCCACGCTGTTTCCTGCTGACGAACTGCCGGCACCTGCGTCCGTGTCTTCGTCTGCGCCCGCGCCGGCATCCGCTGCATCGCCTGCACCTGCACCTGGAGCATCGGCAGCACCTGCCTCCGCCAGCCCGGTCGCGGCAGCCCTGTCATTGCCCGTGGCAGACGCCACGCCCGCCCACCGTGTCTCGGTCGTTGTCCCGATGTACAACGAGGTCGAGAACGCCGCACCCATGATCGATGCGGTGCAGGCGGCGCTCGCGGACGCTCCCTTTCCCTGGGAGCTGATCGTCGTTGACGACGGTAGCACCGACGGCACCGGACGGGCCCTGGCGGCGCACGCCCGGGGGGTGGGCCCGCATGTGCGGGTGCTGCAATTGGCGCGCAACTTCAAGCAAACCGCTGCGATGCAGGCCGGCATTGACGCCGCCCGCGGTGCCGTGATCGTCACCATGGACGGTGACCTGCAAAACGACCCGCGCGACATTCCCCGTATGGTCGCTCGCCTGCTGGACGAAGACCTCGACCTGGTGGCCGGCTGGCGCCAGCGCCGGCAGGACGGCTTTCTGCTGCGGCGCCTGCCCTCGATGATCGCCAACCGCCTGATCCGGAAGGTCAGTGGCCTCGACTTCCAAGACCTGGGTTGCAGCCTCAAGGTGTTCCGCGGTGACGTGTTGCGGCAGGTGCGCCTCTATGGCGAGATGCATCGCTTCATCCCGGCCTGGTTGGCCACCGTGACAAGCCCCTCGCGCATGGCCGAGGAGCCGGTGAACCACTATGCGCGCCAGGCGGGTGTGTCCAAGTACGGCATCTCCCGCACCTTCCGGGTCATGGTCGACCTGCTGGCGGTGCATTTCTTCCTGCGCTTTGGCAGCCGGCCCGGGCATTTCTTTGGCGGCCTTGGCCTCGGCGTGGGCGCGGTCGGCCTGCTGATGCTGTCCTACCTGGGTGTGGTCAAGCTCCTGGGCGGCTCCATCGGAACCCGGCCCCTGCTCACCCTCGGTTTTTTCCTGGTCATGGGCGGGCTGCAGCTGCTCACCACCGGCGTGCTGGCCGAGCTTTTGATGCGGGTCTACTTCAGCGGCGACCATGCCCGGCCCTACCGCCTGCGCGGGGAGCAAACGCCTGAAGCGGACCACGGCTGGCATGGCTGACGCAGTTGTCGCGGCGCCGGCAGCTGAGGCCCGGCAGCAGGGACCTTGGCCGAAGTGGCTGTACGCGGCGCTTTTGCTGCTGCCCTTGCTGGCCGGCTTAGCGACCACGCCCCTGTTTGATGTCGACGAGGGCGCGTTCTCCGAAGCCACCCGGGAGATGGTGGCCAGCGGCGACTGGGGCCACACCACGCTCAATGGCGAGGACCGCTTCGACAAACCCATCGGCGTCTACTGGCTGCAGGCGGCCAGCGTCACCGTCTTTGGCACCGGGCCCTTTGCCTTTCGTCTGCCCTCTGCCCTGAGCGGTTGGGTGCTGGCCCTGGCCCTGGCGTCTTTTGCCGCAGTGCGTTGGGGCCGGCAGGCGGGCGCCTTGGCCGGCGTGATGGCCGTCACCTCCTTTGGGCTGATGGCCATCTTCCGCGCCGCCACGGCGGACGCGCTGCTCAATTTGCTGCTGGTGCTCGCCGGACTGGACCTGTGGCGTTTCATCGAGTCCGGACACAAGGCACCTTTGCGCCGCGCCTATGCCTGGGTGGCGCTGGGCCTGCTGGTCAAGGGCCCGGTCGCGGCGCTGGTGCCCGGCGCGGCCTTTCTCGTCTGGGTGCTGAGCAGCCGGCGCTGGGACCGCCTGCGCCAGGCGGCGCTGGACGGCTGGGGCTGGTGCCTGCTGGTGGCCATTGCCGCTCCCTGGTATGTCTACGCACTTCAGCGCCACGGCATGGCCTTCGTCGACGGCTTCCTGCTGCGGCACAACCTGCAGCGTTTCTCCGGCCCGATGGAAGGCCATGGCGGGTCCATGCTGTATTACCTGGCGGCGCTGCCCCTGCTGTCCATGCCTTGGCTGCCGCTGCTGGCGCTGGTGGCGGCGCGGGCCCGCAGCGCCTGGCGCGAGCCTCTGCCGCGCTACCTGCTGGGGTGGGGCGGCTTTGTGTTGGTCTTTTTCTCGCTCTCGGGCACCAAGCTGCCGCACTATGTGCTCTACGGCTTTGCGCCGCTCTTGCTGTTGATGGCGCGCGAACTGGCCCAGGCCGGCCCGCGCCTGCGCACCGTCACCTGGGTGTTTGTCCTGGCCTGGACGGTCTTCATGGTCTGGCTGCCCTGGCAGGCGCAGGCCTCTGCTGCGGACCTGCGAGACCCGTTCTACCGCGCGCTGCTGGCGGGCAGTCCGGCTCCGCTGCCCGGTCCGCCCCTGCTGGCCATGGGGCTCATGTTCGTGCTCGTCTTCATGCCCGTCGGCCTTCGGATTGGTCGGCTGGTCTTGAGCGGCGGGCGCCCTGCCGACGATCCCTGGGCCGAGCTGCCGCTGTATGGGGGTGATGTGGCCAAACTGGGCTTGGCCGGTGCAGCGCTGGTGCTGGCCGGCTTGCTCGCCAGCTGGGCCGTGCCTTGGTGGGGCGAAGCCCTGCAGGGCCCCATCGAGCGCGCGGCCTTCGCGGCGGGCCGTGCGCAATCGGACCGGGTCAAGGCGGGGCTGCCACCGGCCGGCGTTGTCCAGTACAGGACCCATCAGCCCAGCTTTGCGGTGGGCTTGGGGCAAGAGGCCCCGCGTCGCGACCCCTTGCCGGGTGAGATGGCCCTGACCCGCCGTGACCGCATGACCGGCGCGGACAGCCTGCGCCCGGTGCTGTTTGAGGAGCGGGGCGTGGTGTTGCTGGGGCCCGCGCCGTGATCGTCTGGCGCACCCGGCCGCAAGAGCGCCTGGCCTTTGCCTGCGCCCTGGGGCTGGCGGTGGCGGTGTTCGAAACCTGGCCCGGCCTCGACCTGTGGGCCAGCAGCCAGTTCTTCGTCGAGCAGGCCTTTCAGGGCAGCGGCTGGTTTTGGGTCTGGCTGCTCTACGAATGGAGCCCGACCGTCGCGCGAACCCTGGTCGTGCTGGCCATGCTCGCGCTCGGGGCGGCCCTCATCCGGCCCGGCCTGGTGCCGCGCCACTGGGTCCGGCGGGCGATGGCACTCACCCTGGTGGCGGCGCTAGGCGTTGGCGTGCTGGTGCACAGTGTCCTCAAGGACCAATGGGGCCGGCCACGGCCGGCGCAGACCCAGGCGTTCGGTGGTGCGCATCCCTTTCAGGCACCGCTCGCCCCCTCCAACCTCTGCCCGCGCAACTGCTCGTTTGTCAGTGGGCATGCGGCGGCCGGCTTCATGCTGATGGCGGTCGGTCTGATGGGCAGCCGGCGTACCCGCTGGCGCTGGTGGGCGATCGGCGCCCTGGCGGGCGGCAGCATCGGGCTGGCGAGAATTGCCGCCGGGGGGCACTACCTCAGCGACATCGTCTTTGGTTTCGTGGCCTTGTGGGGGGTCTGCATGCTGCTGCGGGAGCTGTGGTTGCGGCTGGCTTGGCTTCAGCGCCGGCGGCGGCAGGCGCTGAGCTCCCGGTAGCGCGTCCGCTGATGTCCCGCAGGTAACGCCCTGGCCGCTTCGCTTGCGGCAACATCAGCGCTTCGCATCGCCCCATCGGCCGGGAACGCATCGCGCACCGGCTTTTTATCTGCGCCGCCACGCACTGAGAATTTGCAAAGAGAACCCATGCGCCAACCGCTGCCTCTGCTTCCCCCCGTGCCCTTCGTCGAGGAGATGGGCATTCGCCTCATGCGCTGGGACGAGGGCGAATCCTCGGTCGAGTTGGACCCGCAGGCGCATCACCTCAACAGCCTGTCGGTGACCCACGGCGGAGTGATCATGACCCTCATGGACGTGGCCCTGGGCCGCGCCTGCCGCAGCCCGGCGAACCCGCAGGCGGTGGTCACCATCGACCTCAAGACCAGCTTCATGCGTGCGGCGGCTGGGCCGCTGCGCTGCGACGGCCGCCTCTTGCATCGCACCACGACGATGGCCTTCGCCGAGGCCACGCTGTACGACGCACAAGACCGCGTTTGTGCCCACGCCACCGGCACCTTCCGGTACGTCGAGCGAATTCCCGATCAGGTGCGCGCCGAGCGTCGCGCTGCCCGCGCGGCCGGGGCGGCACCGCAGTTGCCAGAGGCCTGAACCCTGAGCCCGGACCTGAACAGATACCGATACCGATACCGATACTGTCCCAACGCACACACCCCACGAGAACCCCATGCCGCAAAACCATCAAATCCTCCTCGACAACCGCCCGGAGGGCGAAGCCACCACCGGCAACTTCCGCCTGGTCAGCGCCAACACGCCGGCCCTGCAGGACGGCCAGGTCCTGGTGCGCCACCACTACCTCAGCCTCGACCCCTATATGCGTGGCCGCATGAACGCCGGCAAGAGCTACGCCGCACCCCAGCCCTTGGGCGAGGTGATGATCGGCGGGACCGTCGGCGAGGTCGCCGAGAGCCGCCACCCCAAGTTCGCGGCCGGTGACAGGGTCGTGGGCATGGGCGGCTGGCAAGAATTCAGCGTGGTCGACGCTGCACAGCCCGGCGCACTGCGCAAGGTCGACACCACCCACGTGCCGCTCTCGCACTACCTGGGCGCGGTGGGCATGCCCGGTGTCACCGCCTGGTACGGGCTGGTGAAGATCATCGACCCCCAGCCGGGCCAGACGGTGGTGGTGAGCGCCGCCAGCGGTGCGGTGGGCAGCGCGGTGGGCACCCTGGCTAAGGCCCGTGGTGCACGCGCGGTCGGCATTGCCGGCGGTCCCGACAAATGCCGCTACGTCACCGACGAACTGGGCTTTGACGCCTGCATCGACTACCGCGAGCACAAGGACGCGCTGTCACTTTCCAAGGCGGTCAAGCAGGCCTGCCCGGACGGCGTCGACGGCTACTTCGAGAACGTGGGCGGCATGTGCCTGGACGCAGTGATGCTGCGCACCAATGCCTTCGCCCGCATCGCGGTCTGCGGCATGATCGCCGGCTACAACGGCGAGCCGATTCCGCTGCAGTACCCGCAGCTGATTCTGTCGAACCGACTGCGCGTCGAGGGCTTCATCGTGAGCGAGCACATGGAAGTCTGGCCCCAGGCCCTGCAGGAGCTCGGGCAGATGGTCGGCAGTGGCAAGCTGCGCCCGCGTGAGACGGTGGCTCAGGGCCTGGCCGCTGCGCCCGAGGCCTTCCTCGGGCTGCTCAAAGGACGCAATTTCGGCAAGCAGTTGGTCCGGCTGGTCTGAGCATCAGCGCCCACGCCATCAGGAGAGTCGCCATGAACGTAGAGCCCATCCTGCACCACTACCCGATCTCGCCCTTTTCCGAAAAGGTGCGGGTGGCTTTCGGCCTCAAGCAGATCGCCTGGCGCTCGGTGCAGGTGCCGGCCGTCCTGCCCAAGCCCGAGGTTCTGGCACTCACCGGTGGCTACCGGCGCACGCCCATCCTGCAAATCGGCGCCGACATTTACTGCGACACCGCCCTGATTTGCGATGTGCTCGAACACCTCAAACCCGAGCCGACGCTGTACCCGCCGCATCTGCGCGGCGTGTCCCGCGTGTTTGCGCAATGGGCCGACGGCCCGCTGTTCTGGGCCGCCATGGCCTACAGCTTCCAGCCGGCTGGTTTGGCCCAGGTGATGGCCGGTGCCAACCCGCAGGCCCTGCAGGCCTTCGCCGCCGACCGCAGGGCCATGCGTACCAACATGACCCTGCTGCGTCCGGCCGACGCCACCAGCGCCTACCGCTCCTATCTGCGGCGCATCGCCAGCATGGTCGAGGAACACGACTTTCTCTTCGGCGCTGAGCCCTGCATCGCCGACCTTGCCGCCTACCACCCGCTGTGGTTCACCCGCGATCGCGCGCCGGCCCTCGCTGCCATCCTGGAGGCCACGCCAGCCGTGGGCGAGTGGATGGACCGGCTCGCAGCGCTGGGGCACGGCCGCAGCGAGAGGCTATCGGCCGAGGACGCCCTCACCGTGGCCGAACGCAGCGAGCCCTTGGGTCCGAAGGACAACTTCCTTGTCAACAGCGCCTTTCAGGACGACCACGGCATCCCTCTGGGCAGCCGGGTCGCGATCGCGCCCGAGTCCTTCGGCCAGGAAGCGACCGAGGGTGAACTGCTGGCGGCCACAAGGACGCACTACACCCTGGGCCGCGCCGACCCGCGCGTCGGCCGGGTGAATGTGCATTTCCCGCGCATTGGGTACCAGCTGCGTTTGGCTTGACGCTTTGCCCGAATCTGCTTGCCTGATCTTCAGGGGCTCGGCAGAGGGGCTGGTTTCTCGGAATGATTCGCCTTGGGCACCGCGGCCGGTTCGGCCCAGGCCGGCACCTCGCCGGTCCCTTGGGTCGCAGCGGCCGAGGGGCCGCTCGTGGTCCAGGTCTCGTGGTTCGGTGACATTGCGTCGAGACGCGCTTCCAGCCGCGCCTCCATCTCTCCCAGGCGGCTGCCCATGCCGCGGTGAAAGCCCTCGAGCTGGACCCGGGTTTCCCGGTGGTGCCGAAGCAGCGAATGCTCCAGGCCCGTACTCAGGTCGGTTCCTCGCTGCCGACTCTCCCGCATCAGGGTGTCCAGGGTCTGGCGCAATTCGTTGAAGTGCGCTGCCTCGGCATGGTCAGCCAGCTCGCGCTGCGTTTGGATCCGCTTTGCAAACTCCCCGTCTCGGAGCAGGTCACGGGCATTCCCGGCTGTCTCGTACAGGAGGCTGATAACGACCTCCACGGCCAGCAACCCCAAAAGCATCAGATTGAGGGGTGCATCGACCTGCAGCCAGATCAGGTTCACGGGTTCGAGTCGGATGATCTCGGGCCAGTTGAGGGCTGCGAGGGCAGCCACCACGACGAGCGCGAGGATGTGGGAAGCGGTGCGCAGGCGCATGGCCGGCTCCTGTCTGGCGGGTGAGTAGAGCGCCGATTGTTCGGGCCTGCCGTTTGGGGTTCTGTAGTCGCAGCGCCCAAGCGCGCGTCCCCGACATGGACGCGCCAGAGGCGGTGGGCCCCTAGCGCCAGCGATGCCATGACGGCAGGCGCCATCGGCGTCAGAAGGGCTGGTCCCCTATGGCAAACTTGGTCGTTTTCCATTGCAGGCACCCGCCTGCGCTCCCCGCGAAAGAGTCCCCGCGCATGCAACGCATCGTTCGGCAAATTGCCGCCGAAATCAAAGTCCGTGAAGAGCAGGTGCGCACCGCCGTCGACCTGCTCGACCAAGGCTCCACCGTCCCCTTCATCGCCCGTTACCGCAAAGAGGCCACCGGGGGCCTTGACGACATTCAGCTGCGCGAGCTCGAGGCCCGCCTGTCCTATCTGCGCGAGCTGCAAGACCGGCGCGACACCGTGCTGGCCAGCATCCGCGAGCAGGGCAAGCTCACGCCCGAGTTGCAGGCCGCCATCGAGGCGGCACCGACCAAGCAGGAGCTCGAAGACCTGTACCTGCCCTACAAGCCCAAGCGCCGCACCAAGGGCCAGATCGCGCGCGAGGCGGGGCTCGAACCGCTGGCCGATTTGCTTTTTGCCGACCCGACGCGGGACCCGCAGGTCGAGGCGCAGCCCTTCGTGAAAGCCGAGAAAGGCGAGGGCGGCGAAGACTTCACCACCGTGCCCGCGGTGCTAGACGGGGTGCGCGACATCCTCTCCGAGCGCTGGGCCGAAGACCCGGCCCTGGTGCAGTCCTTGCGCGAGTGGCTGTGGACCGAGGGCCTGCTCAAATCCAAGCTCGCTGCCGGCAAGGACGAAAACCACCCCGACGTCGCCAAGTTTCGTGATTATTTCGACTACGACGAGCCGATCGGCCGCGTGCCCTCGCACCGCGCGCTGGCGGTGTTCCGCGGCCGCCAGCTCGAAATTCTGGACGCCAAGCTGGTACTGCCGGTCGAGCCCGAGCCCGGCCAGCCCTCGATCGCCGAGGGCCGTATCGCCCTGCACCTGGGCTGGAGCCACGCCAAGCGGGCTGCCGACGATCTGATTCGCAAGTGCGTCACCTGGACCTGGAGGGTGAAACTGTCGCTCTCCACCGAGCGCGACCTCTTCACCCGCCTGCGTGAGGACGCCGAGAAAGTGGCCATCAAGGTCTTCGGCGACAACCTGCGCGACCTGCTGCTGGCAGCGCCCGCCGGCCCGCGGGTGGTCATGGGCCTGGACCCGGGCATTCGCACGGGCGTGAAGGTGGCCGTGGTTGACGCGACAGGCAAGCTGGTGGACACCAGCACCGTGTTCCCGCACGAGCCGCGTCGCGACTGGGACGGGTCGCTGCACACCCTGGCCAAGCTGTGCGACAAACACGGCGTCAATTTGATTGCGATTGGCAACGGCACCGCCAGCCGCGAGACCGACAAGCTGGCCGCCGATTTGATCAAGCGCCTGTCCACCCTCACCGGGCCCGAGGCCGAGCGCTTTGCCGGCCTGCAAAAGGTGGTGGTGTCCGAGGCCGGGGCCTCGGTGTATTCGGCCAGTGAATTTGCCTCGCAGGAAATGCCCGATGTCGATGTGAGCCTGCGCGGCGCGGCCAGCATCGCCCGGCGCTTGCAGGACCCGCTGGCCGAGCTGGTGAAGATCGACCCCAAGTCCATCGGCGTCGGCCAGTACCAGCACGACGTGAACCAGTCGGAACTCGCGCGCCAGCTGGGCGCGGTGGTGGAAGACTGCGTGAACGGCGTCGGTGTCGACCTCAACACCGCCTCGGTGCCGCTGCTCTCGCGCGTTTCGGGGCTGTCGGCCACCGTGGCCAAGTCGGTGCTGCGCTGGCGTGAAGCCAACGGTGCCTTCAAAAGTCGCCAGCAACTTTTGGAGGTGTCGGGCCTGGGCCCCAAGACCTTCGAACAAAGCGCCGGCTTCCTGCGCATTCGCGGCGGTGACAACCCGCTGGACATCACCGGTGTGCACCCCGAAACCTACCCGGTGGTCGAGAAGATGCTGGCCCAACTGGCCCGCCCGGTGCAGGAGGTGATGGGCCGCGCCGAGATGCTGAGGACCCTGCGGCCGGAGTTGTTTGCCAACGAACAGTTTGGCGTCATCACCGTGCGCGACATCCTCACCGAGCTGGAAAAACCCGGCCGCGACCCGCGCCCCGACTTCAAGGTCGCCCGCTTCAACGACGGGGTGGAAGACATTGCCGACCTGCGCGAGGGCATGGAGCTCGAAGGCACGGTGAGCAACGTGGCACAGTTTGGCGCCTTCATTGACCTGGGCGTGCACCAGGACGGCTTGGTGCACGTGAGCCAGCTCTCGCACAAGTTCGTCAACGACGCGCGCGAGGTGGTCAAGACCGGCGACATCGTCAAGGTGAGGGTGCTGGAAGTCGACCCGGTGCGCAAGCGCATCAGCCTGACCATGAAGCTCGGCGCGCCGCAAGGGCAGGGCGGTGGACGACGCGAGGGGGCCGGTGCCGGCGGTGGCACAGGTGGTGGTGCAGGGCGGGGCGGCGACAACCGCTACGAGCACGCCGCTCGCGGCCAGCGCGCGCCGGCCCCGCAAAAGCTCGATTCAGCGATGGCCGGGGCGTTTGCCAAATTGCAGGGCCTCAAGAAGTAAGCTATGCCCCGCGCCCTCCGCCTCTATGCCGGCCCTGCCGCACGGCGCCATATCGCGCGCCACGGCCTGCAGGCGGCCGACATCGGCGTGGTGCCCGGCGCAGCCGGTGGTCCCAAGGGCCTCATCCTCGGCCCGCTCGATGAATTCATCTTTGGCCGCTGGCTGCCGCAGTCGCAGCACGAGGTGCACCTGGTCGCCGCTTCGATTGGGGCCTGGCGCATGGCCACCGCC